>JBBRKS010000004.1:0-56788 GCA_038231775.1 Rhodobacterales bacterium | reverse complement strand
GGGCTGGCGAAGGTGTAGCGCACGGTCATGGGGTCGATGACGCTGAACTCAACCATTTTGCCGTCAGCGATCAGATCAACCGGCGGGCCACCGCGGTACAATTCGGGATTGTTCATCATGTCGTGCCAGGCATACTGAAAATCGTCTGCCGTGAACGGGTTGCCATCTGACCAGCGATGCCCCTCGCGCAGATGCAAAGTGTAGATGCGGTCTTCAACCGCCTCATATCCTGCCAGAATGTCGGGGACCAATTGCAGCTTGCCGTCATAACCGACCAGCCGGGAATAGCTGTAGATCGGGATCAGGCGTATATCGCGCTGGCCGCTGATCAGCATGCGCATGTCGCCGCTGTAGCGCCCGGTGGTGCGCCCGATTGCGGGCAGATCAATCACGCGGGGGTTAAGGGGCAGGCGTTCGTGCAAGGGTGGCAGGTCGCCTGTCGGCGCTTCGGCGGTCGCCACGGGCGTGTCAGCAAAGCTGATGCGCGGCAGTGCCGCTGAGGCGAGCAGGGTCAGCGCGGTGCGTCGGGAAAGCGTTTGGCGCGGGATCATGGTTTCAGATCATTTCTATCTGCGGATTTGCGGGCCAGCACGAAATGGCCATCGCCAAGATCAAGCGGGGCAAGATCACTTTGGGCATCAGGTTCGGCCCGGAAGGCGGGGGCCCAGGTTGCACTGGTCAGGACAGAACTGCCGTTCAGGCTGGCAAAATCCAGACGGCGGTCCAGATCGGGATAGGGCACAGCGGCCAGCAGGGCACGGGTATAAGGATGCACCGGGGCGGTCATGATGGTTTCACGCGGGGCCATTTCGACAATCCGGCCCGCCCACATCACGGCAACGCGGTCGGCCATATAGTCGACCACCGCCAGATTGTGCGAGATGAACAGATAGGTCAGCCCAAGGTCTTTCTGCAAATCTTTCAAAAGATTGAGGATTTGCGCCTGCACCGACACATCCAGTGCCGAAACAGGCTCGTCACATACGATCAGCCCGGGAGCCAATGCCAACGCCCGTGCGATGCCGATGCGCTGGCGTTGGCCACCCGAAAAGCTGTGCGGATAGCGGTGGCGCGACGATTGGCCAAGCCCGATGGCTGACAGCAAGGCATCGACGGTGTCGCGGCGCTGGGATGGGGTGCCGCGGCCATGGATGTCCAGCGGTTCGGACAGGATGTTGCCCACCGTCATGCGGGGCGACAAGGACGCCACGGGGTCTTGAAACACCATCTGAATCTGGGTGCGCAGGCGTTGCAGATCATCCCCCTTGGCGCTTAGCACATCAACAGGGCCAGAGCCGTCGTCATAGATGACAGTGCCTGTATCGGGCGTGACAGCCCGCATCAGAATCTTGCTGACCGTGGTTTTGCCAGACCCGCTTTCGCCGACCAGACCAAGGCATTCACCCCGTTTGATGTCAAAGCTGACACCGTCGACCGCAGGCGCCAGTTTGACCGCAGATTTGCGCATCGCCCACGCCTGATCCCGGGTCTGGTAGGTTTTTGACAGGTTGCGGACCGACAAAAGCACCTCGGGCGGGGCGGTTTTCGTGTCTGGCTTTTCGACGCCAATCGCCTCGATCAGCTTGTCATGGTTGATCTGAATGTCGCGCAGCGGGTGCAAACGTTCGCCCTTCACCAGACCAAAGTGCGGAATCGCGGCCATCAGACCTTTCAGGTAGGGGTGCTGCGGACGGCGGAAAATATCGTCCACCGGACCGGATTCCATAATGCGGCCCTGATACAGCACGACGACTTCGTCACTGACATTTGCAACCACTCCAAGATCATGGGTGATCAGCAAAATCGCCATGCCCAGACGTTGTTGCAGGTCGCGCAGCAGGGTCAGGATTTGCGCCTGAATTGTGACATCCAAAGCGGTCGTGGGTTCATCCGCGATCAGCAATGAGGGGCTGCAGATCAAGGCCATCGCGATCATTGCGCGTTGACGCATGCCGCCAGACAGCTCGAACGGATACATGTCGAACACCCGGCCAGGCTTGGCGAAACCGACCAGCGCCAGCATTTCTTCCGACCGCTCACGCTGTTCTTTCACCGAAACCGGTTCATGGATGCGCAACGCTTCAGAGATTTGGTTGCCGATGGTGTGCAGGGCAGAAAACGAGGTCATCGGTTCCTGAAAGATCATTCCGATCCTGCGGCCCCGGATCGTGCGGATCAGGCGGCCATCGCGGGGCAGGCCCAAAAGGTCCATCGTGCCACCCGGTACAGCGGGATCGGCCAAAAGCACCTTGCCGCTGACCTGGGCAAAGGCGGGCTGCAGCCCCATGATGGTCTGGCCCAACACGGATTTGCCAGACCCAGACTCTCCGACCAAAGCGGTAATTTTGCTGGGCAGCACCCGCAGGCCAACACCTTTCAGCGCGTCCACTTGTCCACTGGCGAGGGGAAAAGAGACCCTAACGTCTTCTACCCGCAGCAGATCGGTGCCAAGCCCAAATCCGTTTTGTATCATAAGGTCTGACCCATTGTGTCCTGCGTCACTTCAGCACGCCTATTGCAGGCAAGAAGCGCGCAGTTTTTGCAACCAATAAGTTAAAGATTTGTGCAAAAAGTAGCGATCCGGCGAAAAGTGCCACGGCCCCACGTGGTTTTGTACCGTCTCATGGAAAATGTGAGCCGATCGGCCCTGTATCCGGCAAAATCCGTGATAGGCATGTTCCATGAGTGATGAGCAAACAGCCCTGTTTCTGAAAGATCTGCCGAATTTTCTGGCTTTTGAAGACGTGGCTGATCTGGCGCGGTATCGCCCGCTGCCGGAAGGCTGGGCTTTGGCGGTCGCAGATGTGGTGTCTTCCACCGAAGCGATTGCGCATGGAAAGTATAAATCGGTCAATATGGCCGGGGCTTCGGTGATCACGGCCCTGCTGAATGCGCTGGGGCGCAGCGATTTCCCCTTTGTGTTTGGTGGAGACGGGGCTGCGGTCGTGGTGCCGCCGGAAGGGATTGCGGCGGCAACCGATGCGCTTGCAGCTGTTGCCCGCTGGATTGACGAAGAGCTGGGGTTGCAGATGCGCACCGCTTTGGTGCCGGTCGCCGCGATCCGGGCGGCGGGGCATGATCTGCGCATTGCACGGTTTGTGGCCAGCGCTGATGTCAGCTTTGCGATGCTGGCGGGGGGTGGGTCGGCCTGGGCCGAAGCGCAGATGAAGCAGGGCGATTTTGCGGTTCCGATGGCAGTACCGGGAAGCCGCGCCGATCTGACCGGGCTGTCGTGCCGCTGGAACCCGGTCGCGTCACGCAATGGTCAGATCGTGTCCATCATTGCCGTGCCCAAAGCGGGCAATGCCGAGGCGTTTCGCGCTTTGGTCGCCGATGTGGTCGCGGTTGCGAACAAGGCGGGTGGCTTGGGCAATCCGCTGCCCGCCGATGGGCCCACGCCCCGGCTGAACCTGACCGGGATTCCAAGCGAGGCCAGCGCGCGCGCCCCACGGGGCCAACGGCTTTTGCCACGGATCAAGGTTTTTGCCACAATCTTGCTGATGCTGCTGCTGTACCGCACCAACATCACGCTCGCCGGTTTCAACGCGCGCGAATACGGACGGCAAATGACGCGCAACACCGATTTTCGCAAGTTTGACGACGGTTTGAAGATGACGATTGATGTCAATGCCGAAGGACTGGCCACCATTCAGGCCCGGCTTGAGGCTGCCGCCGCAGCCGGTGTTTGCCAGTTTGGCCTGCACAAACAGGATCAGGCGCTGGTCACCTGCATTGTGCCAACCCTCATGGCCGGTGAGCATATGCATTTTGTCGACGGCGCCGCAGGCGGCTACGCACAGGCGGCTTTGCAGATGAAAGCCAAGGCGGCGCTGCTGGCGGTTATGGCTTGACGCAGGCTGACCGACACCTTGCGCGCAGCGGTGCGTCATGTTCTTCACCATGGCTTGCCTGATGCCTATTGCGCGGTATGATCGGCACAACATGACCCCTTGCCCCTGCGGTTTATGATCAAGGCGCAAATCGATTTCTGGAGAGTTTTAGGCCATGCTGGACCCCAACATCTCGCGCTACATCTGGACCCATACCAAGCGGCAACAGCTGTTCGTGCTTGCGATGGTTGCGCTGTCGATGGTGCCGTATTTCATGTCGCTGAACCTGCCAAAGCAGATCGTGAACGGGCCTATTCAGGGCAATGGCTTTGCCGATCCGGCGATGACGCAGGTCTTTCTGCAGATCGCCTTCGATTTGCCCGTTGTCGGCCATTTGACCCTGTTCCCCGGCATTGCGCTGAACAGGATTGGCACGCTGTTTGCGCTAAGCGGGGTGTTCCTGATGCTGGTCGTGGTGAACGGCCTCTTCAAATACTACATCAACACCTACAAAGGGCGTCTGGGCGAACGGCTGCTGCGGCGGATTCGCTTTACACTTGTCGATCATATTTTGCGCTTTCCGCCCGCGACCTTCAAACGTATCAAGGCGGCCGAAATATCCAGTATGGTCAAGGACGAGGTAGAGCCTTTGGGCGGCTTTACCGGCGATGCGTTCGTTGCCCCCGCACTTCTGGGCGGGCAGGCCGTCATCGCCCTTGTCTTCATTTTTTTGCAAAGCATTCCGCTGGGTATGATCACCACCGTGCTGGTCGGCGTGCAGGGCCTGATCATTCCCCGGATGCGCAGGCGGTTGTTGGTTCTGGGGCGTGAACGTCAGTTGACGGCACGCGAACTGGCCGGGCGGGTCAGCGAAATCGTCGACGGCATCCACACCATCCATTCCTATGACACGTCGAACTTTGAGAGGGCCGATATCTCGGCTCGGCTGGGTCGGATCTACAAAATCCGCTTCGACATCTACCAGTGGAAGTTCATGGTGAAGTTCATCAACAACTTCCTTGCCTCGGTGACTCCGTTTTTGTTTTACAGCATCGGCGGCTATCTGGCGCTGCGGGGCCAACTGGATATCGGTCAGCTTGTCGCGGTGATCGGGGCCTATAAGGACTTGCCCGGCCCGCTGAAGGAATTGATCGACTGGGATCAGAACCGGCAGGATGTGCAGATCAAGTACAGTCAGGTGATCGGTCAGTTCGCGGTGGACGGTTTGCTGGAGCCAGAAATTCAGGCCGTTTCGGCAGAAAGCGCTGATGGCAAGTTGACCGGCTCGCTGACCGCCGTCAATCTGGGTGTGACGGATGACACCGGAGCCGTCGGGCTTGAGCGTGTGAATTTTTCGGTCGCGCCGGGCGAGACGATTGCGATCATCGGCAATGCCGGATCGGGCGCTGATATCATGGCAGAGGTTATGGCGCGCATCGTCTGGCCAAGTCAGGGCCAGATCAATGTCGGCACGGTCGATCTGCACAGCCTGCCCGAATCGGTCAGCGGCCGGTCTATCACCTATGCGGGCACCGATGCCTATTTCTTCTTTGGAACGCTGCGCGACAACCTGCTGTACGGCCTGAAACACGCGCCGATCACCGACCGGGTGTTTGAAGGTCCAGAGCTGATGCAGCGGCAGTGGGAACAGCGCGAGGCGGTCTGGGCGGGCAATCCGGAATTCGACATCCACTCTGACTGGATCGACTTTGCACAGCACGGGGCCGAAGATATTGGCGCCATGATGCCCGCCGTCTACGAGGCGCTGGATGCGGTGGCGATGACGCGCGACATGTTCGACCTCGCCCTGCGTTCGACCGTGAATCTGGCCGCCCACGGGGCACTTGCAGCCAAAGCGGTAGAGATGCGGCAGGTGCTGCGCGACGCTTTGACCCAAGCCGATCTGAACGGATTGATTGAACCGTTCGAACCGGGCACCTACAATACCGAAGCGACGGTGATCGAAAACCTGCTGTTCGGCAATGCCCGCTCTCCGGAACTGATGGCGGGTGCGATCATCAACAATCAGTATTTCCGCAAGATGCTTGAAAAATGTGGGCTGGCAGAGCCGTTGTTCACCATGGGCACCGAAATTGCGCGCAACGCGATTGAACTGTTCAGCGATCTGACCCCGGATCACCCGTTCTTTCAGCAACTGACCTTCATGAAGCCGGATGACATTCCGACCTATGCCATACTGCTGAACACTCTGGATAAAAGCGCCACAAATCTATCGGATGCCGACCGCGCCATGATGATCCGTCTCAGCTTTGACTACATAGAGCCGCGGTATCGTTTCGGCCTGCTGACGCCTGCGATGATGGTGCAGATCGTCGAATTCAGAACGGCGTTTCACGACGCGCTGCCCGCCAACCTTAAAGAGGCAATCGAGCTTTACGACCCGACGCAATATATGGTTTCGGGAACGTTGCTGGACAACATGCTGTTTGGCCGGATCAGCCAGAAATACCGCGATGGGGTTGAACGGATTTATGGGGTCGCGTCGGGGGTGCTGCGCGAATTGGGCATCTATGACACCCTTTTGTCGATCGGGCTGGACTTTCATGTCGGGGCAGGCGGCAAGCGTCTGACCTCGGTTCAGCGGCAAAAACTGGCCATGGCGCGGGCGCTGATCCGGCGATCTGACTACTATCTGTTCAACCGCCCGCTTTCAGCCCTTGATACCCGGACCCAGGAACAAGTGCTTGTTTCGACGCTGAAATATTTGCGCAAGGATGGACGTGCGCCTGCCGTGGTCTGGGTGGTTTCAACTGCGAAATTCGCTGTTTTGTTTGACCGGGTCGCAGTTTTTGAAAAGGGGCGGCTGGTGGAAGACGGTTCTCATGCAGAACTGACTCAAAAGAATGGTATCTTCAAAGAACTGATGTCGGCATAGTAACACGGCCTGATGGCTTTTCGTCTGTAGGCTTGGTCAGACTGGCGGCCGCAAAACTGGGAGGGCGACGACGTGCTTTTGAATGACGAAGTCAATATGTTGAAGCTGGTGCCGTTGTTTGCCGGGGTCTCTGCGGCGAAGTTGAAGCTTTTGGCCTTTACCTCGGAACGGGTGTCGTACCGCGCCGGAGAGGTGCTGTGCCGTCAGGGTGAAGCGGGCGATGCGGCCTTTGTGTTGCTGTCGGGCCGTGCGGATGTGATTATTGAGGGGCCAACCGGGCCGATCAAGGTGGCTGATCTGGAAGAAAACGCCATCGTCGGCGAAATCGCAATTCTGTGCGATGTGGCCCGCACGGCGACGGTCAAAGCTGCCAGCGCGGTTGAGGCGTTGCGGATCAGCAAAGACACCTTCTTCAAGCTGATGAGCGACTTTCCCGAATTGACCATCGCGGTCGTGCGCGTGCTGGCCAACCGCCTAAGCCAAACCACTTTGGAGTTGAGCGAGGCACGCGGTCGCGTGGTTGCATTGTCAAAGCGCTGATTGCATCCGCTCCCCAAGCTTCCTATCTATAGGGGGTCAGCGATCTGGGGAAGTTCCGTTTGGCGATGCGTAAACATGAAACGGCGACGCGGTTGCTGCGGCTTATGTTTTGGGCCAGCACGTGACTGACCTTGCCCAATTTCGGGTCAAGCTGTGGGGCACGCGCGGCGGTCTGCCGACCAATGGGCCGCAGTTTCAGCAGTTCGGCGGCAACACCACCTGCATAGAGATGCGCTGCGGTGATCATGTTTTGATGTTTGATGCCGGAAGCGGCGCTTTGCCGGCCGGAATGGCGCTGGCGGCTGAAGGCTGCACAGAGATCACCCTGTTTTTCACCCACACGCATTATGACCACATCTGTGGCCTGCCATTCTTCAAACCGTTGTATTGCAAGCAATCTTTGTTGCGGATGTGGTCCGGCCATCTGGGTCCCGCAATGACCACCCGGCAAATGCTGTCAGAGTTCATGCGCAAGCCGTTTTTCCCGATCGGGCCGGAGTCTTGCAGTGCGTCGATTGATGCGCACGAATTTTCTGTCGGCGATGTGCTGACGCCCTATCCCGGCGTGACGATCCAGACCGGCGAATTGAACCATCCCGGCAAAGCAGTGGGCTACCGCGTGGAATGGGGCGGTCGTTCGGTGGCGATCATCACCGACACCGAACACGATCCGGGAACGCTTGATCCCGCAGTGCTGCGGCTGATCGACAAGGTTGACCTGTTTTTGTACGACGCCACCTTCTCTGATGACGAGATGGCGACCTACAAAGGCTTTGGCCATTCAAGCTGGCAGCAGGCGGTTCGGTTGGCGCAAGCGGCGGGCGCAAAGCAGGTCGGCTTCATGCATCACGGTCTGTTCAGGACCGATGCCGACCTGATCCAGATCGAAAAGGATGCCAAGCTGCAGTTTCCGGGCGCCTTTTGCGCCTATGACATGCAGGTGATTGATCTGTGAGGCAGGGTTTGCCGTGACCTCTTTTACCCCGGAAGACGCGCTGTTTCATGCCGGTGAAACGCAGTAGAAACAGGACCTTTTGTGGATCATGCCTATATGATCCGCTGACCATGCCGAAAGCAGGAAGCGCGCGTGCCAACCGATCTGTCCAATCTTGGAAGCTTTCTGATCAATGTCTGGACCGGTGGTCAGGACAGCGAAACCATGCCCGCCCGTGTTCTGGCAGAAATTGAACGCCGCGAAACCGCAGCAGAGCAAACCATAAGCTGGTCGCAACTGGCCATCGTCGGCTTTTTCGCGATACTTTATTCAATCGGGCCACGGGCGCAGGGTGCGACGGGTGAGAATTTTGTACCGATGGTGCTGGCGACTTATCTGGTTTTCACGCTGTTTCGGGTGTTTTTATCGTACCGGATGATGCTGCCCGGCTGGTATCTTGTGCTGTCGATGATCGTCGACGTCGGTCTGCTGTGCGGCATGATCTTTTCGTTTCACATCCAGTACATGCAACCCGCAGCGTTCTATCTGAAATCGCCGTCGATGATTTACATGTTCTTTTTCATCACCTTGCGCGCCCTGCGCTTTGATCCGCGCTATGTTTTGATGGCGGGGCTGATTTCGGCGGGTGGCTGGATTTTCATGGTGTTGTATGCGCTGGCCTCTGACATGGGCCACATGCACCTGACGCGAAACTATGTGGAATACATGACCTCAAACTCAATCCTGATCGGGGCTGAAGTTGACAAGGTCATGACTTTGCTGGGCGTGACGGCAATTCTGACGTTTGCCCTGTTCCGGGCGCGCACCGTGTTGTTTGATGCGATCCAAAGCCACGCTGCCGCCGACGATCTAAGCCAGTTCTTTGCGCCCGAAGTGGCCGAATTGATCACTCAATCAGACGAATTGCCCGGCGACAGCCAAAGTGAGGTGCGTCCGGCAGCCATCATGTTTGTCGATGTGCGCGGCTTTACCAACACCGCCGTGACCTTGCCGCCCGAAGCGATCATGCTGGTTCTGGCGCAATATCATGAGATCGTCTTGACCGCGATCGAGGCGCACAATGGCCGGATCGACAAATTCCTTGGCGATGGTATCCTTGCGACATTCGGGGCGGTTCAGGAGGGCGAAACCTATGCCGCAGATGCATTGCGCGCCGCTGCCGCAGTGATTTCGGCGATGGACGCACAGCAGGATGCGTTTACCGCTTTGGGTTGGCCCGACAGTTTCGTCGTGGGTGCTGCGGTGTCTTCGGGCGAGGTGACTGTGGGGGTTGTCGGATCGCAAGGGCGGTACGAGTTTACGGTGATCGGGCACGCCGTCAATCTGGCGTCAAAACTGGAAAGCTCCAACAAGGTTCAGAACACCCGCGCGTTGACAGACGCCAGCACGTTGGCGAAGGCTGTGGTCCAAGGCTATGACAATCCGAAGATTTTGCATCGGGGTGCGGTGGACGTGGCTGGGGTTTCCGATCCGGTTGATCTTGTGGTTCTGGCGTAACGTGCCGCTGTACGGCTCATCAGGTTTTGGAGCCGGGCCAGTGCGAATGGGGCACCAGATATGAACGGCCAGCGCTGGGCTGCATGGCAGGTGTGGCGGCGCAGGTTGCCAAGTGTGACGCAGTGGCGTTTGTGGTCAGGTCTGATCCTGTTCGCCTTTGCCGCAACGCATCTGTTGAACCATGCGCTTGGGTTGGTGTCGCTAGAGGCGATGCAGGCGGGGCAGGACCTGCGGCTGTCCGTGACGCGCAGCGCGGTTGGCACGGTGGTGCTGTGTCTGGCAGCGGTGGTGCATTTCAGTCTTGGCCTGTGGCGCGTGATCCAGCTTAGGACATGGCGGATTGGCGTCAGGGGCGCCGTGCAGTTGCTGTTTGGTCTGGCCATTCCGGTCTTGTTGATCCGGCATGTGCTGGGGACGCGCGGCGCGCGTGAATACTTTGGGATAACCGACAATTACACCTACGCCTTGTGGGCCATGTGGCCCGGTGAAGCGGTGTGGCAGGCGTTTCTGGTGGCACTTGTCTGGGTGCACGGTTGCATTGGCCTGCACATGTGGCTGTCGTCAAAGCCGTGGTATCGGCGCTGGGTTTGGGCGCTGTATGGTCTGGCGGTGCTGATCCCGTCGCTGGGTTATGCCGGGTTTGTGTCGGCAGGGCGGCTGGCAAAGCTGCGTGGCGGCTATTCCAGTCCCTTCACAGCCGAACAATACAACGAGATTCACCAAAAGCTGGTCGATTGGCCCTATATCTATTCGGCGATTTTGGTGGCGGCGCTGGGCGTCTGGCTGTTGTTGTTGTTGGGCAACCGCCTGCGCGCCCGCGTGACGGTGCGCTATGCGTCGGGCCCGACGATCACCGCAGCACTTGGGCTTTCGGTGCTGGAGATAAGCCAGATGAACCGCATTCCACATGCCTCGGTCTGTGGTGGGCGGGCGCGCTGTTCGACCTGCCGGGTGCGGGTGCTTGAGGGGCTGGATCAGCTGCCCCCGGCCTCTGTGACCGAACAGCAGGTTTTGCGGCGGGTCGGTGCCCCAGCCAATGTGCGCTTGGGCTGCCAGTTGCGCCCGGTGGCGGATGTCACAATCTCGACCCTGCTGCCCGCCAATCTGAAGGCGGGTCAATCGGGGGATTTTGACAAATACCACTGGGGGGTGGAACGTGAGGTGACGCTGTTGTTCTGCGACCTGCGCGGCTTTACCCAGATGTCCGAGGGGCGGCTGTCCTTCGATGTGGTGTTCGTGCTGAACCAGTTTCTGGGCCGGATGGCTGAGGCGATCGAGGACAGCGGCGGTTTTGTCGACAAGTTCATGGGCGACGGCATCATGGCGATCTTCGGGATGGAAAGCACGCCTGCTAACGGGGCAGGTCAGGCAATCGGCGCGGCACGGGCGATGGGTGGGGTGTTGGACAGCCTGAACCTAAGCCTGCATGAAGAGTTGCGCGTGCCCTTGTCGATGGGCATTGGCATTCATGCCGGGCCAGCCATTCTGGGGCGGATCGGGGCGGCACATCGCACTGAAACCCAAGCTCGGCTGACCGCGTTGGGTGAGACGGTGAACATCGCCAGCCGTCTGGAAAGTGCGACCAAGGAACTGCATGTGCAGGTCGCCGTCTCTGCCTATGCCATGCAATTGTCGGGACTTGAGGCGAATGAAAAGACCACACCGCGCAGTGTCGGCATTCGCGGCATCAGCCAACCCTTGGATATTCTGGTGGCAGAACGGGCGACCGATCTGCCGCAGCCGGGATGATCCTTGTGTCGTCCGCATCCATCCGGTCAATCGCAACTTGCACCACGCTTAACCAGCGCTGCACAAAGGCGCGGGGTCCTAGGGCAGGGTCAGCGCTGGCATCGGCACCATCGGCGGCCAGGGCACGGATCAGCATCAGTCTGTCCGGCGCTATCCAGTTGATCGCCAAGGGGCCAGCAGCCTTAAGCAGATAGCTGTCGGTGATCAGGTCAATCGCTGCGCATGCGGTCAAAGTTTCGGGGGTCAAGCCGTGTCTCTGGGCCAGTGCGTCGGCGCCATCCCCTGTCAACTCTGCCAGAAAGGTTGCGCTCTTGTCAGCCAGCAACGCAAGAATTTCCGGCGGCCAGTCGTGTGGCAGGCGGCGCTCTTGCACATTCGCCAGCCGCTGCTTTGCAAGAAACGCTCCAAACGGCAAAGCGTGGGCTTGGCGACCCTCGCGCCGGTACAGCGCACTAAGCTGTAGGTCGGCGGGCAGGGTGTCCAGCGTCAAGGTCTGCGCAGTGACGAAATCAGGGCTGACATGCAGCACTTTGAACGCGGGGGGAAAGGCCACCAAGGAAGGCAAGGACAGATCGGTCAGCGCGCCCGCCGCCGTTGTCTGGTGAGTGGTGGCATTGACGTGCATGTGACCGCCCATATGCCACCGCACCCCTGCCGCGATCAAGGCTTCGGCAACCTGCGGGCCCGGGGTGCGACGGGTGATGGTGGTCGGACCGAACAAGGCCAGTTCTGACCCGGCACTGTCTTCAAACGGGTCCAGCACCGGATAGTGTGAGACGGTGATCAGCGTCTTGCCAAGCGATTTTGCCCGGTCCGTCACGTCGCGCACCCAATCCAGCAGGAAAGGCTTGACCCGCAATACGGCATTCCAACCGGCATCCGAAGGGCCAAGGAATGCCTTTTTGCGGGTCGCATCGTGCCGTCCCGTGCGCGGTTCAAACACATTGGCGTCAAGCATCAAAAGCCAAAGCCCGGCTTCAGGCTCAACCAGATATGACGCATCCGTCAAAGGCTGGTTGATGGTGCCATCGGCTGAATGGGCAAGATACATCCGGGCACCGGGCTTGTCGTCAAGGCCGAACGGGGTTTCCCAATGCAGATAGCCGGGTTGGCGGAACAGACCAAAGTGCCGCATCGGCAGCAGCGCCTCTGGCTGGCCTGCGCAGCGCATTGCAGGTGTCAGAACGGCATTGGCTTCGCTGGCCTGTTCGGGGTCGCTGGTCACAAGGGCTGTTTCGCCAATGCCAGTGACGAACCGGATTGAGACATGTTTGCCATGCGGGCCGTATAGATCATGGTTGCCCGGTATGGCATAAAACTGCAGGCCGTCGCTGACCTCAAATCGGTGCAGAAGGGCGGCCAGCCGATGGGTGTTTTCGACCTGCCCGTCATCGGTATAGTCGCCCGCAAGGATGACATGGCGCAGGCCCATCGCGGCGATGCGTTCCAGTGCAGCTGTCAGGGCAGGCGCAGTTTCGTTGAACGCACGCGCAGCGGTGCGGGTGTCGTGCCAACTGCGCAACGCAAGGCGCACACGGTCCACCAGGACGCCCGCGCCGCCGAAGTCACCGGCCGGGTCGTGAAAATGCGCATCCGCGATCACCGCGACCGAGTGGCGGGCGCTTTGCGCGGTCACTGCGGCCTAAGCCTTGACCACATGATCCACCGCGATGCCGTTGCGCGCAAACACATTGCGGGTGTCGATGATCAGCGGCGACCAGCGCGCGAGAGCGTTGTAGTCCAGCCCATCATGGTCGGTCGCGATCAGCACGGCGTCAAAGCTGCGGATCGTCGCCTCGTCAAAACTTTGCGAGGTGCGGCCCATCAGCGCGCCATAAGCCCGGGTTTTCGGGATCTGTGGCACAAAGGGGTCGTGATAGGCAGCTTTGCCGCCCCGTTCTTCAATCAATTCGATCAGCTTCAGCGACGGGCTTTCGCGGATATCGGGCACGTTTTTCTTGTAGGCAAGGCCAATCACCAGCACACTCGACCGGCTTAGTGCCATGCCGCGCCGCTGGTCCAGCGCCTCGGCCAGACGAGAGACGACGTGGCGCGGCATGGCGGCGTTGATTTCACCCGCCAGTTCGACAAAGCGGGTTGGAATGTCATACTCCCGCGCTTTCCACGTCAGATAAAACGGGTCAATCGGGATGCAATGGCCGCCCAAGCCCGGGCCGGGATAGAACGGCATATAGCCGAAGGGCTTGGTCTTGGCAGCCTCGATCACTTCCCAGATGTCGACGCCCATCGCCTCGTAGATCACCTTCAACTCATTCACGAGGGCGATATTGACGGCGCGGAACACGTTCTCGGTCAGCTTCACCGCCTCTGCTGTGGCGGTAGACGATACCGGAACCACGGTTTTCACCACAGCGCCATAAAAGGCCGCCATAAGTTGGCCCGCATCAGCCCCGTCACCCGCGACCACCTTTGGAATGGTTGAGGTGTCAAAGGCGCGGTTGCCGGGGTCTTCGCGTTCCGGCGAAAAGCCAAGGTAAAAGTCCTGACCAGAGATCAGCCCACCCGCCTGAAGGATTTCCTTGACTGGTCCATCTGTGGTGCCGGGGTAGGTCGTGGATTCCAGCACGATCAGTTGGCCCGCACGCAAGGTCCTTGCGATCACATCACAGGTGCGGGTGACGAACGACAGGTCAGGCTCGCGGTGTTTGGTCAGGGGAGTCGGCACGCAGATCACGATGATATCGCACTGGGAAAGCCCTGCGAAATCAGCCGTTGCAGCAAAGCGACCGGCTTCTATCTGCGCGGTCAGCACGTCATCCGCCACCGCCTCGATATAGCTTTTGCGGGCGTCAATCGCGACGATCTTGCCGGGGTCAATGTCAAACCCTGTCACCCGAAACCCGGCGCGGGCCACTGTGATCGCCAGCGGCAGGCCGACATAGCCCAGACCAATCACACCCACGCGGGCCTGCCGTGAGGTGATGTTTTCAAGAAGCAAGGATAGGGGCACGGTCGCTCCGCCACAGCTGAGGGTTGGGTTGAGATGCGGCAGTTTGGCGGGTCTGTCAAGGATTTGGCTTGGGTGTCGATTCCGGTCGTAGCGCATGTGGAATGCGCTTAGCCTGCGCCAATGACTTGAAAAGCCGCGGGATGATCGCCCCATGACGCGCCTTGACCGCCGTTTGGTGGTGGCCTTTTACGCGCCGTTGAAAGCGCCGAACCATCCGGTGCCCTCTGGCGATCGGTTGATGGCGCAACTGTTGATGCGCTGTCTGCAAAGTGCCGGGCATCAGGTTGCATTGGTGTCAGACCTGCGGGCCTATCTGGGCGATGCGCAGGATGTGGCTGGCTGGGCGGCTTTGCAGGGGAGTGCGGCGGCAGAGGTCGACCGGATTGCCGCAGGCTGGGTCGGGCATTCGCAGACAAAGCCCGATGTCTGGCTGTGCTACCATCCGTACTACAAAGCGCCCGATCTGTTGGGGCCTGACCTGTCGCGCCGCTTTGCGCTGCCCTATGTGACCATCGAGACGTCGCTTTCCGCACGCCGCAACATCGGGGTTTGGACGCAGATGCAGGCGGTTGTGCAGGCCGGGGTGCAGCAGGCGGCGCTAAATCTGTGCCTTACCGGTCGCGATGCGGCGGGCCTGCAAAATGCGGTTCCGTCTGCCAGGCTGGCAAGGTTTGCGCCATTCATCGAGACGGATGCCTTCGCATCGCCCCCAGATCCGCGGCCGGGCCATCTGGTGACGGTCGCCATGATGCGGGCGGGAGACAAGGCCGAAAGCTACCGGCGCCTGGCCGCGTTGCTGTCTTTGCTGCCGCTGGATTTGCCCTGGCATTTGTCAGTGGTCGGCGATGGGTCGCTGCGGGCAGAGGTGCAGGCGATGTTCGCAGGGCTGCCCGCAGGTCGCATCCGTTGGTTGGGTCTGCAAAGCCGCCCGCAAATTGCGGCGCTGTTGGCGCAGGCCGCCGTCTATGTCTGGCCGGGCTGTGGTGAGGCTTACGGGCTGGCCTATCTTGAAGCGCAGGCGGCAGGCGTGCCAGTGGTGGCGCAAAACGTGGCAGGGGTGCCAGAGGTGGTTCGTGACGGCGTGACCGGTTTTCTGACTCAGCCGGGCGATGACGCGGCGGCTGCATCGGCTGTGGCGCGATTGTTGGGCGACGCATCCTTTCAAAGCCGAATGGGTAAAGCAGCACGACTGCGTGTTTTGCACGACCACGCCTTTGACGGCGCGGCGTTGCGGTTAAGCGATGTGTTGCAGGCGGTGGTAAGGGACAGCGTATGACAAAGGCCTTACAGCGCGCATTGGATATACGGGCTGCGCAGGCAAACCCGGCCCGGTTTTGGCTGCGCGATGATGATGCGGTAGCCCCCAGTGCCCAGCTTGATCGCCTGCTTGCGCTGACCGAAGAGGCCTCCGTACCGGTGACGCTGGCGGTCATTCCTGCCGGGTCTGGCGCACCGTTGGCCGCGCGCTTGGCCGGGGTTGCGGGTGTGTCAGTTGCGGTGCATGGCTGGGCGCATGTCAACCACGCCCCCGCGTCCGAAAAAAAGCAAGAGTTGGGCCAGCATCGCCCCGAACGACAGGTTTTGGCCGAATTGGCGCGTGGTTTTGCGCATTTGTCGGATTTGCACGGCCAGCAGTTCACGCCGGTTCTGGTGCCGCCGTGGAATCGTATCGCGCCTCAGGTCGTGGCCGGATTGCCGGGGCTTGGCTATCGTGCGCTGTCGGTGTTCGGTCCCGAACGTCCGGCACCACTGCGCGAGATCAACACTCATGTTGATGTGATCGACTGGCGCGGCAGCCGCAACGGTCGGCCCGATGACGATTTGATGGACGAGATTGTGCTGGTGATGGCGCGCAGCGCTGCGCCGGTTGGGCTGTTGACGCATCATCTTGTGCATGATCCGCAGGTCTGGGGCTTTCTCGCACGGCTGTTTGCGCTGACGAACGGGCATCCGGGTTGCCGATGGGTTGGCCTGCCGGACCTTATCGGTTCACCATGATTTCCACGCGATCATCAGCCCGCCGTCGTTTTGCAGGGTCTGTGCGCGCAACGCGTCCAGATCGCCGGGCGTGGCCGTGTTGGCAAGACTGCCCGCAATCAATGTCGGTGGCGCTAGGCTGATCGAACCAGCTCGGGCGGCAAGGGTAAACACCAAGGGCCCGGTCGACCACCAGGCAGGGGCCTCGGGCAGCAGATCAAATGGTTGCGACATACGTGCATTCAGCCGAAGCAGGGCCGGATGTCCGGACGGTGCGGCGATGAAGGAGTTGGCCAGCAACAACCCACCCAAACCGGTTTCACGCGGCACCTCCTCGGCCAAGGCAGTCAGGCCGGTCAGCGGCAGCAGGTCGTGAAAGCTGATGTCAACGCGGGCGGGAAACCAATCGCAATCAAGGTATATCCCACCCTCAGCCGCCAGAATGGCATAGCGCGCCACATCCACCGCACCGGGATAATCCTTGCGGGCCAGCATGGCTGCAAAAACCGGCTGATCGGCCAAGCCAAGGCTGAACAGGTCACCCTCTTGCCAAAGCCGATAGTCATAGCCTTGTATTGCTGCATGCTGTCGCCAGTCAGCAACAGCCGCAGGCACCGGAAGGTCGCCAATCCAGATCTGATGCAGGATGCGTGGTACAGGCAGACGGTTCGCTGCGGTGATCGCCCGCTGTTCAGAGGTTGAGACCTGAAAGAGGGGCGCAAGAGCTTCGGGCGGTGGCACAAGATGAAACTGATAGCCGAGCCGCGCAACAGGGTCGCCTTTCGCTTTGGCCAAATGCAACAGTGCGGCGTGCAGACGGCGCGGCAGTCCCAGTGCGGTTTGCGCGGGCAGTGCGGCGATGGCAGGATCAGCCGCCAGTCCGGTCAACAAAGCCTCGGCCCCCGCAAGATCGCCCGTCGCAACCATCGCTTTGGCCGCCGCAATCCCGTCATTCATGCGTTGCTTGGATGTCATCTTGCCCGGCCTTTTGAGGTTGATTGACGGGAAAAGGGTCTTTCAGCGCCCAACTTTGGGTTAACCAAACATGCGCCCGCGTGCAATCTTGCGCTGCGTTTGAGATGCCAGCCCCTTCAGGCGTAGTCTTCACCGGGGACCGTGCAAAACGCATCGCGCAAGGCGGAAACCACCTTTCCAATCTCTGGCACAGCGATGGAGTACAGGATGCTTTTTCCACGCCGCTCTGTCCGCACCAGACCTTCAGCGCGCAGCCGCATCAGGTGTTGCGAGACGGCCGGTTGCGAACTGCCAACGGCTTTTGTCAAATCACCGACACTGCGTTCGCCGTCAATCAGGTGACACAGGATTTCAAGCCGCCCCTCATGCCCCAGCACTTTCAGGAAAGAAACCGCACGCAGCAAAGCCTCACGCTGGCCATTCGGATCAAAGCTTGTGAGGGTAGTGGCAGATGCTGGCATGGCGAAACCTTGATGCTTCGCACAACACTACGCTTACATTCAGCATAGTAAATGTGAATCGCCGCAGACAACGTCAGGGATCAACCAAGCCGCATCGGGCCATCGGGAACCGGCATGCCGCCCGCCACAGCGCCCCAAACCGATTGGTCAAAGTTCACGATGGCCCCAGTCATCAGTCCGGCATCATCAGACACCAGAAAGTTCACTGCCCGCGCCGCCTCGACCCGGCCAAACATGCGGTCCGTCTCGGCGATCACGTGTCGGCAATCATCCACCCGGGCAAAGTCGGCGCGGATGAAGCGTGCCCCACACCCTGACTGTGTCGCGATCTCTTTTGCCAGGGTTTCACCGCGCCTAAGGTTGCGACCGGTGATCACAATCCCTGCGGCGCCTGCTGCCGCCAATCGCCGGGCGATGGCAGCGCCCAAGCCCTGTGCGGCCCCGGTCACGACGCAGACTTTGCCATCCATGCGGTTCATGCGGCCCATCCTTTTACTGGTTGGGCAAAGTGTATCCCGACAAGGGATGCGTCGCCAGACCATGCCGGCTTATGACGAAGAACCGTAACAAGTGATCGTGCCATGCTTGACAGTCAGACTGGTTCGACTGTCCAAGGGCGTTGGGAACAACAGGGGGCGCAGATGACCAAACCAAAACTCCGCATCGGGCTGATCGGCTCGGGCTTCATGGGCAAGGCGCATGCGTTTGGCTTTGCGTCTGCTCCGCGCGTGTTTGATTTGCCCTACGATCTGGAGTTGGTGACGGTGGCGGATGTGACCGAAGCGTCGGCCTCAAGTGCGGCGCGGGCCTTCGGCTTTGCCGGTCATACCACCAATTGGCGCGATCTGATGGCGGACCCTTCGATTCATATGGTCTCTATCACTGCCCCAAATGCGCTGCATAAAGAGATGTCACTGGCGGCTATTTCGGCGGGCAAGCATGTCTATTGCGAAAAACCGCTGGCACCTTTGGCTGCAGACGCGCTGGAAATGGCCGTGGCGGCAGAGGCTAAGGGGGTCAAGACGCAAGTCGGTTTCAACTACCTGTGCAACCCGATGATCCGTCTGGCGCAAGAGATGATTGCGGCGGGTGAGTTGGGTGAAATCCGCGGTTATCGCGGCATCCATGCCGAAGATTACATGGTTGACGCAAGCAACCCCTGGGCCTTTCGCCACGATCCGGCAGGGGGCGGGGCACTGGCCGACATCGGCTCGCACGCATTGGCGACGGCAGAGTATCTGGTTGGGCCGATCACTCGGGTGATGGGCGATTGTGTCACTGTTATTGCCGAAAGACCGGATGGCAAGGGTGGCACTAAGAAGGTTGAAGTTGACGATCTTGGCCGCGCTTTCCTGCGGTTTGCCAACGGTGCAAGTGGCAGCATCGAAGGCAACTGGATTTCAACCGGACGCAAGATGCAGCACGACTTTGAGGTCTACGGCTCCAAGGGCGCGTTGGCGTTCAGTCAGGAACGGTTTAACGAGCTGCATTTTTACGCGACCGCCGATGCCAAAGGCCGTCAGGGGTTTCGCCGGATCGAAGCGGGGCCGGACCATGCGCCTTACGGTCTGTTTTGCGTGGCACCGGGCCATCAATTGGGGTTCAACGACCTTAAAGCCATCGAGGTTGCGGGTTTTGTCCATGCAATTGCAGGCAAGGCGGCAGAGCCATTCAACTTCCGCAAAGGCCTGCGAATTCAGTCGCTGGTCGAGGCGATTCAGCGGTCCAGTGTCGAAGAATGCTGGTTGGCTACGCCCTAAACGCTGGACTCGCGGATCAGCAATTCCGGCTCAATCCTGATCACAACCGGCATCGTCTGGTGCCCATCCAGCACTTGCAGTATCAGGTCTGCCGTGCGCAATCCGATTAGGCGGGGAAAGGGGTTTATGGTCGAAAGCGCAGGCACAGAGACTGATCCGATCTCGTAGTCGCCAAAACCTGCGATGCTGATGACTTGCGGAACCGCCACGCCCCGGCGCTGGCATTCGGTCAGCGCCCCAAAGGCGGAAAGGTCAGACACGCAGATCACGGCCTGCGTGTCGGGCATTTCGGACAGCAGACGCGCCATCGCCTGTGCCCCCTCGCGCATTGAAATAGGCGGAGGACCGGCGGCGACCAGACGGTCGGCGGGCAGTCCATGTGCCAGCATGGCCGTGACAAAGCCAAGCCTGCGGTCCGCACCGCGAGTGTCTTGGCCTACGTCACCGCCGATAAAAGCGATCCGAGTCAGGCCTTTGGCAATGAAGTGGTCCACCATGCCGCGCACCGCAGCCGCGTTGGAAAAGCCCACAACGTGGCCGATCGGCACTGCGGGCAGGTCCCAGGTTTCGATCACCGGCAAACCGGCATTGGCCAAAAGCCTGCGCGCCCGGTCACTGTGGCTGCCGCCCGTGATGACAATGGCTTCGGGGCGGCGGCGCAGGAACTGTTCGATCAGGCGCTCTTCCTCGGCAGTGTTATAGTCGGTTGATCCGAGCAGAATCTGCAGCCCCCGCGCTTTCAGCCCTTCGGTAAGGCCGCGCACTGTGTCGGCAAAGTTGGCGTTGTTGATCGACGGCACGGTCACCGCGACAAAATCGCTTTTCTGCGACCGCAGGTTCGAGGCGGTGGAGTCAAAAAGGTAACCCAAATCCTCGGCCACCCGCAAAATAGCCTCGCGTCGCGCCGTGCTGACAGACGCGTCCAGCTTGAAAGCCCGCGATACCGTCATCGGCGAGACCCCGGCAATCCGGGCGACGTCGGCCATGGTTGGCGGCTTTCGGGGTGTCACAGAGACACTTTCTGCACAATTTCTGCGATAATTCTGTCGAGCGGTTGGTCGATTGATACCGTAACTGCCTCATCCGGCCCCGGCGGCTCTAGTGCTGCAAACTGGCTGTCCAGCAGGGACAACGGCATATAATGCCCCTGACGTTGGGTCATACGCGAAGCGATCAGGTCACGACTTCCAGCCAGATAAATGAACATAACCGGCCCCCCGGCACCCGCCCGGATTCTGTCTCTGTATATGCGTTTCAGGGCCGAACACCCCACAATCACTGGGTCTTCATCTGCCAGAACCCTCGCCACACGGTCCAGCCAAGGCCAGCGATCCTCATCGGTAAGGGGTATTCCGTCGCGCATCTTTGCCACGTTCTGGACAGGATGCAGATCATCGCCGTCGCGGTAGACAAGGCCCATCAGCACGGCGACCCCCTCTCCGACCGAGGATTTGCCGCTGCCTGACACGCCCATGATGACCATACGCGGGGTCATAGTGACGCCGTGATGCCCCCATCGACATACAGAATATGACCGTTCACAAAAGTGGCCGCGTCAGAGGCCAGAAAAATCGCAGCCCCCACCAGTTCATCTACGTTGCCCCAGCGGCCGGCAGGCGTGCGCTTTTCCAGCCAGGTGGAAAACGTCGCATCCGCTACCAAAGCCGCGTTCAGCGGAGTGTCAAAATAGCCCGGAGCGATGGCATTGCAGTTCAGCCCGTACTTGGCCCAATCGGTCGCCATGCCCTTGGTCAGGTTGCCGACAGCCCCTTTGGTCGCGGTATAGGGCGCAATTGACGGCCGCGCCAAGGCGGTCTGAACCGAAGCGATGTTGATGATCTTCCCACGCATGCGCGCGATCATATGCCGTGCAACCGCTTGACCTACATGGAAAACGCTGGCGATGTTGGTTTGCAATAGCTTTTCAAAGGCCTCAGGCGGAAAATCCTCAAGAGGGGCGCGGTGCTGCATGCCAGCGTTGTTGATCAGAATGTCGATGGGGCCAACCGTAGCTTCGAACCCATCAACGGCTGTGCGCACCTCGTCATGTTTTGTCGCATCAAAGACCAGTTGCAGCGCGCCCTGAATCTGACCGGCCGCGTCGCCCAGTTTGGTGGCATCGCGGCCGTTCAGGACAACCTGCGCACCGGCAGCAGCAAGCCCCTTGGCCAGCGCAAACCCGATCCCTTGTGAAGACCCTGTGACAAGCGCCCGGCGCCCGGTCAGATCGAAAAGCCTGATGCTCATGCCGCCCCCCCATTTCGCCCTCGACAGGCTTGGTTCGTGTGTTTATGTTATCGATAACAACGCCTGTCAAGCGGCCTGACCGAGGGAACAGAATGACCAAACCGCATGTCCTGCAACTCGGGTCCTATCCCGTCTGGGATCAGATCCCACTCGACGCCGCCTTTACCATGCACGCCTACTATGCCGCTACGGATAAAGCCGCTTTTCTGGCCCAAGTTGGACCGGAAATCCGTGCAATCGCTACGAATGGCGGCGTGGGTGCTTCGTCAGCAATCATTGCAGCCTGTGCCAAGCTGGAGCTGATCAGCATCTACGGGGTTGGCTATGACGCCGTTGACCTTGCCGCCTGCAAAGCGCGCGGAATACGGGTGACCAACACGCCTGATGTGCTGACGGATGATTGCGCCGATCTGGCGGTTGGCATGGTGATCGCCCTCGCCCGCGGCATCGTCAAGGCCGAGGCTTTTGCCCGGGCTGACTGGAAGCAAGGCAACTTTCCCCTGCAGCGCCGGGTCACCGGGATGAAGGCCGGAATCCTTGGTTTGGGCCGCATTGGTGTCGAAGTGGCCAAGCGGCTTGAGGGTTTCGGAATGGATATCGCCTATTCGGCCCGCAGCCCCAAAGATGTGCCCTACACCTATATCGCTGACCCGGTGGCCTTGGCAGAACGCTCTGACGTGATGATTGTGACTGCGCTGGCCAATGCCGAAACGCGCCATCTGGTGAACGCCAAAGTCATCGCGGCTTTGGGTCCGAAGGGCCTGTTGGTCAACATCTCACGCGCGTCGGTGATTGATGAAAGCGCCCTTCTGACGGCGCTGGAGACAGGGGGTTTGGGCGGCGCTGCGTTGGATGTGTTTGAAGGCGAGCCGAACCTGAACGCAAGGTTTCTGGCTTTGTCCAACGTTTTGCTGCAGCCCCATCATGCCTCTGGCACGATAGAAACGCGCAAGGCGATGGGGCAGTTGATGCGCGACAATCTGACCGCGCATTTTGATGGCAAGCCGCTGCCGACTCCGGTGATCTGACATGAAATCCATCGTCATCCATGCCGCCAAAGACCTTCGGATTGAAGATCAGGTGGCCGAAACGCCCGGCCCCGGTGAGCTTGGTCTGCGTCTGGCGACCGGCGGGGTCTGCGGGTCTGATCTGCACTATTACAACCACGGTGGGTTTGGTACCATCCGCTTGCGCGAGCCGATGGTGCTGGGGCACGAGGTTTCGGCCCATGTGGATTCTGTGGGCCCGGGGGTCAGCGGGTTTTCGCGCGGCCAACTGGTTGCGGTGTCGCCCAGCAGGCCGTGCGGGGCCTGTCGGTATTGTCTTGAAGGCTTGCCAAATCAGTGTCTGAACATGCGGTTTTACGGCTCTGCGATGCCTTTCCCGCACATCCAGGGGGCCTTTCGCGAATATCTGGTGGCAGATGCCAGCCAGTGCAGTGACGCCACCGGTCTAAGTGCCGGTGAGGCCGCTATGGCAGAGCCGTTGGCCGTGACCCTGCATGCCACGACCCGCGCTGGCGGTCTGTTGGGCAAGCGGGTTCTGGTCACCGGCTGTGGTCCGATCGGTGTGCTGGCAATCCTTTCGGCGCGGCGGGCTGGCGCTGCCGAGATTGTTGCGGTTGACCTGTCTGACTTCACTCTTGGGATCGCTGCAAAGGTTGGCGCTGACCGGGTGATCAACACCGGTAAGGACCCCGAGGCATTGGCGTCTTACGCGGCCAAAAAAGGGTATTTTGATATCCTGTATGAATGCACCGGCGCTGCGGCCGCGCTGACCGCTGGCATCGGCGCGTTGCGTCCGCGCGGCATCATCCTTCAGTTGGGTTTGGGCGGGGACATGGCTTTGCCGATGATGGCCATCACGGCGAAAGAGCTGGACCTGCGCGGGTCGTTCCGCTTCCATGACGAATTCGCAGTTGGGGTCAAACTGATGCAACAGGGTCTGATTGACGTGAAACCGCTGATCACCCACACTGTCGCATTGGCGCAGGCCGAGGATGCATTCAAGCTGGCGTCAGACCGCAGCCAGGCCATGAAGGCGCAGATTGTTTTTTCGGCCTGAACGGCGACTAAAACGTAAGTGGGGCTAACCCGTTTCGCCCGGCACCAGCCGCGGGGCGACGACGGTGACATCCTGCACCGGTTCGCCCTTCAGGCGGGCAACCAAAGCCTCAGCCGACAGTTTGCCGATCAGCGTTGTCGGCACCACGGTCGTAGTCAAACGGCGCGGCAGGACCGAAGCCGCCTCCATCCCGCCCCAGCCGGCAATGCCCAGATCTTCGGGCACACGAATGCCGCGCTGCTGGCAATAGGCCAAACCGCCAATCGCCATTTCGTCGTTGTGGAAATAGACAACATCCAGATCGGGGCGGCGGGCCAGCAGGGTTTCCAGCCCGTAGTAGCCGGGATAAAAGCCCGGGCTGTCCAGCAAAACCTCACGGTCCAAAAGCGGATGGCCAGCGCGGGCCAACGATGCTGCAAATCCGTCAACCCGGGATTGCCCCATGACGTCTGCGCGGGACGAGGCGCCGACAAAACCGGCTCTACGCCTGCCTTTTCGTACCAGAAACTGTGCAATCTCGACCCCACAGTCATAGTGCGAAAAGCCGACTGACATGTCTATGGGGCTGGTCGTCAGGTCCCAGATTTCGACAACCGGCATGCCAGCGTTGTGCAGCAGTTCGACCGCGCCGGGTGTGTGATTTCGTCCGGACAGGATCACCCCTGCGGGCCGCCACGACACCAGTTGGCGCAACCACGCCTCCTCCTCGGCAGGAAGATGGTTGTTGCAGCCGATCATCACCTGATAGCCCAGCCGCGTCAGCGCCCGGTCAACCCCTTCCAGCACATGGCCGAACAGGCCAGAGGTCAGCCGTGGCACGCAGATACCGACCAACGTGCTGGCCTGAACAGAGTTGAAAGCCGCCGCCAGCCGGTTCGGTACATAACCCATCCGGTCAGCCGCTGCGATCACCCTGTCGCGCGTATCGTCCGAAAAGCCCTGCCCGCCGCGCAGAACCCGGCTGACTGTCATCTTCGACACACCGGTGACCTTGGCGATGCCCTCCAGATTGGCTTTGCCCTTACGCTCCACGACCCGCCCTCCGCTGCGGAATTGTTATCGATAACTATTTCGCTTGACAACCCACTTGAGTCGGGGCCACCTAGGCTACGTTACCGGTAAACTTCCAGAAAAGAAGCCGGAAATCGTTTCCTGGGGAGGAGACCCTTAGATGCAACCGTCCTCTGACGGCCTGTTCTTTGACCGCGTGGTCAAGGCTTTTGGCGGCACACAGGCGCTGAAAGGCGTCTCGCTGAAGGTTGCGCGGGGCGAGATCGTGGCGCTGTTGGGCGAAAACGGTGCCGGAAAATCGACCCTGATCAAGGTTTTGGGCGGCATCCATCGCCCCGATCAGGGCGGCGTTTCTATCGACGGCGTGCCCTACGCGCATGAGGCGGGGCGTTCGGGCGGACAAAAGGTTGCGTTCATCCATCAGGACCTTGGCCTGATCGAATGGATGAGCGTTGCTGAAAATATCGCGCTGTCGCTGGGTTACGCCAAAAAGGGCCGCCGCATAGACTGGCCTGCGACCGAAGCTGTGGCTGGCCGCGCACTGAAACTGGTAGAGGCTGATTTCGCCGCAACCGCCCGCGTGCAAAGCCTGTCGCGCACCCAGAAATCCCTGGTGGCCATTGCCCGCGCTTTGGCTGCGGAATGCGATTATCTTGTGCTTGACGAACCCACAGCCAGCCTTCCGGCGGATGAGGTAGAGCGGCTCTTTTCGGCTCTACGACCGCTGAAATCGCGCGGCGTGGGCATGATCTATGTCAGCCACCGTCTGGATGAAATCTTTCGCATCGCCGACCGGGTGGCTGTTCTGCGCGATGGCCAGATGGTCGGTATGCGGCCAATCGAACACACGACACCCGAAGAACTCGTTTCCCTGATCGTGGGTCGCAAAGCGCGCGAGATCAACCGCCCCGTCGTTCAGGAAGGCCCAGCCATCCTGCGGGTTCAGGGTCTGACCACGCCGCATGTTGGCCCGGTCAGCTTTGACATCAAGCGCGGCGAACTGCTTGGCCTTGCCGGTCTGCGCGGTGCCGGACATGAAGATATTGGCCGGGCGCTGTTCGGCGTGATCCCCCACGCAGGGACGGTTACGCTGGATGGTCAGGTGCCTGACCTGACCAACGCGCAATGCGCCATGCGGTCGGGCATCGGTCTGGTCGCCAAGGACCGGGTCGGTGAAAGCGTCGCGCCGGGCCTTACGATCCGCGAGAATGCGTTCCTCAACCCCTCGGCCGCTGGTCGCAAGCTGCTGTCTTTTCTGCCGTCACGGCGAGAGGACACCATGGCCCATGCCATAGGCAAGCGCGTCGGCCTGTCGCCCAATGACCCAACCCTGACGATAGAGGCGCTTTCGGGCGGCAATCAGCAAAAAGTGGTGGTCGGGCGTTGGTTGGACACGGGCCGTCGTCTGATGATCACCGAAGACCCCACTGCCGGGGTTGATGTCGGCGCCAAGGCGGAAATCTACCACCTTCTGTATCAGGCTTTGGCCTCGGGCATGGGGGTGCTGGTGGTTTCCACCGACTTCGAGGAAATCGCTGCGATCTGTCACCGCGCCATAGTCTTTTCCCGCGGGCTTCCCGTCGCAGAGTTGACCGGCGTTGAACTTTCCACTGAATCCCTGATCCAGGCCGCTTCGGCCGGTGAAGCTGCCTGAGGTCACAATGCCCGGAATAGAATCCCACGCGGTAGAGCCCACCAAGGACGAACTGAAGGGCCTGTCCCCAGCCGCCAAGGCAATGCGACTTGCGCCGACTTACGGGCTTGTCATCCTGATGTTCGGGCTGCTGATCCTGTTTTCGGTCCTGCTGCCTGACACGTTTCCGACCATGCTGAATTTGCGGGCGATCCTGTCGGACAAGGCGATCATCGCGATGCTGTCGTTGGCGGCAATGGTGCCGATGGTAGCCGGTCGGATCGACCTGACTGTCGGCTACGGTATCGTCTTGTGGCACATTCTGGCGATCAGCTTGCAGACGCTGTACGGCATTCCGTGGCCTGTGGTTGTTCTGATCGTGCTGGCCCTTGGTGTCGTGACCGGCGTTCTGAACGGCATTCTGGTCGAGGTTGCCCGGATCGACAGCTTTATCGCCACTTTGGGCACCGGCACGATCCTGTATGCGTTGGCCTTGTGGCACACCGGCGGGCGACAGATGGTGGGGCAGTTGCCGGACGGATTTTACAAATTGTCGGGCACCTTTATCGTCGGCATCCCGATCACCGCCTATTACGTAGTCGTCATCACTTTCGCGCTGTGGCTGATCCTGGAATACACGCCGATTGGCCGCTATCTTTACGCCATCGGGGCAAACCAGCGCGCCGCCGAATTGAACGGCATCCCGACACGCAAATTCGTCATCGGGGCTTTCGTCACATCCGGCACTTTGACAGCGTTGGCCGGAGTTTTGTTGGCGTCAAGGCTGCGGATCGGCCAAGCCTCGGTCGGTCTTGAATTCCTGCTGCCAGCACTTGTCGGGGCGTTTTTAGGATCAACCACCATCAAGCCCGGGCGGGTCAATGTCTGGGGCACAATCGTTGGTGTCATGATCCTCGCCATCGGCATTTCGGGCATTCAACAATTCGGTGGCAGTTTCTGGGTCGAGCCTATGTTCAACGGCTCCACCCTGCTGATCGCCATCGGCATCGCCGGCTACGCGCAACGCAAGAAAGGCGCGAAGTCTAAATAACTCAGCAATCCACGGGAGGACACCATGCTGAACAGAAGAACCTTCACCGTCTCGCTTCTGGCGCTTGTCGCCGCGTCGCCGGTTTTTGCCGACGCAATCGCGGACGCCAAGGCCTATGTTGACAAATACGGCACCAAAGTCACCACATTCGACGGCCCGACCGATGGCCCCAAAGCGGCAGATGGCAAGAAGATCGTCGTTCTGGCGGCTGACATGAAGAATGGCGGCATTCTGGGCGTCGTGAACGGCATAACCGAGGCTGCGACCAAAATGGGCTGGACTGTGACCGCACTTGACGGTGCAGGTTCGGTGCAAAGCCGGGCTGCTATCTTCGGTCAAGCGCTGGCGCTTAAGCCTGACGGTATTGTCATCACCGGTTTTGACGCCGTGGAACAGCAGGCCTCGCTGGATGAGGCCAAGGCTGCGAAGATCCCGCTGGTGTCGTGGCATGCGGGCCCGGTCATCGGCCCGGATGAGAAAAGTGGTGTGTTCGCCAACGTCTCGACCGACCCGATGGAGGTTTCTGCCGCTGCTGCCAAGTGGGCGTTTGTTGACGCCAACGGCGCGCCGGGCGTGGTGATCTTTACTGACTCCACCTATGCCATCGCCATCGCCAAGGCCGACAAGATCAAGGCCACGATCGAAGAGCTTGGCGGCACCGTGCTGGAATATGTCGATACGCCGATTGCCGATACCTCGAACCGGATGGGGCCGCTGACCACCAGCCTTCTGCAAAAGTATGGCGCCAAGTGGACCCATGCGCTGGCGATCAACGACATCTACTTTGACTTCATGGGCCCGGCTTTGGCTGCGGCTGGTATCGCGGGTGACGGTGCCCCCAAAGCGGTTGCCGCGGGCGACGGTTCGGAAAGTGCATATCAGCGCATCCGGTCCGGCCAGTATCAGGCCGTGACGGTGGCAGAGCCTTTGAACCTGCAAGGCTGGCAACTTGTGGACGAACTGAACCGGGCGCTGAACGGGTCGGCATGGTCGGGCTATACCTCTCCGCTGCACGTCGTGACCAAGGACAATGTGGCGTTTGACGGGGGTGAAAAGAACACCTTCGATCCGGACAATGGCTACCGCGACGCTTATGCCAAGCTGTGGGGCAAAGCGTAAGCTTACCTCGTCATTATGGCCGGGGCAGGCGACTGCCCCGGCTTTCTGCACCTGTACACTGGCAAAACGCCGCCGCATGATTGCCCCATGAAGTGGAGGCTGACGATGCTGAACGGCGGACAAATTCTGGTAAAAAGTCTGGTGGCTTTGGGGGCTGTGAAGGCCTTTGGTGTTCCGGGCGAAAGTTATCTCGCCGTGTTGGACGCCATGCACGACACCGCCGGGCAGTTTGATTACATCCTATGCCGCAATGAAGGTGGTGCCAGTTTTATGGCAGCGGCCTACGGCAAGCTGACCGGACAGCCGGGCATCTGCATGGTCACGCGCGGTCCCGGTGCGTCAAATGCCATGATCGGCGTCCATACCGCGATGCAGGATTCGACCCCGATGCTGCTGTTTGTGGGTCAGATCGCACGGGCTGACCGCGAACGTGAAAGCTTTCAAGAGGTCGATTACCGCGCTGTCTTTGGTTCCATCGCGAAATATGTGGTAGAGATTACCGATACATCCCGCATCCCCGAACACATCGCGCGCGCGTGGAAGACCGCCGTAGCGGGCCGCCCCGGCCCCGTGGTGATTTCCCTGCCCGAGGATATGCTGTCAGAGATGTCGGCCGTTGAACCCCTGACCGCTCCCCTGCCGAAAATTGCAGAAGCAGCACCAGATGCAACCGCCCTTTTCACCGCGTTAGAGACGCTTTCTACGGCGCAGCGCCCGCTGATCGTGACCGGTGGCACCGGCTGGACGGAGGGTGGCCGCGCCGCCTTGCAGCACTTTGCCGAAGACTCTGACATTCCCGTTCTGACCGCCTTTCGCTGTCAGGATGCCATCGACCACCATTCCCCGGTTTTCTGTGGCGAGGCTGGCGTTGGCATGTGGCCCCATGTCGCCAACCTGATCAAAGAAGCGGACGTCATCCTTGCTGTGAACCTGCGTCTGGATGAGATGACGACGGGGGCCTATGCGCTGCTGTCGGTGCCTTTGCCAAAGCAAACCCTGATCCACGTCCATCCCGACACGGCCGAACTGGGAAAGATTTACATCGCGGCCCATCCGATCCAGTCCGGCCCAAATGCGTTTTCCGCCAGCTTAGAGCCTATTTCACCGCGCAACACCGATTGGCGCACCAAAGCCCGGGCTGGGTATGAGGCGCTTTTCACAGCCCCGCCGCAGCCCTCGCCGGTCGATATGGCGGCTGTGATGACGTGGCTTGATGTCAACCTGCCCGATGATGTCATTCTGACAAATGGTGCTGGCAACTTTGCTGCATGGCCCAGCCGTCATCTGCATTTTGGCCCAAAGATGCGTCTTCTGGCCCCGCAGTCAGGGGCGATGGGCTACGGCGTGCCTGCTGCCATCGCGGCCAAGATCGCAGCGCCCGACAGGATGGCGCTTTGCTTTGCGGGCGATGGGGATTTCCAGATGAACTGTCAGGAACTTGCCACCGCCGTCCAGCATGGCGCCGCTCCCATCATCCTGATTTTGGACAACGGCATTTACGGCACGATCCGGGCCCATCAGGAACGCCATTTCCCGGCCCGGGTGTTTGGCACCACAATGGTCAACCCCGACTTCGCCGCTGTCGCCCGTGCCTACGGTTTTTACGCCGAACGGGTCGAGGCGACCGCAGATTTCATCCCCGCCTTTCAACGTGCCGTGGCAGCAGCCGAGTCCGGCATCGGTGCCGTCCTGAACCTTTCCATCGCTGCCGAGGCTATTGCCCCACGCCAACGCATCAGCACGCTACGACAGGCGGCCTTGGCAGCCCAGAAGGCCGTTTGACCTTGGCCGGTTAAATCGGTCCAAACGCTTGCGTCAATGAAATGGCCGGGAGGTTGCTCCCGGCCCTAACTGTAGACATTGGGGAACGTACCCTACCTCAGGCGGCCTTGCGTTGCGTCAATACCATCGACATTGTTTGCCCCATTGCCGAAGGATTCGGCGCGACTGTGATCCCAGCTGCCGACAAAATCTCGACCTTTTCCTGTGCGCTTTCGCCAAAAGCCGACACGATGGCCCCGGCATGGCCCATCTTGCGGCCCTTGGGTGCAGACAGACCGGCGATATAGGCCACAACTGGTTTTTTCATGAAGTCGCGGGCATAAGCGGCAGCCTCGGCTTCCTGCGGACCACCGATTTCGCCGATCATCATCACGGCATCGGTATCTGGGTCCGCCTCAAACAGTTCAAGGATATCGCGGAAGCTTGACCCGTTGATCGGATCACCGCCGATGCCGACAGAGGTGGACACACCGATCCCCAGCGCCTTCATTTGTGCGGCAGCCTCATATCCCAACGTGCCAGACCGGCCTACGATGCCCACCCGACCTGCCATGTAGATATGCGGCGGCATGATCCCCATGAAGCCCTTGCCGGGAGAGATGACGCCAGCGCAATTCGGGCCGATGAGGCGCAGTTTGCGTTCCGCCGGATAGCGGCGCAGGAACCGCTTGACGCGCATCATGTCCTGACTGGGGATGCCGTCGGTCACGCAGACAGCGGTGCGGATGCCAGCGTCCGCCGCCTCCATGATGGCGTCGGCGGCAAACGGGGGTGGAACGAAGATAAGCGACGCTTCAGCACCAGTGGCTTCGACCGCCTCACGTACGGTGTTGAACAGCGGGCGTTCCAGAACGGTCGCGCCGCCCTTGCCGGGGGTCACGCCGCCAACGACATTGGTGCCGTAGTGGATCATGTCGGCGGCATGAAAGCTGCCGATTCTGCCAGACATGCCCTGCACGATAACCTGGGTCTTTTCGGTGATAAGAATGGCCATGGTGTCCTCCTTCAGGCGGCTTGGCGGGGGCGGGCGGCAACGGCTGCTGCGGCAGCTTCGGCCAGACTGTCCGCAGAGATCAGTGGCAGGCCGGAATTGTCGATGATGGCCTTGCCCGCTTCGACATTGGTGCCTGCCAGACGGACAACCACAGGAATGGTCAGACCGACCTCTTTGTAGGCCTGCACCACGCCTTGGGCGACCCAGTCACACCGGTTGATGCCCGCAAAAATGTTCACAAGGATCACGGAAACCTTGCCATCGGCCAGCACGGTGCGAAACGCACGCACCACACGTTCGGGCGACGCGCCGCCACCGATATCCAGGAAATTGGCAGGCTCGCCACCGGCCAGTTTGATCATGTCCATCGTGGCCATCGCCAGACCAGCGCCGTTGATGATGCAGCCGATATCGCCGTCTAGCCCGACATAGGACAGCCCGTGATCGCCCGCTGTGCTTTCACGCGGGTCTTCCTGACTGCGGTCACGCAGTTCGGCGATTTGCGGCTGCCGAAACAAGGCGTTGGTGTCAAACGACATCTTGGCATCCAGCGCTACAAGATCGCCGGAGTGGGTGATGACCAGCGGGTTGATCTCGACCATCACGGCGTCCAGATCGCGGTAGGCACGGTAGCAGGCGCGCAAAGTGGTGACCATCTGGGCAACCTGACCGCCTTTCAGACCCAGTTGAAACGCCAGTTCGCGGGCCTGAAACTCTGACAGGCCAGCGGCAGGGTCAATCGTCATGCGGCACAGCGAAGTGGGATCGCTGTCGGCCAGATCTTCAATCTCCATGCCGCCATGGGCAGAAGCGACGATCATGATGCGTTCCGATTTACGGTCCAGAACGAAGCCAAGGTACAGTTCCTGCGCAATGTCCGAAGCGCCTTCGACCCACACGCGGTAGACGCCCTTACCATTCGCATCGGTCTGTTTGGTCACAAGTTGCTTGCCAAACAGCGTGGCGGCAAAGGCATGCACCTCGTCCGGGGTCTTGCACAGCTTGACACCGCCCGCTGCACCGCGACCGCCGGAATGGATCTGCGCCTTGACGACCCAGGCGTTGCCACCCAATTCGCGTGCCCGGTAACCTGCTTGTTCCGGGCTGTATGCCAGACCGCCGCGCGGCACCGGCACACCGAACCGGGCGAGGATTTCCTTGGCCTGATATTCGTGAATGTCCATCTGTCCCTCCCTCTGCGTCCCGAATTTTCTGCGAAAATTCCGACGCGTGATCTTTTTGAAATTTCGCAGAAATTTCGAGGCTATTTGGCCGCGATGGCCTCGGCCAGAACCAGCACGTTCATCGCCATCCGCTCCGAAGCCGCATCAATCATCCGGCCATCCAATTGGGCGGCACCTTTGCCCATCGCCTCGGCCTTGCGCAGTTCTTCGATGATCCGCCGGGCACGGGTAACTTCGGCCTCTGGTGGCGAAAAGACTTCGTTGGCAAGGTCAATCTGCGATGGATGGATCGCCCATTTCCCCTCACATCCCAAGGCGGCAGCGCGGCGCGCCCCGTCTTTGTAGCCCTCGGGATCAGAAAAATCCCCGAACGGCCCGTCAATCGCGCGCAACCCGTAGGCGCGGCAGGCCACCACCATCCGGCTGATTGACGCGTGCCACTGGTCGCCCGGATAGTGCGGGTTCAGACCGCCGATGTTGGTCGTGCGCGCCCGCATCGAGGCCGAAAAATCCGCCACGCCGAAATGCAACGCCTCAAGCCGGCCACCAAAGCGGGCGATGGCTTCGACATTGGCCATGCCAAGGGCAGTTTCAATCAACGCCTCAAGCCCGACGCGGGTGGTATATCCCATCCCCTGTTCGATCTGGTTGACCATGGCTTCCACCATGTAAAGATCGCCCGTCACCCCGACCTTTGGCACCAGCAAGGTATCAACCTTGCTGCCCGCCTGCTCCATCACGTCCACCACGTCGCGGTACATGTAGTGCGTGTCCAGCCCGTTGATACGAACTGAAACTGTCTTGCCCTTGGCCTTCCAGTCGATGTCGTTCAGCGCCTGAATCGCGTTCTTGCGGGCCTGCACCTTTTCCGACGGCGCAATCGCATCCTCAAGGTCCAGAAAAACATAGTCGGCAGGACCGTCAGCCGCCTTGTCGATCATCGTGGGGTTAGAGGCGGGGACGGCCAGTTCTGACCGCTGCAGGCGCGGCTTTCGCATCGGGTGAAGGGTGTGGCTCATAGTATTCTCCGTCTTTATTGGGCGGCCATTACGGCCGATTGCATCCGTGATTGGGCATAAACACCCTGCGCCGCCGCAACCCCAGAGCCAAAGTGGATCGAAGCCCCTGCCGCCGCCAACGACAGTTCGGCAAGAGCGATAGCGGTCAGGCACATGCCTTCGTTGCTGTCACCGATATGGCCGATGCGAAAGACCTTGCCCGCCAAAGGCCCAAGGCCTGACCCGAACGCTGCGTTGTAGTGGTCATAGACGATGCGGATCACATCGCGGGCATCGACACCCTCTGGCGTGCGGATCGCGGTGACGGTGTCAGAGTACAGCGCCGGGCTTTCGGCACAAACCTCAAGCCCCCACGCCTGTACCGCGGCGCGTACCCCTGCAGCCAGACGGCGGTGGCGCGCAATGACATTATCCAGACCCTCTTCCAGCATCAGGTCCAGTGCGGCGCGAAGGCCGTGCAGCAGTTGAACGGGCGGCGTGTAGGGGAAGTACCCCGTTTCGTTGCTTTTCACCTGATCGGAAAATTCAAAGTAGGCGCGGTGCAGTTTGGCCGTTTCCGAAGCCTTCATCGCCTTGGCGCTGACCCCCAGAATGCCCAGACCCGGCGGCATCATCAGACCCTTTTGGCTGCCCGTGACCGCAAGATCGACGCCCCAGGCATCCATCTCGAACGGCAGACACCCGATAGAGGACACGCCGTCGACAAACAGCAGCGCCTCGTGGTCCGCCTCGTCCATCACACGGCGCAGGGCCGCGACATCCGACGTCACTCCGGTCGCCGTCTCATTGTGCGTGACAAAAACCGCCTTGATTTCGCCCTTGCGGTCGGCCCCAAGCCGTTTTGCAAACTCAGCAATCGGGGCACCCGCCCCCCACGGCAGGTCGATCATTTCCACGGTCAGCCCCAGCCGTTGCGCCATCTGCGCCCACAGGACAGAGAACTGGCCATGCCGCGCCATCAGAACCCGGTCGCCGGGCGACAGCGTGTTGGTGATCGCAGCCTCCCACGACCCGGTGCCAGAGCTGGGGAACAGCAGCACATGACCGTCCTTGGTGCGGAACAGCGTCTTCAGGTCGCGAAATATCCCCAGGTTGGCCGCGCCGAAGTCATGGGCGCGGTGGTCTTGCATCGGCACGTTCATCGCCTGCCGCACGCGTTCTGGAACATTGGTCGGGCCGGGGATGAAAAGGTGATTGATGCCAGTGCGCATAGGGTCCTCCTTGGGTGCGCAACACCTTTCGCACCGCTGGGAATTTGTGCAAAATGAAAACAGGTTGCGCTGTGAATGCGAGAATTTACATATTTGCAGAAATGTAATATTGTAAACACGACAAACCATTGATTGTGTGCGACAGTATGCAAAAAACCTTCATCGGCCCCCATATGCGACGCCTGCGGCTAGAACGTGGCGAGACGCAAGGCGCCATGGCCAAGGTGTTGGGCATCAGCCCGTCTTACGTCAACCTTCTGGAAAACAATGAAAGGTCGGTCTCGGTTCAGGTGCTGTTGCGTTTGTTTGAGGCGTACGGCGTCGATTGGCGCGACATCGCGGACGACGATGGCACCGCACAACTCGCCGACCTGCGCGCCGTGATACAAGACCCGCTGTTCACGCAAACCCGCCCGGACCTGCCGCAGTTGCGCGCAGCTTTGGTTCATGCGCCCGGGCTGGTTCATAGTTTCATGACACTTTACCGAAGCTATCAGGTCGTGTCGGACCAGCTTTTGTCCCTGACCGAAAGCGGTGCTGCCCAGCCCTCGGCGTCGCCAGAGGCCGCTGTCCACGACATTTTCCGCCGCAACCGGAACCACTTTCGCGAACTGGAAGACGCCGCCGAATCTTTCTGGCCCCAACCGATCGAGCGTGATGAGATTTATGTCACCCTCAAACGCCGTCTGCGTGACAAGTTGGGCGTCAACGTCCGTCTGTGCCGGGTCGATGACTTGCCGGGTGCGTTGCGGCAATATGATGAGACGCGCCGTGAAATCCTGTTGTCAGAGGCGCTGGATCAGCCCAACCGCACCTTTCAACTGGTCCATATGGCGGGATTGCTGGAACAGCGCACCTTGTTGGATGCCCTGATCCAGCGCAGCCCGATACGTGACCCAAGGGGCGTGGCGCGGCTGCGGGTTGAACTGGCGAACTATTTCGCCGCTGCCGTTCTGATGCCCTACACCGCGTTTCTGACCGAGGCGCGGGCTTCAAAATACGACTTTGACCACATCGCCACCCGCTTTGGCGTCAGCTTTGAACAGGCCTGCCACCGCGCCACCACTTTGCAACGTGAGGGCGCGCAGGGTGTGCCGTTTTTCTTTCTGCGCATCGACAAGGGTGGCAACGTCACCAAGCGTTTCAACGCGACCGACTTTCACCTTGCAGAATATGGCGGTGCGTGCCCCCGCTTGGACGTGCATACCAGCTTTCGCTCCCCGGGCCGCATCATGCCGCAGTTCGTGGAAATGCCCGACCGCAGCCAGTTCTTCGTCTTCTCACGCACAGTTGACCGCCCGACATGGGAGCGTCATGCGCAAGACAACCGTTTGGCAGTCGCGATGGGCTGCGCCATAAACTACGCGACAGAAATCGGGTATGCCGAAAGCTTTTCGATGCCAGACGCCCGAATGACGCAAATTGGCATCAACTGCCGCATCTGCCCGCGTGCCCATTGTGACCAACGCGCGCATCAGGCGGCGATCCTGACCCAGCCGGTAGATGAGCTGCGCCGGGGTGTGACACGGTTTGACGTAAGTTAGCCGCCCTTGACCCGCTGGATCAGGTAGATCTCGTTTTGCGGTGTGACCGGCGTGAACCGGCTTGCAGTCAGAACCCCGTCAATCGCCACCGAAACCCCGGCGGCGATCACCGGTTCAAGGCCTGGATGGGCTGCGACCAGCCCATCCAGCATTTGCCCAACAGTTGCAGCCTCAACCGGAACAACCTCGACACCATCGGTGAACCGACGCAGGCCGGACCACAGATGGACCTTAAGCACGTCCCTTTGCCTTGATCGCCGCCAGCACCTTGGGCGGTGACAGGGGGAGGCTGCGCAAACGCACTCCGGTGGCCATTGCAACCGCATTGGCGACGGCGGGCAGCGGCGGGGTGATCCCCGTTTCGCCCACACCGCGCACGCCGTAGGGGTGGCCGGGGTTCGGCACCTCGACAATCACCGTGTCAATCATTGGCAGGTCAGAGGCGACGGGGATGCGGTAATCCAGGAAGACGGCGTTCTGCAGGCGACCATTGGCACCGTAGACATATTCCTCGTTCAGCGCCCAGCCGATGCCTTGCACGGCACCGCCCTGATACTGGCCTTCGACATAGGCGGGGTGGATTGCGCGGCCTGCATCCTGCACCACAAGATAGCGCAGGATCGTGGTGCGCCCGGTTTCGGGGTCAACCTCGACATCGACGACATGCGCACCAAAGCTGGCCCCCACACCGTCCGCGTTGGTTTCGTGGTGGCCAGAGATCGGGCCGCCGGTGCCGCCCATCTTGGCAGCAATCTCGGCAATGGACATGGGCGGAAACTTACCGGCATTGGGTCCGGCGGGCATGGCTGCACCGTCTTTCCACTCCACCGCTTCCTCGTCGATGCCCCATTCCTTGGCGGCCCTGCGGCACATTTCGCGGATCGCACTGCGCGCTGCTTCAACCGCCGCCTTGCCCGACGCAAAGGTGGCGCGGCTGCCGTGGCTTGGTTCGTTGACACCAAGCGCGCCGGTTTCCACCACGTTCACCCGCACCGCCTCATACGCGATGCCAAGCGTTTCAGCCGTCATCAACGCAATCGAGGCGCGACCGCCGCCGACGTCAGGTGTACCCACCGAAACGGTCACGGTGCCATCCTCACCAATCGCCAAAGAAACCGAGGTTTCGCCGCCATGGTTGAACCAGAACCCGCTTGCGATGCCGCGCCCCTGATTGGGGCCAAGCTTTGCCAACAGATTCGGGTGCGCCTTGACAGCCTGCAGCACCTCAACCAGACCGATTTTCGCATAGGTCGGGCCGTAGCTGGCTTTCACGCCTTCATGGACTGCGTTTTTCAGGCGCACATCCAGCGGGTCAAGGCCCAATTCATGGCACATCTCATCCAGCAGACATTCCACCGCAAAGGCCGCCATCGGCGAACCCGGGGCGCGGTAAGCGGCGGCTTTCGGGCGGTTGGCCAGAACCTCGACGCCGTTGTGCATCACAGCGGGAATGTCATAGCAAGCCAGCGCACAGCTCAGCGCTTCACCCACTGGCGAGGCACCGGTGAAAGCGCCGCCCTGCATGCGGAAGTTGACATGGGCGGCGGTCAGCTTGCCGTCCTTGGTCATCCCCAGTTTGACATCCATCGAGGCGGAAGCGGTCGGCCCGGTGGCGCGCAGCACGTCAGACCGGCTCATCACCAGCTTGACCGGACGCCCGCCCGCCTTGCGGCTAAGGGCCAAAGCCAACGGCTCCATGAAGATGATCGTCTTGCCACCAAAGCCGCCGCCGATTTCCGAAGGGGTCACGCGCAGTTGCGACGCCTCCAGCCCCAGCACCGCGGAACACATCCGGCGGATGTACCATTGCCCCTGGGTGCAAACCCACATCTCGCCCTTGCCATCAGCCCCCAGTTGCGCGACGCAGGCATGGGGTTCGATATAGCCTTGATGGGTGGCCTCTGTCTTGTAAGTCTGTTCGCGCACCAGATCGGCAGCTGCAAAGCCAGCTTCCAGATCGCCATGGCCGAATTCAATGTATTTCGACACGTTGGGCGGCGAGCCTTCCGGCACGGTGTGATCCCCCGCCCCGGCCCGGATCACTGGCGCATCCATCCGCAGCGCATCGTCGACGTCGATGACATGGGGCAGAACTTCATAGTCAACCTTGATCAGCTTGGCCGCATCTTCGGCCAAAAGGCGCGAGGTGGCGGCAATCGCTGCGACGGCATGGCCATCATACAGCGCCACATCCCCGGCCATCGAGTTTTCCTGCAGGTTCCAGTCCTCGCCCGTCAGGCCGGTTGGAAAGTCAGCGCGGGTGACGACCGCCTTGACACCGTCCAGCGCCAAAGCCGCCGACGCGTCAATCTTCAGGATCCTGGCGTGCGCGTGGGGAGAGCGTACGACGGCGGCGAACAGCATTCCCGGCAACGCCATGTCGGCCCCGTAGCGCGCGCGCCCGGTCACCTTGTCAAGACCATCAGGCCGGTCGGGCCGGGTTCCGATCAGACGGAATTCTGACTTCAGTTCATCCTTCGGCATCAGACGGCCTCCCGCATTTCTTGTGCTGCATCCATCACGGCGCGCACGATCTTGTCATAGCCGGTGCAGCGGCACAGATTGCCCGCCAGCCAATAGCGCACCTCGGTTTCGGTCGGGTCGGGGTTCTGATCCAACAGCGCTTTTGACGCGACCAGAATCCCCGGCGTGCAAAAGCCGCATTGCAGGGCGGCATGTTCAATGAACTTGCGCTGCAAAGGATGCAGGGCGCCGACATCGGCCAAACCTTCGACGGTTTCAACCTTCTTGCCCTCGGCCTCGACCCCCAGCACCAGACACGAACATACCAGAACGCCGTCCATCACCACCGAACAGGCCCCGCAATCGCCGGTGCCGCAGCCTTCTTTGCTGCCGGTCAGGCCAAGTTGGTCGCGCAGGCAATCCAGCAGCGATTCACGCGGGTCGGCGAGGAAATCGACCGGGTCGCCGTTCACAACGGCAGAGACATGAATTTTGCTCATTTTGAGGCTCCTTTGGCGCGGTCATAGGCGATGCGGGCCGCCCGGGCGGCCAGAACGGCGACAACATCCTTGCGAAATTCGATTGTGCCCCGACGGTCGGTGATCGGCTGGCTTGCAGCCGTAGCAGCGGCCTGCAACGCGGCAAGCGCCTTGTCATCCAGCGCTGTTCCGACAATCGCGGCAGCCGCCTCTGCGACCAGCAGGACTTTCGGAGCCACGGCCCCCAACGCCACCCGGGCGGCAGAAATCCGGTCACCGTCCAGTGTCAAGCTGACAGCACAGCCAACGACCGCGATGTCCATTTCAGTGCGGGGAATAAAGCGCAGATAGGCATCGCCACCCCGCGCGCCACGCGGCGGCAAAAGGATGGCCGCGATGATTTCGCCCGGTTTCAGCGTGTTGCGGCCCGGTGAGGCGGGAATATCCTCTACCGCAATCTCTCGTGATCCAGTCGGGCCAATAACCGTCACGCGTGCCCCGGCAGCGATCAGCCCAGGTACGCTGTCGGCTGCCGGTGAGGAATTGCACAGGTTGCCGGTCAGCGTGGCGCGGCCCTGGACCTGAGTCGAGCCGACCAGTTGCATCCCCTCAACCACGCCCGGCCAATCGGCCACCAAAGCGGCATGGCGGCCAAGTTCGATGCCGCAAACGGCAATGCCAATCCGCCAGCCGCCATCTTCAGTGCGGGTTATATCGCGCACGCCGGGGATAAGTTTCAGGTCGATCAGATGATCCGGCGTTACAATTCCGGCGCGCAGTTGAACCAGCACATCGGTCCCCCCGGCCAGAAAGCGAGTCACACCGCTGGCTGCGGCTGCGATTTGCACGGCTTCATCAAAGGTCTGTGGTTTATGGTACTGCATCTTGCCTCCTCAGGGCCGAGGTATCGTGTCGGTTTGCTGCCGCCACCCTAAGCGAATGCAGGGGGCAGAGCCAAGGGCTAGATGACAAGAGGGCTGCCATGATGCGCCGTTACACGCGGTCAGGCAGGTTGATCGCGTTTGTTCGGCCCGGGATCAGGTTATCGTTGATCTGCGGGCCTTGGGGTTGGCCCCACCTGCCCCGGCTGTGTTTGGGTCAACACTTCCGAACCCGCAACCGAGTCGGGTCGGTTTGGCCGGACCGGCAAAACTCCGGTCCGGCCAATGTCGTTTACTTGACCTGAGCCTTGACCGCTTCGACATCGGCGGTCGTCATCTCACCCACCGTGGTCACCACACCGTCGACGATCTGCCACAGGCGGAACGGGCCTGCGATATCACCGTACTGGTCAAAGTTGATCGGGCCGATGACGCCTTCGTAGCGGATCGCCTTGCCGTCCTTGATCAGCGCCAGCGCCTTGGTGAATTCGTCCTTGCCGGCATGGATCACCTCACCCGCCGGATCGACGGCCTTGCGCAGAGCATCGGGCAGTTTGGCTGCATCAGGGCCACCCGCAATGGCAATCGCCAGACCGACCAGCGCGCCCGCATCATAGGACCGGTCAGCAGCCGGGGCCGCCGGATCAAGACCCGAGAACGCCTTGTAGTTGGCATTGAAATAGTCGGTCGAGGCGGACGCCACCGTGCCCGATGACGTGCCGAACGCCTGCCCCAGATAGTCCTTGCCGACGGCGGTGACGAAGTCGTCGCTGTTCATCCCGTCATTCAGCAGGAACTTTTGCACACCGCCCTGGCTGACCCATTGACGCGCAATGGTGGCGCCATCGACCGGGTCGGAAATCAGGTACAGCGCATCCGGTGAACCGGCCATCGCTGCGGTGACTTCGGCGGCATAGTCCGATTGCTTGGCATTGTAGGGCGTGACAGAGATCACAGTGCCACCCAACGCCTTGTAGGGATCGCTGAACTCTTTGACCAAGTTCACCCCGAAGTCGTTGTTCTGGTGGATGATGACGATTTTCTTCATGCCGTTGTCGATGGCGAATTTGGCCGCAGCCACACCTTGCAGCGCGTCCGAAGTGATGGTGCGGAAGAAGACGCCGTTGGTCTTGCCCTCACGTCCCAGTGCAGTCAGCGTCGGTGACGACGACGCGGGTGAGACTTGCAACACCTTGGCAGGCCCGGTGACAGAGGTCAGGATCGGGATCGACATCGGGCTGATGATGCCGCCGATGATGGCGGGCACATGGGCGACCTGCACCAGTTGGGTCGCGGCATCAACGGCGACGTTGGCTTGGGTCTGGCTGTCACGCGTGTCGGTTTTCAGGGTGCAACCGGCCACACCGCCTGCATCGTTCAGGTCACGAAAGGCCATCTCGACCGACTTCGCCCCGGCCTGACCATAGGCCCCGGCTTCACCGGTCAGTTCCATCACAAGGCCCACGGTGATATCGCAGGCAAACGCAGCGCCCGGCAGCAAGGCCAGTGCCGCCACGGTTGCAAGGAGAGTTCTTTTCATCTGAGTTCTCGCTGTTGTTGGGTCACGCCCTTGGTCTTTGTCCGTCGGTCTGGGCTGAACCGGCGGCTTAACGCACTCAACTTGACGTGTTGAGATTGTATTTCATGATGCTGCCATGCCGCCCGGTGCGGTCGCGTTCCAGCGTGTAGACATCACCTTCGGGAATCTGGCCCTGTGCCTGAATGGCTGCGATTTCGGCATGGTCCTGATCGGTCAGGCGCAGTTCTGATACGGCAACATTGCGCGCCAGGTGGTTGCGGTTGCGCGCTCCAACAATGACTGCAGCCACACCTGGGCGGTTCAGCATGGCACCAGAGGCTACAGTTGCGATATCTGTGCCATGCCGGTCCGCAATCCGCTTTAGCGTCTGCAACAGGGCCTGAAACAGGTCCCAGCCGCCGAAATCGTCGATGATCAGCTTGTATTTGGTCAAAGAGCGGTTTTCCAACGGCTCTTGCGGTTCCGCCACTCCAAGCCAGCGGTCGCCAAGAAAGCCCCCCGCAACCGTGCCATAGCACAACAGCCAGATGTTGTTGTCCTGCGCCACCTTGCCCAACTGCCGTTCCGGTCGCGCATCCAGCAGACTGTACTGCACCTGCATCGAGGTCAGCGGCACGCCAGCGCCGATGATCTGCAACGTCTTTTCGGTGTCGAAATTGGTACCGCTGACATTGGCAATCTTGCCCTCGGCCCGCAATTCGTTCAGCCAGACCATCACGTCCAGATAGCGCGGCACGTCATAATCCCACCAGTGGAACTGCACGAGGTCCAGCCGGTCGGCCCGCAACCGCTTGATCGAGGTTTCAACGATTGACCGGATGTAATCCTTGTCCACCGTGGCCAGTCGCGCCAGATCGGGCACCAGTTTGGTATGGACCTTGATGCGCGCCAAAGCCTCAACCCCAAAGCGTTTGGCATATTCCGCACGAAAGCCGCCGATCATGTCCTCAACGCCAGTGTAGATATCGGCGCAGTCAAAGGTGGTGATCCCGGCTTGGGCAAAGGCGATCAGATCCTCGACCACAGCGGCGCTATCGATCGGGCCGTGGCCACCGGCCAGTTGCCAGCCACCCCGGATGACCTGCGAAATCTCGTGACCCGGACGAAGAGTGATGCGCGATACGGTCATGGGGCCTCTGGCAAGGGAACAGCCGTGGTGTCGGCGTGGGAAAAGCTGCGCTTGCCGATCCGCGTGATGCGCAAGCGTGACGGGCAGTTCGGGTCTGGGCAGGCGATTTCCGCGTCAGAGGTCATCCAGTCATGCGCATGGGTCTGGCGCTGCTTGGCAGCCAGCAAGGGCAACACAGAAGACAGCGAATAGATCGAAAAGCTTTGCCCGGGTGGCAGGTGCAACTGCTCTCCGCGCAGTTCAAACCAATCGCCGACCTTGCCGCAAAATAGCTTGGCGTCAGGTGGAGCGACAATCTCGACCCGCAGGTCATACAGGTCAAAGCTGTCGTCCATCATCCCCCCAGATTGAATGTGACATCGCACGCCCCGGCCCGGCGGATGCGGCCGCAGGATGCGGCAAGCGCTGCGCGATCTTCGGGACGCACATGTGCGACCACTGATCCGGCCAGCCAGCCGATCGGAAAGAACATCCGCGCGCCGGGGCCATAAAACAGGCCGATGTCAAAGATCGGGTCCGGATTGCCGCCCCACATGCGGGCGGGCACGTAAGCCAGCACCACATCGCCGGGCTGCGGGTGCAGGGTGGCGTTTTCAGGGGGCAAAGCCTGGGCATAGTCAGCCCCCACCAGATGGGCCGACGGGATCGGGCAGGAAATCTCTGGCCCGGTCCACATCGCATGCAGGCCGCCCACCACGCGCGGGCTTGCCAGATATTGCCGCATAAATCGAACGTTTTCCGGTGCCTTTTCGGGCAGGAAATCGGCCATCACGTCCAGGCCAGACGCGGCTGATCTTATACGCATATATGTCATGCGGCGGAAACTTTCCCTAGTTTGTCTTTCAGATAGGCGAACGGTCTGCTGATATCGGCGATCAGGGCGGCCCGCGCCGAAGCTGCATTGCCAGCCTCTAATGCCTCGACGATGTCGTGGTGAAACCGGGACGCATCCTTGGCCCCCGCCTCGGAAAAGGCATAGATTGCGGCGCGGGTGAACGGGCCGGATTGCAGCCAAAGGCTTTCGATCATCGGCAACAGCACCGCCGACCCACAGGCCCGGTAGATTTCAAAGTGGAACGCGTGGTTCAGCGTCGCCTCGCGGTCAACCGTTTCAGGGTTGCCCCCCAGCCGCATCTCTTCCCATTCCAGCATGATCGTACGGATGGTGGCCAACAGGCGTGGCGTCATCCGGCCCGCCGCAAGGGCCATCGCCTCACCCTCAATCAGGATGCGGGCGCGCAACAGGTCGCCAATCCGCTGCATCGTGACAGGCGGCACCCGGATCGACCGGTTCGGCAGCATTTCAAGCGCCTGTTCGGTGATCAGGCGGCCCAACGCCTCGCGCACCGGCATGGTTGAGGTGACAAGCGCATCGGCCAACTGCCGGATCGTCAGCACCTGACCCGGCGCAAACAGCCCGCCAATCAGGGCGCGGCGCAGTTCGGTATAGACGCGGTCCTGCACGGTATCGCGCCCGACCGGAGCCAATTTTGTCGCCGCTTGCGTCATCAACCCCCCAGTAGCGCCCCGGTCGCGAATCGTCTTGATTGAGGGATTAGACGCTTCTAGTGTGATCAAATCAAGTGTGATCACAGATCAAACTGCAAGGGCATCATGGCAGCGACAGTTCTTGAGGCGCGCGACCTGACCAAGCGCTTTGGCGGTGTAGCTGCGGTTAAAGAGATGTCGCTAAGTGTTACCGAAGGTGAGATTTTGGGGCTGATCGGCCCGAATGGCGCGGGCAAGACCACGATGTTCGACCTGTTGGCCGGGTCGGTGCGCCCGACCTCTGGCAGCATTCACCTGATGGGGCAGGCGATCACCCATCAACCGGCGCATCGTCGTCTGTCTGGCGGCATGGGCCGGACGTTTCAAATTCCACGCCCGTTTCCTGCGTTGACCTTGCTGGAAAACATGATGATCGCCCGCCAAGGCCAAACCGGAGAGCGGTTCTGGGCCAATTTCACCGCACCGCGCCGGGTGGCAGCCGAGGAAAGCGCTGCCAGGGACAAGGCCCTGACCCTCTTGGACCTTGTCGCCCTGCGCCGTCTGGCTGATGAACCCGCCCGCATCCTGTCCGGTGGGCAGCGCAAGCTTTTGGAACTGGCGCGGGTTATGATGGCGGACCCCAAGGTCATCCTGCTCGACGAACCCGCAGCCGGTGTGAACCCGGCCCTGCTGGAGGTGTTGATCACCCGCATCCGCGACATCAACCAAAGCGGCGTGACCTTTGTGCTGATCGAACACAACATCGACATGGTATCGCGTCTGTGCAACCGGATCGTCGTCATGGCGCAGGGGTCGTTGCTGTTTGAAGGCCGCCCCGACGAAGTCTCTCGCGACCCACGTGTGATAGAGGCGTATCTGGGCGGGGCCGCCGCATGAGCGTGCTTCAGGTCAACACTCTGGTTGCAGGCTATGAGCCGGGCCTGCCCATTGTCAAAGGTGCCTCTATCTACGCGGATGAAGGCGAGATTGTCGTGATCCTTGGTCCGAACGGGGCCGGAAAGTCCAGCCTGATCAAGGCAATCGCCGGGCTTGTGCCGATCAGCAGCGGGCAGGTGTTGCTGGACGGGCGCGATATCACGGCAGTGCCCGCGCATCTGAAAATCCGACAGGGTCTGGCCTTTGTGCCGCAGACGGAAAACATCTTTCCCCTGATGACCGTTGCCGAAAATCTGGCCGTGTCGGGCGGCGTCCTGCCAAGGGCCGAGGTCGCGGGCCGCATGGACGAGATGTTCGCGATGTTTCCCGACCTTGCCCGGCAGCGCAGCCTGACGGCGGGCAGTCTATCGGGCGGGCAGCGTCAGATGCTGGCCGTGGCGCGCGCCTTGCTGGTGCGCCCCAGGGTGCTGATGCTGGATGAACCCTCAGCCGGACTGTCGCCCAAACTGGTGGCGCAAGTTTTTGCCGGGCTGGCCGAAATCCGCGCCCAGGGGATGACCATCGTGCTGGTCGAACAAAACGCCCGTGCCGCCCTGGCCCTTGGTGACCGCGCCTATGTGCTGGTTGAAGGGCGCGAGGCGCATGAGGGTCCGGCCAAAACCCTATGGGACAACCCCCTGATCGCCGAACTGTACCTTGGCCACCGAAAGGAGGCGTCATGAGCCTGCAATTCCTGCTGGATGGTCTGATTGCCGGGTCAATGATCGGCCTTGGCGCGATTGGCGTGACGCTGACCTATTCGATCCTGCGGTTTTCCAACTTCGCCCATGGCGACTTCATGGCGTGGGGTGCCTATGCCGCCTTGGCTGTGGTGGGCGTTCTTGGCGGCAGTGCGCCGATGAAACCGCTGTCGTTTGGCTGGCCACTGCTGGTTGCGATGATCGTGGCGATGGGTCTGACCGCCCTTTTGGCATTGGCACTGGATTGGGCGCTGTTCGCGCGGCTTCGGGCACGCGGCCAGTCGATCATCGTGGTGATGGCGTCCTTCGGAGCCTCGATGGCGCTGCGCAGTCTGCTGGAGTTCATGTTCACCTCGCGCCCGACCTATTTCTCACGCGCGATCCAGATGGCCACGCCGGTTGGGTTGGGCATCAAGATCACGGCTGATCAGGTGGCGCTGCTGGTTGTGACGCTGGCGCTGGTGACGGGCATGCATCTGATGATGTCGTGCAGCCAGCGTGGACGCGAAATGCGGGCCTATGCGCAGAACCCGGCCTTGGCGCAGGTGGTCGGCATTGATGTGGCCAAGGTCGTGCGGGCCACTTGGGTGATCGGTGCGGCACTGGCCTGTGCGTCGGGCGTGATGGTCGGCGTACTGGTGCAAATCCGCCCGCTGATGGGCCTTAGCTTGCTGCTGCCGATCTTTGCGGCGGCTATTCTGGGCGGCATCGGATCGGTGCCTGGCGCGGTACTGGGTGGCCTGATCATCGGCCTGTCAGAGGCGGCGGCGGTGCAATTCGTCGGCGCAGAATGGCGGTCGGCCGTGGCCTTTGTTATCCTGATGGGTGTGTTGCTGGTGCGCCCGATGGGCCTGTTCGGAGTGGCAGAGCGATGATCATCGACCTTCTGGGCTACGGCGCCTTTTTCATGTCAACCGCACTGATCTTTGCGCTGATCACTTTGGGGTTGAACCTGCAATGGGGGCTGACCGGGCTGTTCAACGTGGGGGTTGCCGGATTTGTGGCGATTGGTGCCTATGCCTCGGCCATCCTGACCACACCTGATACTGTCGACCGGATCGGCGGGTTCGGCTGGCCGATTGCGCTGGGCTGGATCGGGGCGGCCTTGATCGCGGCTGCGGCAGCGGCGTTTACCGGCTATGCGACGTTGCGGTTGAAGGCGGACTATCTGGCGATCACCACCTTTGGTGTGGCGGTGGTGGTGCAACTGGTGGCGCTGAATGCCCAAGGGCTGACCGGTGGGCCTTTTGGCGTCGCCTTCATCCCGCGGCCCTTTGCGGGCGTGCAGGATCAGCCGGTTCTGTTCAACTTTGCCAATCTGGCGGTGGTGGCTGGGGTTACTCTTGCGGTCTATCTGGCGCTGGAAAGGCTGTCGCGCAGCCCGTGGGGCCGGGTGTTGCGCGCGTTGCGTGAAGATGAACGCGCCGCAATCGCGCTGGGCAAAAGCGCGCAATCCTACCGGATACAGGCCTTTGCGGTGGGCGGCGGTGTCATGGGGCTGGCAGGGGCGGTGCAGGCCCATTTCATCGGATTCATCGCACCCGACAACTATCTTCCCACGCTGACGTTTCAGGTCTGGGCGATGCTGATGGTAGGCGGGTCGGGGTCGAACCGGGGCGCGGTATTGGGAGCAATCGTTGTCTGGGCCATCTGGGTGGGGTCAGGCACCCTGACCGCCGCCGTGGTGCCCGGTGATTTTCAGGCAAGGGCGGCCTCGTTGCAGATCGTGGCGATCGGCGTGATGCTGTGCCTGATCCTGCTGTGGCGCCCACAAGGCTTTTTCGGCCCAAGGCGCAAAAGCTCGTGACCGCAGATCCCGAAACGCTGTGGCATGCAACCGCCCGCCCCTTGCAGGACTTGGCAGCAATTATGTGTGCTATTGAGGCTGACCTTCTGGTGATCGGCGGCGGCTTTGCCGGGCTTTCAACGGCCCTGCACGCGGCCGAGGATGGCCTGTCGGTGGTGCTGGTCGAGGCGCACCACATCGCCTGGGGCGCGTCGGGTCGCAATGCCGGGTTTGTGGTGCCCAACTTTGCCAAGGTTGATCCGGCCGGCATCCGTGCAGCTTTGGGTGCGCCGGGGGAGCGGTTGATTGCAATGGCGGCAGGCAGCGGCGATCTGGTGTTTGACCTGATCCGGCGGCACGCGATTGACTGCGACGGGCATCAGACGGGATGGATTCAACCCTCACATTCCGACGCGGCCTTTGCCAAGGCGCAAAGCCGGGTCCGCCAATGGTCTACCCTGCAGCGCCCGGTTGAGGTGTTGGATGCTGACGCCGTCACCGCATTGACCGGCGTGGCAGGCTGGCGCGGCGGCTGGATTGACCGATCTGGTGGAGTGTTGAATCCAGTCGGTTATGCCCGTGGGCTGGCAGTGGCGGCAGCCAAGGCGGGCGCTCAACTCCATGAACAAACCCCGGTCCTTGGATTGGAACGCAAGGGGCAGGATTGGCTGGCGACAACCCCGGGCGGCAGCGTTCAGGCCCGCCGCGTTGTCATGGCAACCAATGCCTATGCCGGCACTCTTTGGCCCGGACTGGCGCGCAGCTTTTTCCCCCTGCGGGTGTTTCAGGTCGCCACCCAACCGCTGCCGCTGTCGGTGCGTACCCGTCTGCTGCCCGGTGGGCAATCGGTGTCAGACACCCGTCGCAACCTGTTTACCTTCCGGTTTGACGCGCAAAACCGCCTGATCAGCGGCGGCATGCATTTCCTGTCGCCGGGTGCCGAAACCCGCGTGCCCCGCACAATTCACCGGCGTCTGGCGCAGGTCCTGGACCTGCCGGATTTGCCGCCACTGGCCTATGCGTGGTCTGGCATGGCTTCAGTGATGCCAGACTACCTGCCCCGGCTGGTGGAGCTTGGCCCGAACCTGATCGCCGGTTTTGCCTGCAACGGTCGCGGCATCGCCCTGTCAACCGCCATGGGATGCGAGCTTTCTGACTGGGCCACCGGCAAAGAGCTCGCGTCCCTCGCCATTCCCGTAAAGGTGGCTACCGAAATCCCATTCCACGCGCTTTTCCGTCTGGCACCTAACGCTCTGTTGCCGGTCAGCATGCTACGCGATCGGATGGACGCCATTGCAGTGCACAACCGAGCTGGGAAGAGATAAAAGGTTAACCCTCAGCGTGCTGCTGGCATAGCCCCACACCTCCTGCCGCAATCGCTATTCGCAGATGTAAGGCCCTTTGGTCAGCATGCCCTGCACAAGGGTCGCGCCAATGCAGAATGAAGCGCAAAACCAGACACTTGCTGGGGTTGACTTCGGTTTGGCGGGGCAATAGGACAAGCCACACCAGAAAGTGCCGCTGTAGCTCAGCTGGTAGAGCACGTCATTCGTAATTAGCGGGTCTTCCGTAGAATGACGCGCAAAACCAGTCACTTGCAGGGGTTGACTTCGGTTTAGTAGGGCCATAGTAGGGGCTACACCAGAAAAGTGCCGCTGTAGCTCAGCTGGTAGAGCACGTCATTCGTAATGATGGGGTCGGGAGTTCGAGTCTCTTCAGCGGCACCATTCTTGAAAACCGACGGACCCAAGTGCAGTAGTAATGACGTGTTGATGAACGGTCAGTTGCAAACTGGCAATAGTCAGGCCGCTTCTGCTCCAAGTTGCAAGAACCTTTTAACTTGACTACTCAACCATATTGACAGTTGGGGACCTACTTCGGGTTGGTCGAGACAATGTCTGAACATCCCAAAGACCGCTACTTTAAGGAAAGCCCTTTCTGAAAAACCTTCGTACTTTGTGATCTCGATATAACGATCAATTTCAGAAACTAGCTCTGCGGCTGATGGAATCCGGCCAAGCCCTTCAGCACACCATCTCCCAAAACTATCGATCCAAAAGCGGAACTCTACGTTTAGAACGTCCCGTGGATATCTTTCGGAAATCTTGAACACCCTGTTCCATGTCAAAGCTTCATCAGCCGGTCCAACAAATTCTACCACCCAATTTGGGAATACAATTCCGTCCTTTGCCTCGCCCTTAAAGGGCTCACTGTTTACCAAAGTAACTTCAATACATGGACCCTCATAAGGATCAGAGGCTTTGGCCGGTGATTCAGAGGTATCATCCCAAATTACATCGCAATTCTTCTTATAGCTTTTGTTGCATCTTCCACACATGGGCGAAAGATTGCGTAGATTGGCTCCACAGAAGGGATACCTCGAAATCTGAAGATAATGATCTAAGTCTTCTCGGGGCGCACCGGGGGCGTCAAGAGTGGTCAATCCACAGAATGGGCATACTCCGCGATGAAGTGCCCTGTATACTGCATCATAGTGTAGATCGCGCGTTTCAATATCTGTCAATAAGCCGAAGGCGTATTCAAAGAGTGACTTTATCTGAGGGCGTACTGCCATCGGTAACGCCTCCAATTTGGCACACACCTGTCCACTCTGCAGCACTCCTGGAAAATTGTTCTGGGCGATTAATGCAGATCGGCAAATTCCAAGTTCAGCTGGAGCCAAAGCAGCCAGCGCACTACGTAATATTTGTACTTTGTCCCGAAGACCTGTCTTGCCTTGTAGCATCGGCCTATGCTCGTGTGGAATCCAATCAGGCCAAGTAGTTGGCAGGGCACCGAGTTCAATTGCCGACATGCTGGCCAAAAGTTCATTAAATATAACAGTGTGAAGCCAGTTGTAATTCATAGAAGCTATTGGAAGGCTACACAGCATCTTAACTTTGACTACCCTTTAGCTTCTGCAGCCGCTCCGCAACAAATGTCTTCTCTACTGACGCAGCAAGGCGACCCATGGCCTCTTCAAGTTTTGCAATATCATCAGATTCCATAAGTTCTTTGATGTCGTTGCGCGCAACTTGCGAAATTGGCGGACTAACGTTAAAGCAGTGTTCAAGTATTCTATCAAAGCTTGCCCCGTAAGTTTCAATATCCGGGGGCTTAACCGTAACGCAGCTATCTTGACGCCTAAATATAAGAACTTGGCTCTTTGGCATGTCGGAGGCAACAAAGGGTGCGTGTGAGGTCAGCAAGATGTCTTGATCACCACGGCCTGATGAAAGGTCCATAAGGCGCTTTACAAATTGGACCCGCCACTTCGGATTGAAGTGGGACTCTGGCTCATCCAGCAGAAATACAGCGTTGTGACCTGAAATCATACCGAATAGGCCAAGAACAAGGGCTTGCTGATGCTCTCCATCAGACAATGAAACGTAGTCAACAGGCTCACTTTCACTGGACATTGGCCAGAACCGAACCTCTTCAAACCCGAAAACCATTTCTTCAACTTGTGGTTCTGGAAGTCTTGCGGCAAAGCGCTGATCACGGACGGCTCGCTTCACCCGATCGCGAGCAGCTTTAGGTATTGCCAAGTCGTTGAGAAGGGCAAGCTTGTGCAGCGATCTGTAAAGCTCAAGCGCATTTGGCCAAAAGAAACGAAATGCTTGTCGAGTTGCCTCGTTCACCCAGAAGTCAAACTTGTACGTCTCCGTGCCTTTGTCCTCTGACCAGCATGTTGAACACCGTTTTAGGTTCTCCAAGATGGCTTCCAGCTCGGCAGTCAGCTGGATTCCCTTGCGATTGGAGCCCTTTGCATTCTTTGCGGTAGCCTTGTTCCGTGATCCATGCGCCAAGCGAACGAGAACCCGGCATGATGCGATGTCATTCAATCGCGCATGATCAAGAACGGCTTTGCGGGATTCGGCCTCTCCGAGCATCAGGCTGGCAAATAGCACTTCTAGATTGGTGCCGTAGTCCACAAGCATCAGTCTGTTGTCGAGCGGCTCTTGCCCACCCTTCAAGGCTGCCCTTGTCACCTCGTCGGCGTATCCTGCACGGCTTACCAAGAACGGCAGGCTGAGTGTTTCGTTCTCGCCGGACGTGTAGCCTACTATCAACGATGGCAGATGCTCACCGAACACCGCTGATGATACTGGCACCTCGTCATCCTGCCCTTTGAGGCGCATCCGGATAGGGCCAAGGCGTCGACCTTCCTTCTGGCGGTTGAGGGTTACTTCCTTTAGCTTCTGATCCTTGCTTGGCCTGATCAGATAGGTCAGTTCAAACTCGGCGTCTGGATTGGCGCTGTCACGTTCTACGGCTGGATTGTGGGCATTCCATGCAGCTTGAAACACCTCAGCGAGGAGCTGCAAGAACTGTGATTTGCCCGATCCATTGGGGCCGATCAGACACAGAGGGGCAATCGGTTCGTTTATTCGGCCATCCCGGTCGCGCCCGAACCAGATGTCCACCCCATCCAGCAGTCCGCCACCGGCAGCAGATTTCGTGATTTTCAGTCGCCGCAATCTCATGGCTTGGCCCGTCTCAAGCGCATGGTGCGGTTGTCTGCGTCGAAGGTCTGCACCAGTTCCGGCTCTTCGCCTCCAAGGGCAGCGAACACGGCTTGCTTCAATTGCTCGTACGGCAGCGAAAGCCGCTGTGATATCGCATCAAAGGCAAGGCCATCGGTTGGCCAGCTCAGGCTGTCGGTCAACAGGTCGGGTTTCGGTTCGCTTGCCATGGTGGCAGTCTCCGTACGTTTGCGGCGGCCCTTTGCGGGTGCCTCTGCAGTCTGCATTTTGATCCGTTCCAGCAACGCGCTTGCGGGTTCGTCAGTTGGGTCTTGGGGAACCAGCTCCCCACGAAAAGCTTTAGCCAGAATAGCAGCATCAAGCTTGGGGACGAGTTTGGATGCAGCGGCGTGGTCTGCTGCCATTCGGTCCAACCAGTTGAAGGCGGACTCTATGCGGCGGGTGATTTCGTTTTGTTCGGTTGGCATGGGAACAGGCACCATATATCGCGCCAGCCCATCCTTGCTTATGTGTTGGATGTTCATCCCTTGTGTACTTGACACAAATCGCTCGCTGAGCGCAGTTAGCAAAAAATACCAATACAGGTACTCTGAAGTGCATTTTCTGGGTTGAACACGCAAGACTGTATTTTGATAGCAGCAGTTCGGGATTTCATCGCGCCAGATCGCTGGCTTGCCAACTTCCTTTGCGCTACCTGACCCCTCGTTAAGCAGCACATCGCCGTACTTAAGCTGAAATCGTTCAAAATCTTTAGCGTCAAAATTCATCTCTTTCACGTCAGAGATATCGAATCCTGCCCATGTGATGTTGGCGGATCGTATATATGGGCGCATATCAGCGCCTTCATGGTACTTGGGGGAGCGCTGCCGTCCCAGCCCAACTGTCCCAACTTGGTCGACACGCAGCCAATCCCAAGTATTTGGAACTTCCCAAAGTCCAATGAAGGAAGACATTTGGTCGCCCTGTTCCCCCTGTGCTTTCCGCCAACCTGCAGTCAGTTCACCTGAGAACGCGAGGGCGAGGAGGCGTTGTTTGTAGCGGGCGATGAGGGTGGGGATGCGGTCAAGGTCGGCGCGGGCGCGGGCGGTACGGGCGGTCAACCCGTCCACCTTTGCCACTAATCTTTTTTGTTCGGGAAGAGGTGGAACGGGCAGAGTAAGCGCTTTGATCTTCCCGCCCGCTACTCGTTGCCGTGTTGTTCCACCAGCTTCACTTTGCAGTATCGCACGGACCTGGGGACTGTTGATTGAATGCATGAGCCAGCGCGGCAGTGCGCCTGAAAGAACTTCATCAGGTCGCCAAACGAACACATCAACTGCCGTGACTGCATCGCGACCAATGTCCGGAAAAATACAAGCTCGGCCAAGTGGATCGGGCATACGCGCAATCAAGACGTCACCCGGTCGCAAATATGTACAATTCAGATGCTCAACCGCATCGGTGTTCATGTAGCGATTAGATTTGTCTACAAAGAAGCCGTCACCAACATCTGCCAATTGGATTAGGCGGACTGTGCCAGCTGGGTCTTGGTCCTTACTTTCGACCCAATCTCCGTCAGTTACCACGCCATTTTTTCCAGCCAACTGGACAACAGTCGCCTCGGCCCAGCCCTGTGGCAGCCCACTCATTCCACTGCCTCAACCGCTTCGGCCAGTTCATCCGCCACGGCCTCAATCTCTTCCAGCGCAGCGCGCAGGTGGCCTAAAATTGCAGCAGCGATGTCGTCCGGTTCGGTCAGCCTGTTGATTTTCACTCAGAAGTGAGCCGGTTTTTTCACCGAGAAGTGAGCCACTTCTGATTATGGTTTTCTGTTCATGCTGGGGTCAAGGGCGGGTTTGTCTCCTTCTTCTTTCGGGCTGCGGCAGCTGAACTGGCTTTGAAGCGGAAGCTGTCGTTGCCGGTCTCTAAGATGTGACAGCGGTGGGTCAGGCGGTCGAGCAAGGCGGTGGTCATCTTGGCATCACCAAAGACCGTCGCCCATTCGCTGAAGCTGAGGTTCGTGGTGATCACGACGCTGGTGCGTTCGTAAAGCTTGCTGAGCAGATGGAACAGCAAGGCGCCGCCTGATGCGCTGAAGGGCAGATAACCCAATTCGTCGAGGATCACGAGGTCGAGCTTGGTCATGCCTTCGGCGATCTGCCCGGCCTTGCCCTTGGCCTTTTCCTGTTCGAGGGCATTGACCAGTTCGATGGTCGAGAAGAAGCGGACCTTGCGGCGGTGATGTTCGATGGCCTGGATGCCGAGGGCCGTCGCGACATGGGTCTTGCCGGTGCCCGGGCCACCGATCAGCACGACATTCTGGGCGCCATCCATGAACTCGCAACGGTGCAGGGTCCGGACGGTGGCCTCGTTGATCTCGCTGGCGGCGAAGTCGAAGCCCGAGAGATCCTTGTAGGCCGGGAAGCGGGCCGACTTCATGTGATAGGCAATCGAGCGCACCTCACGCTCGGCCAGTTCCGCCTTCAGCAGTTGCGACAGCATCGGGACGGCGGATTCGAAGGCGGGTGCCCCTTGCTCGATCAGATCGGCGACGGCTTGGGCCATGCCATACATCTTCAGACTGCGCAGCATGATGATGATGGCGCCAGCGGCGGGATCATGACGCATGGCGACCTCCAACAATTTGGGCCCGCAGGCCGTCATAGCGTTCTACGTTCGCCTTGGGTTCACGGTGCAGGGCCAGTGCTTGCGGCGTGTCCAATGGAGGCCCCCCGACCACCTTGCCGTCGATCAGCCGGTGCAGAAGGTTAAGCACATGGGTCTTGGTGGGCACCCCCTCAGCCAGCGACAGCTCCACGGCGGTGAGAACGGCTTGTTCATCGTGGTGCAAGACGAGGGCAAGGATATCGACCATTTCCCTATCACCGCCGGGCTTGCGCAACATGTGATCCTGCAACTGTCTGAAGGCAGGCGGTAATTCCAGGAATGGCGCACCGTTGCGAAGAGCCCCCGGCTTCCTTTGCACGACCGCCAGATAGTGCCGCCAGTCGTAGATCGTCTTCGCTGGAAGGTGATGGCTGCGCTGGATCACGCGGACATGTTCGCACAGGATGTTACCCTCGGCCGCCACGACCAATCGGTCCGGATAGATCCGAAGACTGACAGGCCGGTTCGCAAATGATGCCGGAACACTGTAGCGGTTGCGATCAAAGCTGATCAGACAGGTTGGCGAGACGCGCTTGCCCAGTTCGACAAAGCCATCAAACTGCACGGGTAACGGCATCAGCGCGGCCTGTTCTTCGGTCCAGACATCCGCAATCGAGCCGGGCTGTTTGCCATGCGGCGTCTCTCGCCACAACTTCAGGCAACGATCTTCCAGCCAGGCATTCAGCGCGGCGAGGTCGGGGAAGTCCGGCATGCCTTGCAGCATTTGGTGGCGAGCATCCCGAACGTTCTTCTCGACTTGTCCTTTCTCCCATCCTGCCGCTGGATTGCAAAACTCCGGCTCATAGACGTAGTGGTTGGTCATGGCCAAAAAGCGCATGTTGACCTGCCGTTCCTTGCCGCGACCGACACGATCCACCGCTGTCTTCATGTTGTCGTAGATCCCCCGACCCGGCACACCACCCAAGACCCGGAACCCGTGCCAGTGTGCATCAAACAGCATCTCGTGGGTCTGCAGGGGGTAAGCGCGCAGAAGATAGGCCCGGCTGTGCGACAGCTTGATATGTGCCATCTGCAGCTTGGTGCGTTCACCGCCCAGAACCGCAAAGTCTTCGCTCCAGTCGAACTGGAAGGCATCGCCGGGGTCAAAATGCAGCGGCACAAAGGTCCCGCGCCCCGCTGTCTGCTGTTCGCGCTGCCGATCCGCCTTCCATCGTCGCGCAAAAGCTGCCACCCGGGCATAAGAGCCAGTGAAGCCAAGCGTCACCAGATCGGCATGCAACAGCTTCACTGTGCGCCGCTCTTTGCGCGACCTCCCTGCTTCGGTCTTCAGCCAGCCCGCCAGCTTCTCGGCAAAAGGGTCAATCTTGCTTTGCCGCTCCGGCGTCGCGAACTTTGGCTCGATGGTGTTCGCCGCCAGATGATTGGTCACGGTATTCCGTGACACGCCCGTCAGCCGTGCGATCTCGCGGATCGACAGCTTCTGCCGCAAATGCATCCGTCGGATGATGTTCAATAGTCCCATGTGGATCACTCCGTTGCCCCCTCCGCTCACCGCTTCAGGGAAAGGTTCACATGGCTCAGTTCTCAGTGAAAATTATGCGCCCAACCGGCTCAGTTCTGGGTGAAAATCAACACGCGGGATGATAAAGGATTGCATCACATCGCCGCTTGTCAGACGAAACGCGACGGGGCGCCCCACCGGAACCACCAGCCGGTTGATCGTGGCGATGCCTTCTTCGGGATAAAGGAACAGGAATTTCCAATCCAGCATCACGACGTCAATGTCGAGCTCCGGCTGGACGGCGGTGATCGGGGCATAGG
>JBBRKS010000003.1:0-62709 GCA_038231775.1 Rhodobacterales bacterium | reverse complement strand
TTGACGGCATCCGCCGCGCCACTGACACGATGATGGCTGGCAAAGTTGCCGTAGTGTGCGGTTATGGCGACGTTGGCAAAGGCTCGGCTGCCAGCTTGCGTGGTGCTGGTGCCCGCGTGAAGGTCACCGAAGTTGACCCGATCTGCGCCCTGCAGGCTGCGATGGACGGCTACGAAGTGACGCTGCTGGAGGATGAAGTCGCCAATGCCGATATCTTCATCACCACCACCGGTAACAAGGACGTCATCCGGATCGAGCATATCCGTGAGATGAAGGATATGGCGATTGTCGGCAATATCGGCCACTTTGACAATGAAATTCAGGTTGCAGCCCTGCGCAACCACAAGTGGACCAACATTAAAGAGCAGGTAGACATGATCGAAATGCCCAACGGGCACCGCATCATTCTCTTGTCTGAAGGCCGCCTCTTGAACCTTGGCAACGCCACCGGCCACCCGTCGTGTGTGTTGTCGGCGGCGTTCACCAATCAGGTTCTCGCCCAGCTGGAACTTTGGACCAAGGGCCAGGATTACGCCCCCGGCGTCTATATCCTGCCCAAGGAACTCGACGAAAAGGTCGCCCGCCTGCATCTGAAGAAAATCGGCGTGAAGCTGACCCAACTTAAGCCGGAACAGGCTGCCTATATCGGCGTCAAGGTCGATGGCCCGTTCAAGAGCGAACACTACCGCTACTAAGCGGCCCCTATCCCCCGGAAAGGCCCGCCCAACCCGGCGGGCCTTTTCATTTCCGCCTAGGGCAGAGGGTGCGACCAATATTCCCTTTGTCGCTTTACTCTGCCATCCTATGGTCCTGTCCAGACCGGGATCGACTGCCGGGATGTTTTGAAACAGGAGTGGGTAGAATGGGTAAGAGAGACGATTTGATTGCCAAATATGCGGAAGATCTGAAAACGAAATGCAAGATCAACCCCGATCTGGCGCTGTTGACCAAGGTGACCATCGCCTGCGGACCCGCGATTTACAGCGCGGATGCGTCGACGGTGGCCGGTTCTGACCCGGCAGAACTTGAGACGATCAGGAAAAACTTCCTGATCAAGAAACTGGGCCTGTCCGATGGTCCGGCGCTGGGCGAGGCGATTTCAGCCGTTATTGATACGTATGGCCGGTCAGAGCGCACCAAGTACCGCGCCGTGGTCTATTACATGTTGGCCAAACATTTTGGCAAAGAGGCCGTATTTGGCTGAACGAAAAGGCCCGCCGGATCGGCGGGCCATTGCTTCACTTAAGGTTCAAGTTTTCGGTTCTTGGGCTTTGCCAGCACCCCCTGATTCTTGCTATGGTCTGGGTGTGGGCATCATGTCCCGAACCTTTCATAGAACACGTGCGGTGCTGGGAGTGCCGGGGTGAATGAGGGGTTCCTAGGGGTGGGAGCCCCTCATTTTTATTTTCAAACGCCAAACAATCCCAGAACGATTCCCATCAAGGTGCAGCCGACAACGCTGTTGACCCCGTCAATCAGCGTCAGCTTGAACGGACGCGCCGCAAAAGCGTAGTTCATCGCCACCCAAGGCGTGATCAGGAAAGCGCCGATGCCAAAGCCGCCCATGACGCCCAAAAGTACCGTGTCCAGATGTGCCTGCACAAAGATGTGCCGCATCATGCCTGCCACCAGCAATTGGGCGACAAAGCCAATCACAAACGGCATCGGGCTGCCATTGCCTTGCGGTTTGCCGTTGGCATCCACCGGAATGCCCGCCGCTGCCATCCACGGCTTGGCCATGCGAATGTACCAGAACGCGCCAAAGCCGTAAGCCACCGCTGCGGCCAAGATCACCACGAAAAACTGCATCCCATTCCTCCTGTTTCAGATCGAGGGGATGATAGTCCCAAGGCAGGCGCCACGAAACGCTATTTACGGCTGTACCCCGCCCATACCGCAAATGATGCGCCACTCGTCCTCGGTCACCGGCTGCACAGACAGGCGTGAGTTGTTGATCAGCACCATTTTTTCAAGGCCTGGCTGGGTCTTGCAGGCTTCCAGCGTCACCGGCTTTGCCATCTTGGCCACCGGGCGAAAGCAGACGCAATCCCAGCGCGGATCATCGGTCTTGCTTTCCTGCTGTGACAGGCGGGTCACCTCGACAATGCCGACCACCTCTTTGCCGATGTTGGAATGGTAGAAAAACCCACGCTCGCCCACCTGCATCAGCCGCATGTTGTTGCGCGCACCGTAGTTGCGAATGCCGTGCCATTCCTCATCGGCGGGCAGCTTGTCCCACAGGCTTTGAAAGCTGATCGCGTTGGGTTCGGATTTGAAAAGCCAGTATGCCATCAGCCGATCACCTTTTTCCATTCGCGCAAACTCACCGACGAAAACAGGCCCGCTTGGGTGTAGGCGTCCTCTGCCACCCAAGCCTCTGCCTCGGCCATCGTTTCGACCGACAGCACCAGCATCGACCCGCACATCTCACCCTTGCCATCCAGAAACGGCCCGGCGAGTTCGACGATGGTTGAGGATTTCAGATGATCAACATGTGCGGGCCGGTTGGCCATGCGGATGTCCAAAGAGTTCGGTTTGTCGATACAGATTACAGCGACGCGCATGTCATTCCTCTTTCAGCGGGCGGGACATCAGGGTGTGAATGGCCTGATCCAGCGGGATTTCGTGGGCAATCAAACGGGCGACCATGGTGGCAATCGGCATGTCCAAAGGCAACCGGGCGGCAATGTGGCGGATGGCTTGTGCCGTGGCCAAACCTTCCACCGTGATGCGCGGATCAAAGCTTTGTCCGGCACCCAAGGCAAGCCCATAGCGCAGATTGCGCGATTGCGCTGACGTGCAGGTCAGGATCAGATCGCCCAGCCCTGACAGCCCCGCCAACGTTTCCGCCCGCGCACCGTGATGCTGCGCAAAGCGCTGCATTTCCGCAAATCCGCGTGTGATCAGTGCCGCCCTGGCTGAATCTCCAAGACCCGCCCCGATGACCACACCCGCCGCAATCGCCACCACATTCTTAAGAGCACCGCCCAACTCCGCCCCCACCGCGTCGCCGCTGCGGTACAGCCTTAGGGTCGCGGTCGACAGCAGGTGTTGCAGGTCTTCGACCCCGTCCCCAGTCCCGGCCAAGGTCAGGGCGGTCGGCAGTCCTGCAGCGATATCGGAGGCAAAACTTGGGCCGGTCAGGATAAACGTCGGGCTTTGTGGGCAATAGGCTTTCACAATCGCGGTGGGGCCGCGCAGGCTGGCAAGGTCGACGCCCTTGCAGCACGCTACCAACGACAGGCCGTTCAGGGCCGCGCCATGATCAGTCAGAAACCCAGTAAGGGCCTGCATCGGCATGGCCAGCAAAACGGCATCAGCCGCCAACAGATCGGCGATTTCGGCAGTAACAGAGACGGTTTGCGGCAGTTCCACCCCGGGCAGCCGGGCCGGGTTTCTGCGGGTCCGGGCCAACTCGGCCGTCTGCGCCGCATCTCGCGCCCACAGGGTCACCGTCTGGCCCTCGCGGCCCAGGGCGACCGCAAGCGCTGTGCCGAACGCCCCTGCGCCTGCGATGCCAATCATGCCTTGGCACCCTTTTTCCCGGAGCCGATCATGGGGGCTGCTGCCCCATCCAGCGGCCAACGCGGCCTGGCAATCAGGTCTTCGGCCAAAGTCCCGCCGATCAGATGCCGCTCTATCCCGGCCCAGGCGATCATCGCGGCGTTGTCGGTGCACAGCCGCAACGGTGGCGCGGTAAACCGGACACCCAAGCCTTGGCATACCCCTTGCAGGGCGGTTCGGATGGCAGAATTAGCGGCAACGCCCCCCGCCACGGCCAGAGTCGGCACCGCAGGCGACAGGTTCAGGTAAATTTCCAGCGCCCGCCGGGTCTTTTCGGCAAGAACGGCGGTCACGGCAGCCTGAAAGCCAGCACAAAGGTCTGCGCGATCCTGCCGCGCGATCCCGCCCTTTTGCGCGATCACCGAATCTCGCGCCCGCAAAACAGCGGTTTTCAAGCCAGAGAATGACAGGTCACACCCCGGGCGATCCAGCAACGGCCGGGGTAGGTTAAACCGTTTGGCGTCACCCGTGGCAGCCTCAGCCTCGACAAACGGTCCGCCCGGCTGCGGCAGGGCCAGAAGCTTTGCGACCTTGTCAAACGCCTCACCCGGGGCATCGTCGATCGTACCGCCCAGTCGTTCGAACCTGTCGGCGGCGTGCACGATCAGAAATTGGCAATGCCCGCCTGACACCAGCAACATCAGATACGGAAAGGCCACGCCATCGGTCAGTCTGGGGGTCAGCGCATGGCCCGCCAGATGGTTCACGCCCAGCAAGGGCAAACCGGTTGCCGCCGAAATGCCCTTGGCCAGCATCACACCCGACAGAACTCCACCGATCAGACCGGGGCCAGAGGTCACAGCGACCGCATCCAATTGCGCAAGCGTCACGCCAGCGGTGGCAAGCGCTAGTTCTACACAGTGATCCAGCCGTTCGGCATGGGCGCGGGCGGCGATTTCCGGCACCACGCCGCCAAAGGCCGCATGCAGGGCTGACTGCCCCTCAACCTCAGAGCTTAGCACTTCACCCCGGCCATCGGCATGGCGGCGCACGACCGCCGCCGCGGTATCATCGCAACTGCTTTCGATGCCAAGAAAGGTCAAAGTGTCGGTCATCGCACTGCCCAAAACCCGCCGGACAAGATTGCCCCGGACCGGTTGTCGAGGTAACACCTTGGCCATGGCCGCACAATCCTTTGACCCCATTGTCCTGCTGACCAGACCCGCCGCGCAATCCGAACGCTTCGCGCAAAGCCTGCGGGCGCGTGTTCCGACGGTGCGGATTGTGATGTCCCCGTTGCTGGTGCCGACCTCTGTGGCAGTGGACTTGCCTGACACTTCGTTGGCCGGAATCATCCTGACCTCACAAACCGGGGCAGAGGCTGCGGGGCGGTTGCGCGCGCAATTGCCGGACCTCGCCTATTGCGTGGGGGAGCGGACGGCAGAGGTGGCCAAAGCCTTGGGGTTCAATGTGCGGTCTGCCCTTGGGGACGCGGCAGCACTGCATGACCTGATTCTTGGCGAATCCCATGGCCCGCTGCTGCATCTGCGCGGGCGCGAGGCGCGGGGTGACCTTGCTCGGCGGCTTTCGGCCAGCGGGGTCCCTACGACTGAGGTGGTGGTCTATGCGCAGGACAAGCAGCCCTTGACGAACGAGGCGGTGGTCGTGCTGACCGGCACCACCTTGGTCGTGTCCCCCCTGTTTTCCCCCAGAAGCGCAGAAATCCTTGGGGCAGAATGCCAACGGATCGCGGCCACCGCCCCCCTGACCTTAATCGCGATGAGCAAGGCGGTCGCTGATTGCGCCGGGTTTTCAGCCAGACCGCCGCTGATTGCGCAGCATCCCGATGCCGAAAGCATGCTTGCAGCGGTGGTCGCGCACCTGATTGCAGCGCAGGGTGCTTGAACACCGATAGCCTGCGGCATTACGTTGCGAACAAGCATAGCGGGAAGGATCAATCATGGCAGAGATGGACGACACTGGCCCTGCTGACATGGTCATCCCAGAGGCACCGGCAGAAAAGCTGGCAGACAAACTGGACGACCTGATGCCTGCACCGGCAAAACCGCAGCGGGCGCGGTCCTTTGCCTTGCCGCTGTTCGGTGGGCTTCTGGCGGCTGTCGCGGGCTATGGGCTGGCGCAGGTGCTGCCCAACGGTTGGCCGGTTGGCCCGTCAACCACATTACAGACCCAGCTTGCCGCTGAGGTGGAACAGGTTCAGGCGCTGAAAAATCAGGTGCTTGAACTGAGCCAAAAGTTGCAACAGGTCGCAGCGATTGCTGACCGGGTGGCCAGACTGGAAAGCTCCCCCGCTCCGCAGAACGATGCGGACAAGGTGGCGACACTTGAGGCGCGGATTGCCTCGCTGGAGCAGCGGCCTGCAGGAACGGGCGGTGATCCGGCTGCCCTGACCCAGTTGCGCGCCGATGTCGAGGCGTTGAAGGCGAATGGCGCGGGCACCGTCTCACCCCAGGTTCAGGCCAGCCTTGACGCCAAGGTGCAAGAGACCGAGGCCAAGCTTGCAGCGATTGAACAGGCGGCCAAAGCAGGCGCGCAGGCGGTGATGACACGGGCCGCCGTGCGCCAGATTGCGGCTGCGCTGGACAGTGGCGCGCCCTATCCGTCAGCCATCGCGGATCTTGCGGGCGTGACCTTACCCGCCGTTCTGACCGACCATGCCGCCGCTGGCCTGCCCAGCTTGCAAGCGCTGCAAGCTGATTTTCCTGACGCCGCCCGCGCCGCACTTGAGGCCGCCTTGCGCGCCAATATGGGCCAAAGCTGGACCGAACGTGTCACGAATTTCCTGCGCGCGCAGACGGGTGCAAGGTCGCTGGCCCCGCGTGAAGGCAATGATCCGGACGCCGTCTTGTCCCGCGCCGAAGCCGCCCTGTCGCAAGGGGACCTGACCAAAGCGCTGACAGAAATCGCGGCCCTTCCGGTTGAAGCGCAGGCGGCGATGGCCGATTGGCAGGCGCGTGCCCAGATGCGGCTGGATGGCGAAACCGCCGTGCAGGCCCTTATGGCACAGGCGGGTTAAGCGATGATCTGGTCCCTTCTGCGCATTCTGTTCTTTATCGTGGCCGTTCTGGCCCTGACCTTTGCGGTCAACCTGCTGATTCAGGCCGACACCGTCCTGCGCGTCGCTTTTGGCGGGTGGGAACTTAGCCTGCGGCCCTTGCAGATGGCGATTGCCGCCCTTGTCATCGTGGCTGCCGTCTGGGTGCTGCTAAAGGTCTTGGGGCTGTTGGTTGCCGTCTTGCGCTTTTTGAACGGCGACGAAACGGCGATTTCCCGCTATCTTGACCGTGACCGCGAACGGCGCGGCTTTCAGGCGCTGTCGGATGGCATGATGGCTTTGGCTGCGGGTGAGGGTCGCTTGGCGCTGATAAAGGCGCAGCGGGCTGAGGGCTATCTGGACCGCCCCGAACTGACCAACCTTCTGACCGCGCAGGCTGCCGAACTGTCCGGCGACGGCAAGCGCGCGGGTGAGGCGTACAAGGCGCTGCTGGCCGACCCGCGCACCCGTTTTGTCGGCATTCGTGGCCTGCTGAAACAAAAGCTGGCCGAGGGAGACATGGAAACCTCGCTCAAGCTGGCTGAGAAAGCGTTTGAGATGAAGCCGCGCCACGCCGAGTCGCAAGAGATTTTGCTAAAGCTGCAATCGGGCGCGTCCGATTGGAAAGGCGCGCGGGCGACCCTGATGGCGCAGTCCAAATCCGGCACGCTGCCGCGTGATATCTACCGCCGGCGTGATGCCGTGATGGCCTTGCAAGAGGCCAAGGTGGTGATCGACGAAGATTCCACGATTGAGGCGCAAGAAGCAGCGATTGCCGCCAATAAACTGTCGCCCGACCTGATCCCGGCGGCGACGATGGCGGCGCGCAGCTACTTGCACAAGGGCGACAAGAAAAACGCCACACGCGTGCTGAAAAAGGCGTGGGAGGCGCGGCCGCACCCCGACCTTGCCGCCGCCTTTGCCGAGATAGAGCCAGAGGAAAGCCCCGAAGCCCGCCTGCGCCGGTTCAAGACGTTGACCGCCATGCATCCGGACAATCCGGAAACCAAGCTGCTGCTGGCTGAACTTTCCATCGTGGCCGAGGATTTCCCTGCCGCCCGCCGCGCCTTGGGTGATCTGTTCACCAGCCGCCCGACGCAGCGCACGCTTGCCATCATGGCGGCCATTGAGCGGGGTGAGGGGGGCGACGACGCCACCGTCCGCGCTTGGCTGTCCAAGGCGCTGACCGCGCCCCGTGGCCCACAATGGTGCTGCGACAAGTGTCAGGCCGTGCATTCCGCCTGGGCACCGATCTGCGAGAATTGTCAGGGCTTTGATACCCTAAGCTGGCGCGAACCGGTTGAAACCTCTGGCGCGAGTGCGACCGGGACCGAACTGCTGCCTGTGATGGTGTCACCACCCAAAACTGTTACGCAGGTCACCCCCTCTGCGCCCGACCCCATCGACCTTGAGGCGATCGGGCGCAGGGCGAACTAGCCCCGCACCGCTTCGATCATCCGCAACACGTTGTCGGGATCGGCGTCTGGCGTGATGCCGTGACCAAGGTTGAAAATATGCGCCCCGCCTTTGAAGGCGTTGACGACATGCCGCGTCTCGCGCACCAGCGCCTCGCCGCCCGTCACCATGTGTTCGGGGGCAAGGTTGCCTTGAACGCAGCCGGTGGTCTGCACATTGATCGCCGCCCATTCCGGGCTGACCGAATTGTCCAGCGCCACGCAGTTCGCCCCGGTGGCAGCGGCAAAGCCGATATATCCGTCCCCCGCCTCACGCGGGAAGGCGATGAGGGGCAGGCCGGGATGCAGCGCCTTCAGGGCATGAATGATCCGGGTGGCGGGTTTCACGGCGAAATCGGTGAAATCTTGCCCTTTCAGACTGCCAGCCCAGCTGTCAAACAGCTTGATCACCTCTGCCCCAGCCTGAACCTGCATCGACAGATATTCGATGGTCGCCTCTGTGATCACATCAATCAGGGCCTGAAAGGTGTCCCGGTCGGCGGCCTTCAAAGCGTGGGCTGCACCCTGATCTTTGCTGCCGCGCCCGGCAATCATATAGGTCGCAACCGTCCACGGTGCCCCGGCAAAGCCGATCAGCGTGGTTTCCTTGGGCAACGCGCCCGCCAGAATCCGAACTGTTTCATAGATCGGTGCCAGCGTTTCGTGGATCGCCTCTTTCGGTTTCAGCGCCTTGACGCCCGCCATCGTGGTGATGGTTGACAGACGCGGCCCCTCGCCGCCTTCAAACCACAGGTCCGCACCCAAAGCCTGCGGCACCAGCAGGATGTCGGCAAACAAGATCGCCGCGTCAAAGCCATAGCGCCGGATCGGCTGAAGGGTTACCTCTGCCGCGAGTTCCGGGTTGTAGCACAGCGACAGGAAATCCCCCGCCTTGGCCCGCGTCGCCCGATACTCTGGCAGATAGCGCCCGGCCTGCCGCATCATCCAGATCGGAGGGGTGGGAAGGACTTCGCCCGCCAAAGCGCGCAGGATGGTTTTTTCGGACATGTCAGGCTCCGTCAGGATGGGAGAGGGCGGTGAATAAGTTCGCTTGGTGGCAGTTGTCAGGGCAGAATGACAGCGGTATGCCTACGCCATGACACACCCAGTTCCCACCCCCGCCCAACCTTTCAAAATCGGCACACGCGGCTCGCCGCTGGCATTGTGGCAGGCGCATGAGGTGCGGCGCTGCCTGATGGCGGCGCATGGGCTGGCGATTGAGGCGTTTGAGATTGTCGTGATCAAGGTCACGGGCGATCAGATTCTGGACAAGGCGCTGAAAGAGATTGGCGGCAAGGGTCTGTTCACGCGTGAGATTGAAGAGGCCCTGCTGGCGGGCGGCATCGACATCGCGGTTCATTCGATGAAGGACATGCCGACGATGCAGCCCGATGGCCTGATCCTTGACTGCTACCTGCCGCGCGAGGATGTGCGCGACGGCTTCGTGTCGCCCGCCGTGGCCACGCTGATGGATTTGCCGATTGGCGCGGTCGTCGGGTCGTCCAGCTTGCGCCGCCGGGCACAACTGGCGCATCGGCGTCCCGATCTGAAGCTGGTCGAATTTCGTGGCAACGTGCAGACCCGGATGAAAAAGCTGCAGGACGGCGTGGCGATGGCGACGTTTCTGGCCATGGCGGGTCTGAACCGGCTGGGCATGTCCGAACACGCAAGGCCGATTGCCGAGACTGAAATGCTGCCCGCCGTGGCCCAAGGTGCCATCGGTGTTGAACGCAGGCTGGGTGATGAGCGGGCCAACATGATGCTGACGGCCATCCATCACACAGCTACCGGTCAACAACTGACCGCAGAGCGAGGCTTCCTCGCCCGATTGGATGGCTCGTGTGAGACGCCCATCGCCGGACTCGCCGAGTTGCAGGGCGGCGATCTGTGGCTGAGGGGTGAGCTTTTGCGTCCCGACGGCACCCGCGTGGTCACCGGGGCCTTGCGCGGACCTGTCGCCGATGCCGCAGCCATCGGCAGCGCCTTGGCAGAACAGCTTTTGGGTCAGGCGGGACCGGGTTTCTTTGCCTAAGACCATCACGGGGCATCCGCCGCATCCAGCCGCGCCAGAAAGGCGCGGATCGGTCCGGCGACCAGATCAGCGGCCTCTTCGTGCACCAGATGGCCAAGGCCGGGGATGTCGATCACTTGTGCATACGGCATCATTTTTGCCGCGCGCTGCGACACGTCAGGGGGAACCGCGCGGTCATTGCTGGCTGTGATCAGCAGGCAAGGGATGTGCTGCTGGGTAAGCCTGCGCAACAGGCCGGCCAGGTTCCACTGCGCCATCATTGACAGGGTGGCGCTGACATGGCTGGGCATCTGCAACAGGCGCAGGTAAAGCGCCTCTCCGGCCGCGTCCAGATGGCTGCCGGTAGAGGTGATCAACTGGTGAACCTGTGCGGGTGTTCCTGCCAGCTTGCTGAACAGCGTCGGAACAAACGGTGCCAAAGCCAGCGTCCGGGCCAGAATAGGGAAGGTCCAGCCGGCAATCCCCTCAAACTCGCCCAACGCGCCGTTCAGGCTGATCACGGCCTTGACCGGCATCAGTTCCGCCAGCCGCAGCGCGATTGCGGCACCTGCCGAATGGCCGATGATCGCCACAGGCTGCCAGCCTTCCTGCCGGATCAGACGAGCCACATCCTCGGCCATCGGGTCAAGTCCGCAGCGTTGCCGTGCGCCCAGCACGGTAAAACCCTGACCGGGTAAATCCAGCGCGATGATCCGGTAGTGCGTTGAAAGTAAAGGGATCAGGTGGCGAAAACTGTGTGTCGCCCCGCCTGCGCCATGGATCATCAGCACTGTCGGGCCAGACCCTATGTCCTGCACATGCCAAAGATGCGGCTTGCAAGCGACATGGCGCGAGGCTTTGACAAAGGGCCAGTCGGCTGGGATCACAAGGGCGCGCATCTACGTTCCCAGCGCCACCTGAAGTGCCGCCGAAAGCCTGTGCGCATCGGCGCGGGGCAAAGCAAGATAGGGCGCATCCATCATCTCGGCCAGCCGCCGCAAAGCGGCTTGTGGGCGGTTTGCAATGTCGATCACCAGCCCGGGAATGCCGCTGGCCCGCAAGGTGCGTGCCAGTTTCAGGCTGTCAGCCTCTGCCAACTCGCGGTTGGCGCTGCCGTCCAGCGCGATATTTCCGCGCCCGTCGGTCAACAGGGCCACGGTCGGGGTCATGCCGCGCGCCTTGGTCTGACCGGCCAGTTCAAAGGCCATGCGCAGGCCTGCCGCCAAGGGTGTGCCACCGCCACCGGGCAGCGAGGCCAGCCGCCGCTTGGTCTGCACCAAAGACCGGGTTGGCGGCAGGATCAACTCTGCCCGCACCCCGCGAAACGCGATCAGGGCGACGTGGTCGCGCCGCGCATAGGCCTGCGCCAGCAACAACTCGACAGCCCCCTTCGCCTCTCCCAGCCGCGCCAAGGCGGACGAGCCGGACGCATCAACCGCAAAAATCAACACCCGGTCCGAGGTTTCCTGATACCGCTTCAACCGCAGATCGCTTTGCCGGATTTCCAGCCGTTTCACATCGGGATTGCGCTGGCGCATCGGTTGCCACGGGGCTGCGGCGCGCAGGGTTGCGACAAGGTCGATGCGCTTGCCGGACCCCGGTGTGCCCGGTCGTGAAGGCAGCGGGCGGCCCCGGTGGTTGCCCTTGCGCACCGCACCGCTGCCACTGCCCTTGGCAGTGCGCGCCGCTTTGCCCGTCGCCAGCCGTGCCAACAGGTCAGCAGGCAGGGCGGCACGGATCGCCTCCAGCAGAATCTCATCCGGCAGGCGGTCATCCTGGGTTTGCTGGTCTTGGCCGTCCGACTCGGGCGAGTCTGGTGGTTGTGGCGGCGGCGGTTCGGGCGGTGCACTGTCCTCGGCCTGTTCCGGCAGATCGCCCCGGTGGGCAAGCGTCAGTTCGGCCGCATGACGCAAGGTGGTGTCAGAGGCTTGCCCCTCACCCCGCCACGCCGCCAGAGCGCGCGCAACGGCCATGGTCAGAAGGGGGGCGCGCAGCGAGGCGATGCCCATCGCTGCGGCAACTGTCGTCAGGCTTTGCACGGCGGTCTTTGGCAGGGTCGTTGTGGCAAGCCGCCCCCGGGCCTGCGCTATGTCCAGAGCGGCCAAGGTGATCGCTTCGGTTTCGGAATAGGCCACATCGGTCAGGTCTAAAAACAATCCAAGCCGGTCTGCCACACCAGACGGCAAAAGCTCTTCTGGCTCGGCACCTTCATCCAGCGCAATCAGACACGGCCCCGCCTCATCCAGCCAGCGCGACAGTCGTGCTGATAGGCCGGGCGGGCAGCGTTCGGCCATGGTCAGGATCAGCGGCGCTACCTCTTTCAGAAGGCCCGCGCTGGAGACCAGATGCCCCTGAGCCAAGGTCGCTGCCAGATCGACGCCGCCGAACAGGGCGGTATCATCCACGCCGGGATGAATGCGCCGACCCAAGGGCAGCGCTGCCGTAACCCTGTCGCGCAAGGGGCTGCTGCGGGCGCGCAACCACAGGCCCTTGACCCCCGCCGGATCAACGGCCAGCACAGCCAGCGCCGCCTCGACCCGTTGCCATGGCGTCAAGGGGTCAGTCATGGCAGGGTTTCTTCCAGAGTCCGTGCAACACGGGACCCCGACCCCGCCTCGTCCAGCGGGTCGCGCCGCAAACGGTGGCTTAGCGCGCTTGCGGCCACCTGTTTCAGGTGGGATCGCAGGACGGTATCGGCCCCCTCAAACGCGGCCAACGCCCGGGCGGCGCGCAACAGCGTCAATTCACCCCGCAACCCATCCGACCCCAAGGCGATGCACAAAGCCGCGCAATCGTGCAGCACGGCACCCGGAGTCTTCAACCCCGGCAAAGCCGTCCGCGCCGCGATGATCTGCTTGCGCAAAGTGCTGTCCTTGGCCCGCCATTTCTTCATGAAGGCGTCGTTATCGTTTTCATAGGCATCGCGGCGGCGCATCACCTCGACCCGCGTTTCGATGTCACGCGGTGAGGCGACCTCGACCGACAGACCGAAACGGTCCAGAAGCTGCGGGCGCAGTTCGCCCTCTTCTGGGTTGCCAGAGCCGACCAGCACAAAGCGGGCGGCATGCCGGATCGACAGACCCTCACGTTCGACCACGTTTTCACCGGATTGGGCGACGTCCAGCAGCAGATCGACGATGTGATCCTCCAGCAGGTTGACCTCGTCGATGTATAGATAGCCGCGATTGGCGCGGGCCAGCAGGCCGGGTTCAAACGCCTTTTCCCCACGCGTCAAAGCGCGTTCGATGTCCAAAGCCCCCACAACGCGGTCTTCGGTCGCACCCAGGGGCAGGTCGATCACCGGGGTCGGGCGTTTGACCATCTTGCCGGATTTCGGACCGGCCCACGCCGGCACATCCTCGATCCGGGCCGAGTTTACCGGGCAGCCTTCAACTGCCATTATCTCGGGCAGCAAGGCGGCAAGCGCGCGCACAGCGGTGGATTTGCCGGTGCCACGGTCGCCAAACACCAGAACCCCGCCGATGCCCGGATCAATCGCTGTCAGCACCATCGCCTGTTTCATCGCCGCCTGACCGACGATGGCGGAAAAGGGGAAAGGTTGGCTCATGCGGCGTCCTTTTTCGCAAGCGGGCTGTGCCCACCCCATGTGCCCCAATCGTCAAGGATACGAAAGCGGGCGTACAGCTCTTCGGCAAACCAGTTTTCCGCCCGCACCGCCTGAATGGCGCGGCCGTGCGGCCCGTCGCCCCGTGCGAAATGCGCCATTGCGGCGGTGTCGGGCCATATCGAGAAGGTGACCTGATGCAGCAAGGGCACCTCACCTATTCCGACCTTGAAGATCACGTTGGGGTCGTGCCCGATGGCGGCAGAGATATCAGGCACCCTGCGCCAGAACCGCAGAAAGGTTGACGGTCGCATGGTTGCACGGGTCAACGCCACAACAGGTCCCGACGGTGTGGCCCCACCTGGGGTAAACGGCATCCTGCCGGACCAGAACCCGCGGGCCGAGGTGGGTTCCAACAGGATCGTCCAGCTTTCGGCCGCTTTGCCACGCCACCTGCGATAGACCGGTGCTTTTTCGATGCAGGACCGTGCTGTTTCAGCATCTGGCCAGGTTGCCAGAATTGCCCAGACTGCGAAGTTGGGTTTGGGTGTAAACCCCTCACCCATGCCCGAACCGCACAGCTTCCAGAACCCGACCTCTGGCATCCGCATCAACGACAGCCGTGCCAGCCCCATCTGCCCCAGAACCCAAAGCCGGGCGGGCAGCGCGTCAAAGCGGAACAAGGAAAGCGATGCAACGTTGATGACGGGCCTCGTGGATTTGTGTCAGGATAGTTTGACAGTCTTTGCGGCCATAGCAAAGAGCAATGCCGAAAATTTTGCAGCAGAACGCCAAGTATTGTAAATTGAACTAGACAGTATATCGTAGAATCATGCTGACACATGCCGAGTCTCCTCCGACAAAACTTGCCCCAACTTCGGGGGCGGATGCCATCGTTATTGGCGCTGGGCTTGGTGGATTAGCCGCCGCAATGCGTCTTGGTGCCAAGGGTTACCGGGTCACGGTCGTTGACAAGCTGGACATGCCGGGCGGGCGTGGTTCGTCGATTTCTCAAGGCGGACACAGGTTCGATCTGGGGCCGACCATCGTGACGGTGCCGCAGGGGTTCAAGGAATTGTGGGCCGCCTGTGGCCGCGACTTTGACCGCGATGTCGATCTGCGCGCGTTGGAGGCGTTTTATGAGATTCGCTGGCAGGATGGGTCAACCTTCACCGCCCGCCAGTCAACCGAAGCGATGCGGGCCGAGGTTGCGCGGCTGTCGCCGTCTGATCTGCCGGGCTATGACCGGTTCCTGAAGGATTCCGAGCGGCGCTATTGGTTTGGCTTTGAAAACCTTGGTCGCCGCCCGATGCACCGCTTTGCTGATCTGCTGAAGGTCCTTCCGACCTTTGTGACGATGCGGGCAGACAAGTCGGTTTATGCCCATGCCGCGTCCCGCGTCAAAGATGAACGTCTGCGCTTTGCCCTGTCGTTTCATCCGCTGTTCATTGGAGGCGATCCGTTTCACGTGACGTCAATGTATATCCTCGTCTCGCATCTTGAGAAGGAGTTTGGCGTTCACTATGCCATGGGCGGCGTTGCTGCGATTGCGCTGGCCATGGCAGGGGTGATCAAGGCGCAGGGTGGGACCTTGCGGCTGAATGCAGAGGCCGACGAAATTTTGCTGGCTCAGGGCCGTGCATCAGGTGTGCGGCTGACCGATGGGCAGGTTCTGGCGGCGGATGTCGTGGTGTCAAACGCCGATGCGGGCCACACCTATGACCGTCTGATGCGCAATCACCCCCGCAAACGATGGACCCCGACGAAGCTGGCGCGCAAGCGTTGGTCGATGGGCCTGTTCGTCTGGTATTTCGGCACCAAGGGCACAAGGCTGAAATGGCCCGATGTGGGTCACCACACCATCGTCGTCGGCCCGCGCTACAAGGACCACATCCGCGACATCTTCATTCGCGGCAAGCTGGCCGATGATATGAGCCTTTATGTCCACCGCCCCACCGTCACCGACCCTTCGGCGGCCCCGGCGGGCGATGACACGTTTTATGCCTTGTCCCCGGTGCCGCATCTGGGGATCGGATCAACCGATTGGGCGACAGAGGCGGAACCCTATCGGCAAAAGATGCAGAAAATGCTTGAGGACCGGCTTTTGCCCGGCCTTGGCGACCACTTGACCGAACAGTTGGTGTTCACGCCCAACAGCTTTGAAACCCGCTATCTCTCCCCCTATGGCAGTGGTTTTTCGATCGAACCGCGCATTTTGCAATCGGCGTGGTTCCGGCCGCACAATGTGTCAGAAGAGGCCAAGGGGCTTTACCTTGTCGGCGCAGGCACCCATCCCGGTGCGGGCCTGCCCGGCGTGATCGCCAGTGCGGAGGTTCTGGGCAAGCTGGTCCCCGATGCGTCCCAAGGGTTTGCCCAAAGGATGGCCGCCGAATGATTGCCCCCGACGATTTGCACCACTGCCGTGAAGCGATCCGCACTGGGTCGTTGTCATTTCATGCCGCGTCAAAACTGCTGCCGGCAAAGGTGCGTGACCCTGCACTCGCGCTGTATGCGTTCTGCCGGTTGGCCGATGATGCGGTGGATGACAGCAGCGACAAGGCGCCCGCCGTTCTGGGCCTGCGTGACCGGCTGGATCTGGTCTATGAAGGCCGCCCGCGCAATGCCGCCGCCGACCGCGCCTTTGCCGCAGTTGTGCAAGATTTTGACATGCCGCGTGCCCTGCCGGACGCCTTGCTTGAAGGCCTCGCCTGGGATGCGTTTGGGCGGCAGTACCAGACGATGCCCGACCTTCTGGCTTATTGCGCAAGGGTGGCCAGCGCCGTCGGTGCCATGATGTGCGTTTTGATGCGCGTGCGCGATGCCGATGCTTTGGCGCGGGCTTGCGACCTTGGGCTTGCCATGCAGTTGACCAACATCGCCCGTGACATTGGCGAAGATGCCCGCGCGGGACGCTTGTATCTGCCGCTGGATTGGCTGGTTGAGGCTGATATTAACCCGGTTGCCTTTCTGAAATCCCCCGCACCGCACCCTGCCTTGCAGCCGCTGACCCGGCGCTTGCTGGATCAGGCAGATCACTTTTACCACCGGTCAGAGGCTGGGGTTCCGGCTTTGCCCCTGACCTGCCGTCCGGGCATCTTTGCGGCCCGCCATGTCTATGCCGGTATTGGGGGTGCCGTGGCACGTCAGGGCTATGACAGCTTCAGCTCCCGCGCCCGCACAACGGGGCGGCAAAAGCTGGGCTGGCTGGGCCTTTCGGTTTTGCGCAGTGCGGTTTCGACGGTCGTGCCCCGTTCTGCCATCCTGCATGCCCCCGCTGAACCTCAAGTGGCTTTTCTGGTTGATGCAGCCGCGCGCAAACAGGCCCGGTTCAGCCGGTCAGAGGCGCTTTTTACCGCCCTTGCCCAACTTGAATCGAAAGATCGCGCCAATCGGTCCTTGGATCGCGCCGGCGTCTGACATAGCTAGGCGGTGATTTTCCCCGGAGGGACCGCGATGAATTGGAACCTGTTTTTCACGTTTCTGGCCTCTTGTGGGGCGGCCGCAACCACCGGTGCGATGTTCAAACCCGAAGAATGGTACGCGGAACTGAAAAAGCCATTCTGGTTTCCGCCGAGATGGGTGTTTCCCGTCGCATGGACGACACTTTACCTTGTGATGTCTTTGGCCGCGATGCGGGTGGCACCTTTGGCGGGCAGCGCGCAGGCGATGGCGTTCTGGGCGCTGCAGATCGCACTGAACACGCTGTGGACGCCGATTTTCTTTGGCCTGCACAAGATGCGCGCAGCGATGGTTGTGATGGTTCTGCTGTGGTTGGCTGTGGCCGCCACAACATGGGGCTTTTTCGGGCTTGATCTGGTGGCCGGGCTGCTGTTCATGCCCTATCTGATCTGGGTCACGGTGGCGTCGGCCCTGAACATCGCCTCGATCACCATGAACCCGCAGATCAAGGGTTAGGGCCAGACCCTGCGGCGCGGCACCCGCAGCGCCACCATGGCCTTGACGAGCGGAGAGCGAAAGCGCGTCAGATCCAACGCCTCATGCACGCCCTGAACGGTTTCACCGCCGATCTGAGTCTGCACCAAAGCCCGGCTGTAAAACGGTGCCTCCAGCAATGCCATTGTCTGTCGCGGCTGTGCGCCAACATCGCAGCGCGTGTCGCGGGCGATGCCCCAGGCGGTGCGGCGCAGCGGCGTAAGGGGCGGCGGTGCAACCTCTGTCACCTGACCATCGGCTGCGATATCAAGGCTGACCTCAAGGCTGCTGCCATCGGCGCGGTTGCCATCGTAAAAGCAGGTCGTGCCACCGTGGCTGCGCGGATAGCGGCCCCACGTCCAGCGTTTGAAGTCGGCCTCTAATGCTGCCGTGCCGAAATTGGCGTCAAAGTAGCCGTGTCCCGTCCAGGTGTGGCCTTGGGTCAGATCCACCTCGATCCGGGCTGATGGCGCAAAGGGCCGCCAGATGTGGCTTGCAGTCGGGGTCAGCGTCGCCTCAACCTCTGTCACGGCGGTAGGGGTCAGGCGGATTTGCCCGCGCACCCGGCTGATGACCGGTAAGGCTGAAACCTCGTCCACATCAATCACCAGTGTCCCGTTTTGCCACGCCATCCGGCTGGGTCCGACCTGCAAGGCATCGCGGCTTTGTTTCAGCGCCGAAGTACCACGGTCTGTCATGGTGAACCGACCACCCGGCCCATAAGTCACCACATTGATGCAGCAATGATCTTGCGGATTGCGCCGTCCCGACCACGCATACCACGGCGAAAACACCGATCCGATGAACCCAATTACAGAGACGGCGCGCGTCCCGTCAGCCGAGACACCATCGACATACCACCACGCATAGCCGTCCGGATCAACGTTGACGGAGAAGTCAGGTCGTTCAAGATCGCCTCTGCCGCGTGCTTGCCGGACAAGGCTGCCATCGGCACCCCAGCCCCCGGATGCGCCCCGCCACCCGCCAGATACAGCCCTGGCAGCCGGGTCCGCGCCTGTGGTCGGTGAAAGCTCGCCAGCGTTCCGTGCGGCGATCGCCCGTAAATCGCCCCCTGCGACCCCGCAAACAGAGCTGAAAACCCGTGCGGAGTCATCAGGGCCGTGTCCGGTGGGGCCGGATCGAAGGTCAGGCCGAATTTGGCCAGTTGTGGAAAGGTCTTGGCGCGGCATTCGGCAACCTCGTGCGGGGAAAGGGTCGTTCTGGCAGGGGCGTTCATGATGATCTCAAACCGTTCCGGGCCACTGGCCGGACCAGTAGCGCGGTCCTGCGCGCAGACATATAGCGTCGCCTCTTCTGGCATGCGACCTTTTGCGATGGCGCCAAATTCAAGCGCCGGATCGCTGCCGAAAAAGACGTTGTGGTGGATCAGGTTCGCCCCGGACGGCATGGCCGCAAACGACCAGACCCACGCCGACAGGCTGCGCGGATGGGCGGCTTCGGGCGGCAAGGCCTGTTGTGCGCCCGGGCCCAGCAACCCGGCCAGCAGCGCTGCCGGGTCGCCGTTGAACACCACCGCATCGCATTTAAGTGTGCGGGCGTTTGACAGGACCACCTCTGTCACCCGCCCCGCCTTGCGCAAAATCTGGGTAACCGTCGTGCCATACTTTTGCACGACACCAAGCTGTTCGGCCAAATTCTGCAACGCACGTGACAACTGATGCATGCCGCCCTGCACCGCCCACACACCTTGCGCCTCTGCTTGCCAGATCAGCGCCAGAACGGCGGGCGACAGATTCGGCGCGCCGCCGACATAAGTGGCATAGCGCCCGAACAACTGGCGCAGGCGCGGATCGGTGAAGCTTTTCGCCAGTTGCCCAGCTAAAGTGCGCTGCGGGTGCAAAGCGGTCCAGATCGACGGAGTGCGCAGGGTATTGGCCAGAATTGCTGGCAGATACGGTCGGTCGGACAACATCACCGGGCCTTCAAAAGCGGTGTAAAGCCGGGCTGACATCCGGTTAAACCGCACAAACTCTGCCTCGGCCTGCGGTCCGGCAAAACGGGCGATGGCGGCGGCACTTTCCAGAGGATCGGCGAAAAGGTCCAGTTGGCTGCCATCGGGCCACCAATGCCGGGCGAGGATGGGTTGCGGGATCAGGGTGATGTGATCCTCCAGCCGCGTCCCGGCCAAGGCGAAAACCTCGTCAAACACGCGGCGCAGGGTCAGAACCGTTGGCCCCGCATCGACCGGGCCTGCCGCACTTGGCAGACAGCGCATCTTGCCGCCGGGATAAGTCTGCGTCTCAACCACCGTCACCGACAGACCGGCAGCTGCCAATCGGATGGCAGCGCACAGGCCGCCCATGCCCGCGCCAATCACCACCACCTTTTTTGATGCAGCGTCCGCCATAGCTGATTGTTGACTCACGGCGGGAAAGTGTCCAGTATGATTTACACATTAGATGTCAATTCAGCCTGACATTGTCACACGGAAGGGCGCACACATGTCCATTGCAACGCGGCTTGATGCAGCCACAACCTCTGTTCTGGGGCGGGCGATGGGGGGCGAGGCGCCGGCCCGGCTGGCCAAGGCCTTGCATTATGCCGTGACACCGGGCGGTGCGCGGATCAGGCCGACCATCCTGTTAAGCGTGGCGATGGCCTGCGGCGATGACCGGCCGGGCCTGTCAGATGCCGGGGCGATTGCGCTTGAACTGATCCATTGCGCGAGTCTGGTGCATGACGATCTGCCTTGCTTTGATGATGCCGACAAGCGGCGCGGCAAGGCGACCGTGCACAAAGCCTTTTCCGAACCGCTGGCCGTGCTGACGGGTGACAGTCTGATCGTGCTGGCCTTTGACACTTTGGCAGAGGCCGCCGGTCAGGATGCCAGACGCGCCTTGCAGATGATCCGCGTCCTGTCGCGCCGTACCGGAATGCCGGATGGCATCTGCGCCGGGCAGGGCTGGGAAAGTGAGGGTGAGGTCAACCTTTCCGCCTATCACCGCGCCAAAACCGGGGCGCTGTTCATTGCGGCCACCCAGATGGGTGCCATCGCGGCGGGTCAGGATGCAGAGCCGTGGGAAGAGTTGGGGGCCCGCATCGGTGAGGCGTTTCAGGTTGCCGACGACCTGCGCGACGCGCTGTATGATTCCGAAACCCTTGGCAAGCCCGCCGGACAAGACGAGGCGCACGGTCGCCCGAACGCTGTCAGCGCCTTGGGTGTGCAGGGTGCGATTCGCCGGTTGAAGGATATTCTGGGCGGTGCCATCGCCTCGATCCCGTCTTGTCCGGGTGAGGCGATGCTGGCCGACATGGTGCGAAGCTATGCCGAACGGATGACGCCAGTCGCCCCAAATCTCAACCGCGCAGGCGTTGCGCGCTAGAATGACCACGCTGCCCCGCATTCGGTCAAACCCCGTTTCGCTGCGGGGTTGGATGCTGCGACTGGCAGCCTCACGCAAGTTTCAGGCTTTGGCAGCACGGATTCCGGGTCTGCGCCGCATCGCAAGGGCCGAGGGAACAGCCCTTTTTGACATCGTCGCGGGCTTTGTAAATTCGCAGGTCCTGCGGGCACTGGTTGACCTGCGTATCCTGCACAGGTTGAAGGACGGTCCGGTTTTTGCAGCGGAAATCGGCAATCTGTGCGCGGTGGCACCGGACCGGATGCAGGTTCTTTTGCAGGCGGGCGCGGGCTTGGGATTGATCAAACGGCACAAGGATGGCCGATTTGGCCTTGCCCTGCGCGGTGCCTCACTTCTTGGCGTGCCGGGGTTGGAGGCGATGATAAGTCACCATTCGGCCCTGTATGCTGACCTGTCTGACCCAGTCGCATTTCTGCGGTCCGATCAGCCGACCGAGCTGGCCCGCTTCTGGCCCTATGTCTTTGGCGCGGCGGGGGCTGTCGACCCAAAGGTCACCGCGACCTATTCAAACCTGATGGCCGAAAGTCAGGTGCTGGTCGCCGAAGATACGTTGCGGCTGGTCAACCTGACCGGCGTGCGCCGCCTGATGGATGTCGGTGGTGGCACGGGCGGGTTCCTGTCCGCCGTCGGTGCCGCCTATCCGGACATGGCGTTGGACCTGTTTGATTTGCCGGTTGTGCTGCAAGGTGCTGCGGCGCGGCTGACAGCGGCCGGGCTGACCAACCGGGTCACCCTTCATCCCGGCAGCTTTCGCGATGATGCGCTGCCAAACGGGGCCGATGCGATCAGTCTGGTCCGCGTTCTGTATGATCACAATGATTCGACCGTAGCGCAGCTTTTGGCCTCGGTTCACGACACGCTGCCATCCGGCGGGCATCTGATCATATCAGAGCCGATGTCCGGCGGCGCGCAGCCTGACCGCACAACCGATGTGTACTTTGCAATGTACACTTTGGCCATGCAAACCGGGCGCACCAGGTCAGCCGCCGAAATTGCAACGCTTCTGTCCGCCGCTGGCTTTGTAAGTATCGGTATCAAAACGGGTTTTCGTCCGTTTGTCACCTCTGTCGTCACCGCTCGGCGGAGTTAAAACCAAAGAGTTCGCTTCCAATGTGTCTATTTTGTTTGACAGTTTCATCTGTAAGCTTAAAGTGACACATAAGGGTGATGAGTGTCAGAATCTTGATGAAAGATCCGACGCGAACCCCAAAGGGAGCGAACGTGAGAACCAATGCGATCATCTTGTCTGGCCCGCTCGATCTGTCCCTGGGACAAGTCGCGCTGATCACACCCGGGGTCGGCGATGTGGTTGTCAGGACGCTTCACTCCGGCATTTCGACGGGCACTGAAAAACTTTTCTGGTCCGGCACGATGCCGCCCTTTCCCGGCATGGGCTATCCTTTGGTCCCTGGGTACGAGGCTGCCGGTGAAGTGGTCGAAGCAGGCCCCGAGTCGGGTTTGCAGGTCGGTGACCACGTTTTCGTCCCCGGAGCCAACTGTTTTGAAGGCAACGAGGCTGGTCCGGTACGCGGACTGTTCGGGGCCGCGTCGCAACTGTTGGTGACGGCGGGTTCGCGCGTGACCCGCATTGACCGCGGTTTTGGTCCGCAGGGTGCGCTTTTGGCCTTGGCCGCAACGGCACGCCATGCGCTGGCAGGTTTTGACCGCGCCTTGCCCGATCTGATTGTCGGGCACGGCGTTCTAGGCCGCCTGTTGGCCCGGCTTACGGTTGCTGCAGGTGCGCCTGCGCCAACAGTTTGGGAGACCGACGCAGCGCGGCATTCTGGTGCTGTGGGCTACGAAGTTGTCCAGCCCGACGCTGATCCGCGCCGCGATTACAAGGCGATCTATGATGCCTCTGGCGCGCCGGACCTGTTGAACACCCTGATCGGACGGATTGCCAAGGGGGGCGAGGTGGTGCTGGCCGGGTTCTACACCGCCCCGATCTCTTTCGCCTTCCCGCCCGCCTTCATGAAAGAAGCCCGCTTCCGCATCGCCGCCGAATGGGTCGCAGATGACATGGTCGCGACAAGACAACTCGTTGAATCCGGAGCGCTTTCTTTGGATGGACTGATCACGCACACCCGTGACGCCTCTGCCGCGACAGAGGCTTATGAAACCGCATTCACCAACCCCGACTGCCTGAAAATGATCCTCGACTGGAGGGGCCAAGCATGACGCTCGACATACCGAACCTGAAAGACTTTGACACGCGCCTGCGTGCCGAGGCGAACGAAGAGCCGTCGCTGGAAATTCCGCACGGTGAGCCGACCAAGAAAACCCAGATCATCGCGATCTATGGCAAGGGCGGCATCGGCAAAAGCTTCACGCTGGCCAACCTGTCGCACATGATGGCCGAAATGGGCAAACGGGTGCTGCTGATCGGCTGCGATCCGAAGTCTGACACCACTTCCCTGCTGTTTGGCGGCAAGGCGTGCCCGACGATCATTGAAACCTCGACCCGCAAGAAACTGGCTGGCGAAGAGGTGAAAATCGGCGACGTTTGCTTCAAGCGCGGCGGTGTGTTCGCGATGGAGCTTGGCGGGCCAGAGGTTGGTCGCGGCTGTGGTGGGCGCGGAATTATCCATGGATTTGAACTGCTTGAAAAGTTGGGGTTCCATGACTGGGACTTTGACTATGTGCTGCTGGACTTCCTGGGTGATGTGGTGTGCGGCGGTTTTGGTTTGCCGATTGCCCGCGACATGGCGCAAAAGGTCATCCTGGTCGCGTCGAACGATCTGCAAAGCCTGTATGTCGCCAACAACGTCTGTTCAGCGGTGGAATACTTCCGCCGCTTGGGTGGCAATGTCGGCATCGCAGGACTGGTGATCAACAAGGATGATGGGTCAGGCGAGGCGGCGGCTTTTGCGGAATCGGTTGGAATTCCAGTGCTTGCGGCCATTCCGCAGGATGATGATCTGCGCAAGAAAAGTGCGAATTATCAGATAGTTGGCAGCTATGAAAGCCAGTGGGGCCCGATGTTTGCGGCTCTTGCCGATGCTGTGGCGATTGCCCCGCCGGTGCGGCCTGCACCCCTGACACAGGACGGGTTGCTGGCACTGTTTGATGCCGAGACGACCGGCGCGAACTTCGTGCTGACGCCTGCGACCGATGCAGACATGCGCGGCAAGAATGCCGTTCTGAAGAAGTCCCTGGAAGTGGTTTACGACAATGTTTGACCTCGACACCCTCGCCCAACTGGAAGCTGCCTTGCAGCGCATCGCAGGACGCAACAGCAAATGAGCGAAGTCAGCTATGACATGGCCCATGAGGCACCTTTGACCGAGATAGGCTCGGTCGATGTGCCGCAACCGCAAGGCGCAGAGCCTGTGGATGGCATGGGCTGTCATGCTGGCGCTGCGACGATGGAGGCGGCTGCGCGGGCTGCTGGTAATTCGGAACTGCTGGACCAATACGCAAAGGACTATCCCAAGGGGCCGCATGACAAGCCGCAAAGCATGTGCCCGGCCTTTGGGTCGTTGCGCGTCGGTCTGCGGATGCGGCGGGTGGCGACTGTCCTTTCGGGTTCGGCGTGCTGCGTTTACGGCCTGACCTTTGTGAGCCACTTTTACGGCGCACGTCGGTCTGTCGGATACGTACCCTTCAATTCTGAATCTTTGGTTACCGGAAAGTTGTTCGAAGACATCCGCGACGCGGTGCACGAACTGGCTGACCCGACGAAGAACGATGCGATCATCGTGACGAACCTGTGTGTGCCAACAGCCTCTGGCGTGCCGCTGAAGCTTTTGCCCAGCGAAATCAATGGGGTTCGCATTGTCGGGATTGATGTTCCCGGCTTTGGAATTCCCACTCATGCAGAGGCCAAGGACGTTTTGGCCGGCGCTATGCTGAAATATGCGCGGGCCGAGATTGAGGCGGGCCCGGTGGCCGCACCTGCGTCGGGTCGGTCGGACCGTCCGCAGGTGGCGCTGTTGGGAGAGATGTTCCCGGCGGACCCGATGATGATTGGCGCGATGCTGGCACCGATGGGGCTGGCCTGTGGCCCGGTCGTGCCGTGCCGCGAATGGCGTGAGCTTTATGCCGCTTTGGACTGCGATGTCGTGGCGGCGATCCATCCGTTCTACACCGCTGCGGTACGGGAATTCCAGCTGGCGGGGCGCAAAGTCGTCGGGTCTGCTCCGGTTGGGGTTGAGGGCACGGCGGCTTGGCTTGCGGCGATTGGTGCTGCGTACAACGTTGATCCTGCACGGATTTCGGCGGCGCAGAATGCGTTCCTGCCTGCGATCAAGGCTGCGCTTGCGGGCGCGCCGATCAAGGGGACCATCACCCTTTCGGGCTATGAAGGGTCGGAACTGCTGGTCGCCCGGCTGCTGATCGAAAGCGGTGCGAACGTGCCTTATGTCGGCACCGCTTGCGCGAAAACGCCGTGGTCCGCACCGGATCTGGAGTGGCTTTTGGCCAAGGGCGTCAAGGTCAAGTTCCGTGCCAGCCTTGAAGACGATGCATCAGCTATGGAGGCGATCCGGCCGGACCTTGCGATTGGCACAACGCCTTTGGTTCAAAAGGCGAAAGAGCTAGCGATTCCAGCGCTTTATTACACGAACTTAATCTCAGCCCGGCCACTGATGGGGCCCGCAGGGGCAGGGTCTTTGGGGCAGGTTATCAACGCCGCCATCGCCGGAAAAGCTCGGATGGAAGGCATGAAAGCCTTCTTTGAGGGGGTCGGAAAGGGCGATACGGCTGGCATTTGGGAGGGTTCGCCCAACTTGCGGCCCGACTTCCGTGCCCTGCACCAAAAGAAGCTGGACAAGGCCGCGAAAGCGTCAAAGGCGGAGGAAATGATATGAATTTCCCCGTCTTCTTTTTGTCTTCTTTTTGTCTTCATTTCGTAAAGACGAACGACAAGACGCATCGGGTAGAGGTTTTGCCATGCTAGTGCAAGATCACGACCGGGCGGGCGGCTACTGGGGTGCGGTTTACGCCTTTTGCGCCGTCAAGGGCTTGCAGGTTGTCATCGACGGTCCGGTCGGCTGCGAGAATTTGCCGGTGACCTCGGTATTGCACTACACCGACGCGCTGCCGCCGCATGAATTGCCGATCGTCGTGACGGGTCTGGGTGAGGAAGAACTGGGTCGCGACGGCACCGAAGGTGCGATGCGCCGGGCGTGGAAAACGCTGGACCCGGCTTTGCCTGCGGTGGTTGTGACAGGCTCGATTGCCGAGATGATCGGTGGCGGTGTCACGCCGATGGGCACCAACATTCAACGCTTTCTGCCGCGCACGATTGATGAGGATCAGTGGCAGACCGCTGACCGGGCGATGACCTGGATTTTCACCGAGTTTGGCCAGACCAAAGGCCGGATGCCGCCCGAGACGGCGCGTCCCGAAGGGTCAAAGCCGCGCGTCAATATCTTGGGGCCGATGTACGGCGTGTTCAACATGGCGTCCGACCTGCACGAAATCCGCCGCATGGTTGAAGGCATTGGCGCTGACGTCAACATGGTGATGCCGTTGGGCGCCCACGTTGCCGAAATGCGCAATCTGGTGAATGCCGATGTCAACATCGTCTTGTACCGCGAGTTTGGCCGGGGCCTCGCCGAGGTTCTGGGTAAGCCCTACCTGCAGGCACCGTTCGGAATAGATTCGACCACGAAATTCCTGCGCACTTTGGGTGAAATGCTGGGGCTTGACCCCGAACCCTTCATCGAGAAGGAAAAGCATTCCACGTTAAAGCCGGTCTGGGATCTGTGGCGTTCGGTCACGCAGGATTTCTTTGCGACCGCGTCATTCGGGATTGTCGCGACCGAGACCTATGCGCGCGGCATCCGGGCTTATCTTGAAGGCGATCTGGGGCTGCCTTGCGCCTTTGCCGTGGCCCGCATCCCCGGCAAGAAGACCAACAACGAGGCGGTGCGCGGGCTGTTGAAACAGCATCGGCCACTGGTTGTGATGGGGTCGATCAACGAGAAAATGTATCTGGCGGAAATGAAGGGCGGCTTTGGGCCTGCCCCCAGTTTCATCCCGGCAAGCTTTCCGGGCGCTGCGATCCGCCGCGCCATCGGCACGCCGATGATGGGCTATTCGGGGGCGGTCTGGATTTTGCAAGAGGTGTGCAACAGCCTGTTTGACGCGTTGTTCCACATTCTGCCCTTGGGCACTGAGATGGACTCGGTCGCTGCCACACCAACGACGCTGCGCCGCGACTTCCCCTGGGATGCCGACGCGCAGGCCACTTTAGACCGCATTGTGAACACCCACCCCATTCTGACACGGATCAGCGCCGCGCGTTCCTTGCGCGATGCCGCCGAAAAAGCGGCGCTGGATTCCGGGGCAGAACGGGTTGTGAGGGAAACTGTGGAGGCGCTGCCCGGGGCAGAGTTTTCACGCAACGAGGGAGTGAGATCATGAGCGACACCACCGCTATCGGTGACCTGCATCATGCCAAGCGTGTGCCCAAGGCCGAATTCATCGTCTACTTTTCGATGATCTTCTGTCTGGCCTTGGTGCCGCATGTGCTGGGCTGGACCTACCAGACCCTGCGCCATGCAAGCCTGCCGCGGCTTAGCCCGGTGGCGCGGGCCTGGTTGGACGCACAGGCTGTCACGCCCATGATTTTCCGCGGGTAACCGCGCAACAGAATTCGCAACTCCGCAATGGGCACAAGCCTCGCGGGGGGGCGAAACATCGGAGGGGCATTCCGCCCACCGTGACCTGGCCGCAGGGAGTGCGGCATCAGTCCGAATGTCCGGAGGATACTATGGCTGATAGATCAGACCTGTCTTTTACAGGTCTTACAGACCAACAAGCGCAAGAATTGCACTCGGTCTACATGAGCGGGCTTTGGTTGTTCGTGACCATCGCCGTCATCGCTCATCTGGCCGTGTTCATGTGGCGTCCGTGGTTCTGAGGGGGAAATAGACATGAGCAAGTTCTACAAGATCTGGCTGATTTTTGATCCCCGTCGCGTGTTCGTGGCACAGGGCGTGTTCCTGTTCCTGCTGGCCGTGATGATCCACCTCGTGCTGCTGTCAAACCCGGCTTACAACTGGCTTGACATCGCAGCGGCCAAGCACGGCTACGCGCCGGTCGCAATGGCGCCCGCTCCGTAACCGGAGCCTGCATCTGGTGCGGGCGACCTTCAGCCGCCCGCACCATGTTATACCATAAAAAGACCATCTGACGGTCCCGTGGCACCTTTGGCGCCAGGCGGCTTACACGTCCAACGCGGAGAGGGAAGCATGGCACTGCTCAGCTTCGAACGAAAATATCGCGTGCCTGGCGGCACGCTTGTCGGCGGGAACCTGTTCGACTTCTGGGTCGGGCCGTTCTTTGTCGGCTTCTTTGGCGTCACGACATTCTTCTTTGCGGCCCTTGGCACCATGCTGATCTTTTATGGTGCGGCGATGGGTCCGACGTGGAATCCGTGGCTGATTTCCATCAACCCGCCGGATGTGAAACTGGGCCTTGGCTTTGCGCCCATGCTGCATGGCGGGCTGTGGCAGATCATCACGTTCTGTGCGATCGGCGCGTTTGTCAGCTGGGCGCTGCGCGAGGTTGAAATCTGTCGCAAGCTGGGCATCGGGCTGCACGTGCCGTTCGCCTTTGGCGTGGCGATTTTTGCCTATGTCACCTTGACGGTGATCCGCCCGATCCTGATGGGCGCGTGGGGATATGCCTTTCCGTATGGCATCTTCAGCCACCTCGATTGGGTCAGCAACACCGGATACACCTACGGGAACTTTCACTACAACCCGTTCCACATGATCGCAGTCAGCCTGTTTTTCACCAACGCTTTGGCGCTGGCGCTGCACGGCGGTCTGATCCTTTCGGCGGCCAATCCGCCCAAGGGGCAACTGATGAAAACGCCGGATCACGAGGATACGTTCTTTCGCGACCTGATCGGTTATTCGGTCGGTACGCTGGGCATTCACCGGGTCGGCATGCTGCTTGCGCTGAACGCGGTGTTCTTCAGTGCGCTGTGCATCGTCGTCTCTGGCACGATCTGGTTTGACCAATGGGTTGACTGGTGGAACTGGTGGCTGAACCTTCCGATCTTTGCGAATGTTCATGGGGGCGTAAATGGCTGAGTATCAGAACTTTTTCACCCAGGTTCAGGTGACCGCCGCCCCCGAGATGGGGATGGTTGAGGGGGTCGAACTTGAAAACCGCACCAAGGGGGCCAGCTATTCGACCCTGTTGGGCTGGATAGGCAACGCGCAACTGGGGCCGATCTATCTGGGCACCTTCGGCGTCATCTCTATGGCGTGCGGGCTGATCTGGTTCATGATCATCGGCGGCTGGTTCTGGCATCTGGCGGGCTATAACCCGGCAGTGTTCCTGCGCGACCTGTTCTGGATGTCGCTGGAGCCGCCTGCCCCGGAATGGGGCCTGCGCATCCCGCCGATGGATCAGGGCGGATTGTTTCTGGTCGCCGGGTTCTTCTTTCTGATCTCACTCTGGACCTGGTGGATCCGCACCTATCTGCGGGCCGAGGCGCTGGGTCTGGGCAAGCACGTCTCATGGGCCTTTGCCGCAGCCCTGTGGCTGGTGATGGTTCTTGGCCTGATACGCCCGGTGCTGATGGGCCACTGGTCCGAGGCGGTGCCCTACGGCATCTTCCCGCATCTGGACTGGACCAACCTGTTCAGCCTGACCTACGGCAATCTGTTCTATAACCCCTTCCATGCCCTCAGCATCGCCTTCCTGTACGGATCGGCCCTGTTGTTCGCCATGCACGGGGCGACCATTCTGTCGGTCACCCGTCTGGGTGGCGACCGGGAGTTGGAGCAGATCATCGACCGTGGCACAGCCTCCGAACGCGCCGCCTTGTTCTGGCGCTGGACGATGGGCTTTAACGCCACGATGGAGGGGATTCACCGCTGGGCCTGGTGGTTTGCCGTTCTGGTACCGATCACCGGTGGAATCGGCATCCTTCTGACCGGAACCGTTGTCGACAACTGGTATGTCTGGGCGCAAGACCACGGCTATGCGCCGCTGCAATAGGAGCGATCATGTCTGATGAACATTTCTTCGAGCAACAATCTCCGGTGATCCGCCTGCGGGTCTGGGCATTGGGGCAGATGGTCTGGGGCGCTTTTCTTGCGGGGGCCGGTCTGCTGGCGATTGCCGCAGTGCTTCTGGTGATCTGGGGCGTCAGTCTGCTTCTGGACAGCAGAAGCAAGACAATGCCCTCGCCCTATGGCGCCTTGCAGATCGTTCAGACCCAAGCAACCGTCTGATGACCTTGCGGACCGGAGGCTTCGGCCCCCGGTCTGCCACAATGTTCGGGCCTGATGCCGGCCCGGATCTGGGCATTTTCCACAGCCCGGTTCCCTTCCTGTTGGCGACAGGACCCTGGTGCCGAGTGCGAGACACCCGGCACCTTTTTTATTCGAAAGGTCAAAGCCATGTCATTGCTGGACACAGTCGGTTCCCCAGCTGATCTGAAACGCATGAGCGATGCTGACCTCGGCCGTTTGGCCGATGAGGTGCGCGCCGAGGTGATATCGGTGGTGTCAAAGACCGGCGGGCATCTGGGGTCGTCTCTGGGCGTGGTTGAATTGACCGTGGCGATTCACGCGGTGTTTGACACGCCGGTGGACAAGCTGATCTGGGATGTCGGCCACCAATGCTATCCGCACAAGATTTTGACTGGACGGCGCGACCGGATGCACAGCCTGCGGCAGGGCGGTGGGGTGTCAGGCTTCACCAAGCGGTCGGAAAGCGAATATGATCCGTTTGGCGCGGCGCACAGTTCAACCTCGATCTCGGCGGCTTTGGGTTTTACGATTGGCCGCGATATGGGCCAGCCGACCGGTGATGCGATTGCGGTGATCGGTGACGGTGCCATCACGGCGGGCATGGCCTACGAGGCGATGAATGCGGCGGGCCATCTGGGCAAGCGGCTGTTCGTGATCCTGAACGACAATGACATGAGCATTGCGCCGCCGGTGGGGGCGTTGAACAAGTACCTGAACGGTCTTTCCGGCCACAAACCGTTCGACCTGCTGCGCGGCATGGCTGAAGGGTTTGAGGCGGCGCTGCCCGGCCCGTTGCGTGACGGCGCACGTCGGGCGCGGCAGATCGTGACCGGAATGCCGGGCGGCGGTACGCTGTTTGAAGAGTTGGGCTTTTCCTATATCGGCCCGATTGACGGGCATTCGATGCCGGAACTGCTGGCCACCTTGCGGGCGGCCAGAACGCGGTCAAAGGGGCCGGTGCTGATCCATGCTGTGACGGTCAAGGGCAAGGGCTATGCGCCCGCCGAAAACGCCGCCGACAAGTATCACGGCGTGGCGAAGTTCGACGTTGTGTCGGGCACGCAGGCGAAGGCCAAGTCAAACGCCCCGGCCTATACGTCGGTCTTTGCCCGGGCGCTGACGGACGAAGCGGCGCGGGATGGCAAGATTGTTGCGGTGACGGCGGCGATGCCGTCTGGCACCGGGTTGGACATCATGGCGCAGCGCTTTCCGGCGCGGGTGTTTGACGTGGGCATTGCTGAACAACATGCTGTGACCTTTGCCGCCGGGATGGCGGCCAGCGGGCTGAAGCCGTTTGTCGCGATATACTCCACCTTTCTGCAGCGCGGCTATGACCAGATCGTGCATGACGTCGCATTGCAGGGCTTGCCGGTGCGGTTTGCCATTGACCGGGCCGGACTGGTGGGTGCTGACGGTGCGACCCATGCCGGGGCGTTCGATGTGGGGTTTCTGGCCAACCTGCCCGGCTTTGTCGTGATGGCGGCGGGCGACGAGGCGGAACTGGTGCATATGGTTGCGACGGCTGCAGCCTATGACGCTGGCCCGATCTCTTTCCGCTATCCGCGCGGTGAGGGCAGTGGGGTGCAGATGCCTGAACGGGGTGAGATCCTCAAGATCGGCAAGGGCCGCGTGCTGCGTGAGGGGACCGATGTGGCGCTGTTATGCTTTGGCGCGCATTTGCCGGAATGCCTGGCTGCGGCGGAAGGGCTGGCGGCGCAGGGTATTTCGGTCACCGTGGCCGATGCGCGCTTTGCCAAGCCGTTGGACACTGACCTGATCCGCCAGCTTGCCCGCAACCACGCAGCAATCATCACAGTCGAACAGGGCGCACGCGGCGGCTTTGGCGCGCAGGTGCTGGAGTATATGGCGAACTCGGGCGGCTTGGACGGTGGGGCGCGGCTGCGCACCCTGACTTTGCCGGACCGGTTCATCGAACAATCCAGCCCGGCGGACATGTATGCCGATGCGGGGCTGACGGTGGCAGATATTTCGCGGGCGGTAGAGCGGGTTTTGCCGCAGAAGGTGCAATCGCTGCGCGCCTGAGACGTCTTTTCGGTCAACCAAACCATTTTCCAATAAAAAAAGCCGCCAGATTTCTCTGGCGGCTTTTTCGTTGAATGGTCAGATCTTCACGGTGCCGGGGGCGTTGCTGGTACAGTTGCGGCAGGGTCTGTCGCAGCCGGTGCGGTAGCAGCAGGCGCTGTCGCATCGGTGGCGGCCGGGGCCATTGCATCAGCCGCAGCAGCCGGCGGGCTGAACTGTGACAGATAGGCGTAGACATCCTCAGCCGTGGCTGCGTCCTTGACCTTGAAGGCCATCTTGGCAACTGCGGGCTTACCCAATTGGGTTTTCAGGAAGTTGGCCGGGTTCTGGACGTATTCGACAAAGTGCGCTTCATCCCAGACCAGACCAGCAGCCCCGGCGGCCTTCATCGAGTCGCCATACTTGAAGCCTTCGTAGGTGCCAGCGGTGCGGCCAAACACGCCGTACAGGTTCGGGCCAATCTTGGCGCCCTTACCAGCCAACATCTTGCCGTCACCGTCCACGACCATGTGGCAGGTCTGGCACTGCTTGAAGACGGCCTCGCCCTTTGTGGCGTCGCCGGCGGCAAAGGCGGGTGCTGTTGCGGTGGCCAATACCGCAAGAATGGCCAAAGTGAATTTCATCGGGGTCTCCCTAGTGCTCCCTGCAGGTGTATACGTGTCCGGCAGCGAGTCGGATCACGAAATTGGTACTTTAAGCCACAGCCCGCGACAGGGCGCAATGCTGCCAAAGGGAATGTAGCGCGTTGGCCAGATGGTCAATATCGGCGTCGGTGTGGAAGGGTGAGGGCGTGATGCGCAGACGCTCTGTTCCCTTGGCGACGGTCGGATAATTGATCGGCTGCACATAGATGCCCCAGTCGCGCATCAGGATATCGCTGATCATCCGGCACTTGACCGGATCGCCGATCAGCACCGGAACAATGTGGCTTTCGTTGGCCATGTGGGGGATGCCGTAGCTGTCCAGCCGGGCGCGCAGCTTGGCGACCTGCACCTTTTGGCGGTCGCGTTCGACCTGCGACGTTTTCAGGTGCTGGATTGACGCGGTCGCAGCGGCAGCCACAGCCGGGGGCAGGGCGGTCGTGAAGATAAAACCGCTGGCAAAGCTGCGGATGAAGTCGCACAGCGCCGCAGAGCCGGTGATATAGCCGCCGACCACGCCAAAGGCCTTGCCCAAAGTGCCCTCGATCAGGTCGATCTGATCGGCAAGACCTTCGCGTTCCGACACACCGCCGCCGCGTGGGCCGTACATCCCCACCGCGTGCACCTCGTCGATATAGGTCATCGCACCGTGGGCTTTGGCGACCTGCACAATCTCTTTGATCGGAGCGACATCGCCGTCCATCGAATAGACCGATTCAAACGCAACGATCTTGGGCCGGTCGCCGACAGCCGCCAGTTTGCGGTCAAGATCGCGCCAGTCGTTGTGGCCCCAGATCACCTTGTCGGCGCGCGAATGGCGCACGCCTTCGATCATGCTTGCGTGGTTGCCCGCGTCCGACAGGATCACCACATTGGGGATCCGACTGCCCAAAGTCGAAAGTGCCGCCCAGTTGGACACATAGCCAGAGGTGAACAGCAGCGCCGATTCCTTGCGGTGCAGGTCAGCCAGTTCCGCCTCTAGCAGCAAATGTTTGTGGTTGTTGCCAGAGATGTTGCGGGTGCCGCCTGCGCCAGTGCCGCTGGCCTGCACACAATCAACCATCGCTTTGACGACGTCAGGATGCTGGCCCATGCCAAGGTAATCGTTCGAACACCAGACGGTGATTTCGGAAACCGTGCCATCCTTGTGGTTGCTGGCGCGGGGAAACTCTCCACGTTTGCGTTCTAGTTCGGCAAAGGTGCGGTAGTTGCCTTCGGCTTTCAGGGCGTCAAGCTGGCTGCGGAATATCTGATCAAAGTCCATTGGCGTCCTCAAGCGTGTCTTTTTGCGGTTTTGCGGCGGGCATCATCCAGCGCCACAGTTTTTCATCCGGCAACGGCAGCACCATGAACCAGTGCTCTAACAATGCCAGCAGACAAAGGCAGGTCAAGAGCGAATAGCCGACGGACATGCCCGGATGTTCCACGTTGATCGCGCGTTCCAGCAGCAGGGCGGAAAACACGGTCAGGATTGAAACCGACACCGGAAAGAGGGCGGTGATGCGTCCGACGCGGAAATGGCTGGCCAGATGGGACAGCGGTTTAGGCAGGAATTGCACGTTGATGCGGGGCACGCCCAGAAACAGATTCAGCTTGGCAGAGATGCGGGCGACAAACAGCAGCGCAAAGGTGCCAAAGGCGAACGGGTTTGCGGCGTGAAGCGAGGCTAGTCCAAGGGCGGTCAGCGTGGTCACCAACAGCGCCTCGTGCCAGGCGATGGTGCCGACAGCGCGCCAGAACCGGTCACGCTGGCTGGCGAAGGGCGGGCAGGGTTGCGTGTTCGGGCCGGTGATCACGCCGGACAGAAAGGCAAGCTCTATCCAGCCCCACAGCGCCAGTGCTGCCAAGAAGGCCAGATAGATGCCGTTGGCCGACAGGTCGCCTAACGAGGCCCTTGCAGCCATAACTCCAACCGCCAGAAGCGGCAGGCCTATGACGACGGAATTGAAATGGTCCTGCGACGTACCATTGTCAGCAACGCGCACCCGCCACAGGATTATGCCGGTGGAGAACCACCACAGAAACAAAGTGGTAACGGCGGCAAACCACGGGCTATCGGTCATGCCTGCCCCCAAGGCAACGGGCCGGGACACGCATGTCCCGACCTGCGGCTTGATGTAAGATCAACCTCAATAGACCGGCTCCAACCGCACATCTTTGGGCGGTTCGCGGTGGATGACCGGGATGGTGTACAACGAGACAAAGGCGGTTGCCGCCTTGATCACGCCGACTTTGTGGGTGAACCAGCCGCCAAGACCGCCCTTGCGCTTGCCCGCATCCATCTGGCCGAACGCGTCGCGCATTTTGCGCAAGTTGGGCAGCCAGCGCTTGTGGTCAATGTCAATCTCGACCGGGAAGACCTGGCGCGCGATGGCAGAGGTTTTGCGGTAGACCTCTTGGTCATACCATTCGATATCCACACCAAGCGCCTTGTGGAATTCGGGGCGCTGGTGGTCACGCACCGACATGGTGGAGTAGACGGCGGTCAAAAAGAACCTGATCCACAGTTTGTTGGCGAAAGAGTTGGTCAGCTTGGGGTCGGTGCGCATGAGCAGCGCAAAAGCCTCGCCGTGGCGGAATTCGTCGTTGCACCACTCACGGAACCACTTGAAGATCGGGTGGAAGCGGTGATCGGGGTTCGCCTCAAGGTGGCGGAAGATGGTGATGTAGCGGGCGTACCCGATTTTCTCAGACAGGTAGGTGGCGTAGTAGATGAACTTGGGGCGGAAATAGGTGTACTTTTTCGCCTTGGTCAGAAAGCCCAGGTTCACTGCAACGCCAGCCTCACGCAGGGCGTCGTTGATGAAACCGGCATGGCGCGCCTCGTCCCGGGACATATAGCCGAACAGGGCGCAGATGTCGGGGTTGTTGCCGCGCCGCTTCATTTCCTTGTACAGCACGCAGCCAGAAAATTCGGCGGTGCACGACGACACCAGAAAGTCGATGAATTCACGCTTGAGTTTCGGCTCCATGCCGTCCCAGTTGGCATCCCATTCGGTCCAGTCGACGGTCTTCTTGAAGTGGCCCTTGTTGGGGTCGGCAGCCATTTCGGCCAGAAGGTCGTCCCAGTCCTTGCGCACAGGGGTGACGTCAACCCGGTCCATCTCATCAAAGTCGGTAGTGTAAAAGCGTGGGTTCAAGAGCGTGGTTTCGGTCGCCATCGCCTGCGTGTCCATCGGCTGGGCAGCGGCGAGTTCGGCGTAGTCGGCCTCAAGCGCCTTGGGTGTCGAAGAGACATTCATAGCGTCACCTGATCCGAGAACGAAAACTCACACAGTTCCATAAAGCCGAAATCGCCGGTCATCCGGGTCCACAGCCGTTCCAGCGCGCTGGCGCGGGTGATCGTGGCCTGGCGATCCTGAATGATCAGCTCACCATAAGCAGCGACGATCGGCGCACCGTGAACCAAAACCTCGTCGCCCGGATAGACGACAGCGCCGTTGTTGAAGCGAACGTGGGCGTGCAGGCTTTCGAAGCGGTGGCTTACTTCAACCGTGCAAGGTACGTCCTCGGCGTATTTACTGAAGATTCCCATGATTTGGTTCCCATTATTGTTTGTCAGTGTTGCGACATGAGCCGTTCGAATGCGGCCCTGTTGTCTGAACCGAAGGCGCCGAGTTCGGCACTCCACCCGGTGTAGTCGTCAAGTGCGGTCAGGCGACCGTTTGCGTACTCCACAATACGCACCGGAAGCATTTTATCAACTCCGTCCGTGAAGCGAGCGCGTTCCATCGCGTTCTGAATCACGGTGATGAAGCCGCCATGCGGCAGGTCCATCAACACGTTGCCCTTGGTGTCCAGAACGGTCACGGCCTGCGCGCCGCCGCCTTTCAGGATGATGTCACGTTCGGCGACGATGGTTGCCGATTTGGGCACGCCGACATGGGGGCGGTTCGTCAGGACGGCAAAGGTCACCACCACAACGCTGGTGACAACCAGTGCCAGAATCGCCCAAAGCAACGGCTTTGGGATCATGTCCGGGTCGTCAGAGGGGCGGGCGTAGGTTTGGGCCATGGGGCTACTCCGCCGCTGCAAGGGACAGGCCGCCAGATGCGCGCGACAGGACCGGTTCGTTCAGGCGGGTCTGCGCCGCATCGGCCAGAATCTTTGCCACGCGGGCGGCATCGGGGATGCAGCGCAGCATCGGTTGGGTCTTGGCCAGCTGCCACGGCCGGACATGGGGCCAGCACACCAGATACGAGATCGTTGTATCGCCCAAGGTCTCTAGGGCGATGGAACCGGTTCCGTTGCGGCGCAGGATCAGATTGGCGTTGGCGACCTGCTTGAACGGAATGTTCAGTGTGACGGTCAGCGCCGCACCGATCCGCATGGCCACGCGGGCGGTCGTGACGGTGTACATGGTGGTGCGCGCCTGCATCAGGGCGGCAAGGTAGATGATGGCGCAAGCCACCGATCCGATCACCATATAGGGCAGCATCACCCCGATGAACTCTGCCGGGGTGTGGGCTATGACGGATCCGCGCCAGGTTGCCCACAGCAGAAAATAACCGGCGATCCAGCCGATCTTGTAGGCATCCCGGGCCAGCGCAAAGCTGTCCGGGCGGCCCTGCCACAGCAGGTCTTCGCCCAACGGGGGCCGGGCTGGAAGGCCCGGCACCGGTTCGACGGCAAAATCATCGTGAGAGGTCATGGTTTCCAGCTTTCGCTGCCGCCTTTGCGCTTTTCAGCGGCATAAAGCGTGCCACCCGCATAGTAGGCGCTGATCTTGTCTTCTTCCAGCAGAGTAACTTCGGTCATCGACTTGGTGGCAGGGACCCCGGCGAACAGGTCGGACGTCAGCGAGTTGATCCGGACCCGGTCTTTCCAGATCTTGACCATCGGCATCGGCACCAGACGCTTGCCACCGCTGTTCAGGTCAATCTCAAGATAGCGCACCAGTTGTTCGGGCGCATCGACCCACATGTCAGAGATAGAGCCTACAACCTCATTGTCGCCGGCCTGAACCGGCAGGCCGCGCGGATCACGCCCGGCCGACACGCCAAACGCCGTGGCCATCATCATCGGCACCAGCTTGTTGTGGCCATGGCCATCCAGTTCGGGAATGTCGCGGCGCGGTGCCCAGGCGGCGGGGCCCACACCGTCAACCATCGGGTCGCCGGTCGGCGCATGGGGAAAGCCGTCCGACACGGCGGTGCGGCCAAGTGCCAATTCACGCGCCTCACGCGCCCCGTTCGGAACGGTCACCTCACCCCGGCCATGCGGCAGCAGGAAGGTCTTGGCCTTCGGCAGCGGGAAGGGGCCTTGATTTGGCGCAGGCGCGCCATCTTCGGTTTCAAGCGGGTAGCCTTCCCGCATGTTTTCGGTTTGCAGATAGTAGATCAGCAGCGCGAAAAAGCCCCAGAAAAGCCAGATCGCCAGCGAAGCCAAGTCGAAGTTGCCAAAGAAGTGGGTGCCCAGCATAGGGTTTGTCCTCTGTCAGTTTGGAAAGTCAACGAGGCCCAACCGGGCAGCATTGGCTTTGGTTTGTGCATTGAAAAGTGTGACCCGGACCAGCGGGGCCAAGGCAAGCAGCGTCGCGAACAGAACCGCGATTTCAAGTTGGTAGACGAAAGCGTAGCCGAAGGTCTTGGTGGCAAAGATGGCGCCAAAATGCCCCTCCATCGCGTAGGTGCCGACGGAATCGCGCAGACCGCCGCCGATGGCGATGGACAGACCAGCCGCAGTGGCCTGTGCCGCGCCCCAGGCCCCCAGCACCAGCCCGCGTCCGGCCTTGCCATGTTCGGGCATGGCCATCGCGGCGGTCAGGGTTGATACGGCGAACAGTCCCGCGCCCAGCCCGATGCACCATGCACCAAGATAGAACATGACAACCGATTGCAGGGGTGCTGCAAAGATCACCATAAGGAAGGCTACGACCCCGACCAGCAGGCCGCGCGCGGCCATGCGGTGCATCTCTTGACCCTGGCTCATCCAGCGGCCCGCAAGGATGAAACCGACCAACGCGCCCATGGCGTTGCAGGCGGTCAACCAAGTGGTTGATCCGACCGAAAGCCCAAGGATTTCAGCGCCGTAAGGTTCCAGCAGAACGTCTTGCATCTGAAAGCCCATGGTGCCCAGCATGACCACCAGCAACAACCGACCCGCAGTGCCGCCAGCCATCAGATCGCGCCAGCCTTCATGAAAGATCGGACGGGTTTCCTCCATCTCTTCTTTCGTCATCGGGCGGACTTTTTCCTGCTTCCACAGGGCGATCACGTTCAGAATGATCGTGACAACGCCGCAACCCTGCACGACGCGGACCAGCTTGATCTCATTGAAATCGCGCAGCAACAGACCCAGGATGACGGCAGACACCGCCATGCCCAACAGGTTCATCACATACAGCAGCGCCACAACGCGGGGCCGGGTTTCTTCCGAGGCGCGGTCAGAGGCGAGCGCAAGACCAGCGGTCTGCGTCATGTGCATCCCGATGCCGGTCATCAGAAAGGCGATGCCAGCCAGCGCCTTGCCTGCCCATTCCGGCCCATGAATCTGGTCACCCGACAGCACGATCAGGGCAAACGGCATGATGGCAAGGCCGCCCATCTGCCACAGGCTGCCGAACCACAGGTAGGGAATGCGCTTCCAGCCGATCCAGCTTTTGTGATTGTCGGATTTATGGCCCAACAGGGCGCGGAACGGGGCTGATACCACCGGCAAGGCAATCATCAGCGCCACAACGCTGGCTGGCACCGCAAGTTCGACAATCATCACACGGTTCAGCGTGCCCAACAGCAGAACCGAGGCCATGCCGACCGACACCTGAAACAGGCCCAGCCGCAGCAACTGCGCCATCGTCAGTCCTTCCGAGGCGGCATCGGCAAACGGCATCCATTTGGTGCCAAGCTGTTGGATATGCTTGGATTTGAAGAAGATCACGGCCGGTACTCCAGACATTCCGAGATGTAAAAGCCACGTGACACCCGGTCGACTCTGGTCAGGCGGCCAGCGGTGGCGCGGTTAAGGGTGTCAAAGGCGTGCGGCACCATGGTCGGGCTGCGGTCCGCGCGGGGAAACAGCTTGCCCATCGTCCAGAACGTCATCAGGAACGGCGTGCGCGGTGCCACGGTGAAAACCACAGCTTTGGAGGTGTTACGGCCCAGACGGTCAAGGGACTGCGCAAGGTCATCGGTGCCGTAATAGATCAACGAATCCATCGCCAGAACGTAGTCAAACTGGCCATGGTCCGCCGTCATGTCGCCGCTGGCGAAGGTGACCCTGGCGGTATCCGCTGCCGGAAGCCGCGCCCGCGCAATCTCGACCAGTGCTGGCGAGATATCGACAGCCATCACCTCGGCTCCACGTGCGGCCAATTCGGCCGTCATCTGGCCCGCTCCACACCCGGCATCCAACACCCGTGCGCCGCGCAGATCGGCGGGCAACTGCCCCAGCATCACCGCCCGCATCCGGTCGCGGCCTTCGCGCACCGTCTGGCGGATGCGGCTGACCGGGGCGTCAGACGTCAACCGCTCCCACACCTTGGTGGCGGAGCGGTCGAAATAATCTTCGACCCGGGAAAGAGTTGCCGAGTAGTCAGCCATTCTAGTCGAACCCCAGCAGTTCAAAAATCTCGCGGTCGGGCAGCGGGGCAGGCGAGGTCCCCTCACCCTGAACCGAACGCCACAGCACATCGGCCAGCCGCATGTATTCGGCACGCGCCATCACGATGTCTTCGCTGTCATCCATTTCGAACAAGGTCTTTTTCTTCAGGCGTGACCGCCGGATGGCGTCGATGTCGGGCATATGCGCGATGCGGTTGAAGCCGACACGTTCGCAGTAACGGTCCACCTCGTTGGTTTCGCGTGAACGGTTGGCCACACAGCCTGCCAGCCGGACCTTGTAGTTGCCCGCCTTGGCCTGCACCGCCGCGATGATGCGGTTCATCGCATAGATGCTGTCAAAGTCATTGGCTGTGACGATCACCGCCCGGTCAGCGTGTTGCAGGGGCGCTGCAAAACCGCCGCAGACCACGTCACCCAGCACGTCAAAGATCACCACATCGGTGTCTTCCAGCAGATGGTGCTGTTTCAAAAGCTTCACCGTCTGGCCCACGACATAGCCGCCGCAGCCCGTTCCCGCCGGGGGACCACCCGCCTCGACACATTTCACGCCGTTAAAACCGGTCGCGACGTAATCCTCTGGCCGCAGTTCCTCGGCATGGAAATCGACGTCTTTCAGGATGTCGATCACCGTGGCCTGCAAACGTCCGGTCAGGGTAAAGGTGCTGTCATGTTTCGGGTCGCAGCCGATCTGCAACACCCGCTTGCCCATCATCGAAAACGCCGCCGACAGGTTGGACGAGGTGGTGGATTTTCCAATCCCCCCCTTGCCATAGATCGAAAACACCTTGGCCCCTTCGATCTTGGCCGTATCGTCCTGATGGACCTGAACAGAGCCTTCGCCGTCAAGGCCGCGCAGATTGGGAACCGAATCAAGGCTCATGCTTTTGGCCCTTTCATAATGGTACAAATATTCCCGCCGGAGGCTCCGACGCGGGGGTGGTGCTGGTCTGGAAAGCGGCGCTCATTCGGCTGCAATCCCTTCCAGACGGTCTTCAAGTTCATCGGCTGCGTTTTGCAGCGCGGCGAGGGTGGCGGCGTCGGGGGTCCAGTAGGACCGTTCCGACGCCTCGATCAGACGGTTGGCCATGCGGGCGCTGGCTTGTGGGTTCAGGCCCGCCAGACGTTTCCTCATCGCCTCGTCCAGCACAAAGGTTTCCGACAGGCGCTGATAGACCCAAGGATCGACCGCCTCTGCCGTGGCCGACCAGCCCATCGTGTTGGTGACGTAGGATTCGATCTGTCGCACCCCTTCAGCACCGTGCTTCAGCAGACCCTCATAGAATTTGGGGTTCAGCGTGCGCGAGCGGCTTTCAAGGGCGATCTGATCGCGCAAGGTGCGGATTTTGCCCGAACCCCGCGTCTGGTCGCTGATATACACCGGAGTTTCCGTGCCGCGCTGGCGTTTGACGGCGCGGGCGATGCCGCCCAGCGTATCAAAATAGTGATCGACCGAGGTGACGCCCAGTTCGACTGATTCCAGGTTCTGATAGGCCATCTCGACGTTTTTCAGCGCCTTTTGCATCAGCGCCGCCTGCTTGACCGGCTTGCCGTTCAGACCGTAAGCGAACGACTTGCGCGCTTCGTAGGCGTCAGCCAGTTCATCTTCTTGCCCGAAGGCTGAACTGTCGACGAGTTGGTTGACGTTCGACCCATAAGCGCCTTCGGCATTTGAAAACACGCGCAGCGAAGCGGTTTCCATGTCGCAGGTCATCTCTGTGGCATAGGCAAGGGCATGGGCGCGGATGAAGTTCTGGCTTAGCGGTTCATCGGCCATCGCGCATTTATAGGCGGCCTCGGCCAGCATCTTGGTTTGCAAGGGCAACAGGTCGCGGAAGATGCCCGACACGGTCATCAGAACGTCAATCCGCGGGCGGCCAAGCTGGGCCAGCGGGATCAGGTCAGCACCGCACAGCCGGCCATAGGCGTCAAAGCGGGGTTTGGCACCCATCAGCGCCAGCGCTTGGGCAATCGGGCCGCCGTCGGATTTGATGTTATCCGACCCCCACAGGACCAAAGCGATGGAGCGCGGCAGGGTCGGGTGGGCGGCCAGCAGGCGGTCGGCCTGGGCAGCACCGTCGCGCAAGGCAAACTCGGTCGGCATGCGGAACGGGTCAAAAGCGTGGATGTTGCGCCCGGTTGGCAGGATCTGGGGACTGCGGATCAGGTCGCCGCCCGGCACCGGGGCGATGAAGCGGGCCGACATGGCGCGCAGGATCGCGGGGATTTCGGTATCCTGTTGCAACTGCTTGTCAATCCGGGCGCGGGTGACGTCATCCATCGGCGGCAGCAGGTTCAGATAGTCCGCGCGGGCGGCGGCGGTCATCGGCTTACCTACAACGTGCAACCCGTCCGGGATCAGGGCGTCTTCGGCCTCAAGCAACTTCAGCCACAACGCGGCGGGCTTTTGGCCGGTCATGTCGACAGCGGCGGCCTGTTCGGCAATCAACGCCTCAAGGTCGTGACGTTCGGGCGCGTCTGGGGCCATCAGACGCCAGCGGGTCAGGCTGTCTTTCAGTTCGATCAGGCCCCTGTACAGGCCAGCCTGTGCCAAAGGTGGCGTAAGGTGCGAGATGGTGATCGCGTTCGACCGGCGTTTGGCCAACGACGCCTCTGACGGGTTGTTGGCGGCGTACAGGTATATGTTGGGCACTTCGCCGATCAGACGGTCGGGCCAGTCGCGCCCGCCAAGACCGGCTTGCTTACCCGGCATGAACTCCAACGCGCCGTGCATGCCGTAGTGCAAATAGACATCGGCGTTGAAGGAATTGCGCATCCACAGATAGAACTGAACGAAAGCGTGGGTCGGGGCAAAGCCGCGTTCAAACAGCAGGCGCATCGGGTCGCCTTCGTAGCCGAAGGTCGGTTGCAGGCCGACAAACACATTGCCGAAGGTCTTGCCGAGGACAAAGACATTGCGCCCGTCGCTTTGCACTTTGCCGGGGGCGGGGCCCCAGACAGCCTCGACCTCTTGCAGGGTCGGTGTGTGGCGCACGATGGTGTCGGCGTCGACAAGCGCCTCGATGTTCGCGGGCTGGCCGTAGGTTTTGGCGTTGCCGCCAAGAACCGCTTCACGCAGGTCGGCCACGGTGGCGGGCACATCAAGGCTGTAGCCGTCGGCCTTCATGGCGTTCAGCGTGTTGTGCAGGCTTTCAAAGACCGACAGATAGGCGGCGGTGCCAGCAGCGCCTGCGTTCGGGGGAAAGCCGAACAACACGATTCCAACCTTTTTGTCAGCGTTCTTCACCTGGCGCAGGCGGGCCATGCGCTGGGTCTTTTCGGCCAGTGAGGCGACCCGTTCGTGGCAGGGCGACATGGCGCGGCTGTCCGGGCTGCCCTTGCACATATGCGCGCAGCCCTTGCAGCCGTCCAAGCCAAGGCGGCCTGCAAAGACGGTCGGGTTGGTGGCACCGTCGATTTCCGGCAAGGCGATCAGCATGGTGGTTTCAATCGGCCCAAGACCGGTGCCCGCATCGGCCCATTGGCCAAGGGTCTGAAACTCCAGCGGGTGGGCGGCGATGTAGGGCACGTCAAGCGCAGAAAGGGCGTCAACCGCCGCCGGGCTGTCATTGTAGGCCGGGCCGCCGACGAGTGAAAAGCCGGTCAGCGAGACCATGGTATCGACATGGCGTCCGGCAGTCTTGAAGTAGGCGTCGATTGCCGGCCGACCATCAAGGCCACCGGCAAAGGCGGGAATGCACGCGATGCCCCGCGATTCAAACGCGGCGATGACGGCGTCGTAATGCGCCGTATCCGAGGCCAGCACGTAAGACCGCAGCATCAGCAGGCCGACGGTCAGCTTGGACCCCGCAGGGCGCGGCAGATCGGCAAGGTTGGTGGTGATCCGGTTGGCCAGTTTGGGGTGGTACAGACCGACCTCGGGGTAATCGACCGGCGCTTTGGACACCGCACCGCGCCAATCCTTATGCGTCGAATAGCGGCCAATCAGAAAGCGGATCATCTGTTCGATGTTGTCGTCCGACCCGCCCAGCCAGTATTGCATCGACAGGAACCAGGCGCGCATGTCCTGCGCCTTGCCGGGAATCCAGCGCAGGATTTTCGGCAGGCGGCGCAGCATCGACATCTGCTTTTGCCCGGAATTACCCGAGGTTTTGGCAGATGGCTTCAGTTTCTTCAGCAAAGCCATAGCCGCAGAGGCGGGCTTGGACATATCCAGATCGCCCATCTTGGTCAGCTTGACGATGGCGCTGTCAGCTATGACGCCGATGAAGGCGTCGACGCGGGGGCGCGCTTCGGTCAAGGCGGGCAGGATGGCGGTGATGTGTTCTTCAATGAACAAAAGGTTCGCGACAATGATGTCGGCGGTCTGCAGCGCCTGCTTGCAGCGGACAAGTGCGGCAGGGTCTTCGGCCCATTCTGCGGCGGCGTGAATCGAGATGGTCAGGCCGGGGAAATCTTTGGCAAGGCGGGGCGTGATGCGGGCGGCGGGGCCTGCGGCGTGCTGGTCAAGGGTGACGACAACGATGTTATAGCCAGACTTTTTGTCTGAAACCAACGTTCCGGTGATCGGGCTTTCAGCGCGCATAATGGGCCTTTGCCTCATACAGGGTTTCGACAGAGATGGCGGTGACACCCTTGGTTTCAGCGTATTTTTCGGTGTTGCGGCGGGCCTTGCCACGCACGAAGAACGGGATCTTCTTCAGCTCGTTTTCGGCATCCGACAGCCAGATGATGTCAGCGCTTTGGGTTGGCGTTGCGGGGGTTGCAGCCTCGACGGGCATCGAGCCCGCCGCTGCTGCGGCCGCAGGGGCGGCTTCAGCGACAACCGGGCGAGGTTGGTGCTGGGCGCCGTGGTGCGAGGCGCCCGCCTCGTCATGAAATTCGAAATCGTCGCGGAACATGTGCAACAGGTGCTCTTCCAGACCCATCACCAGCGGATGAACCCATGTGTCGAAGATCACATTCGCGCCTTCCCAACCCATCTGGGGGGAATAGCGGGCCGGGAAATCCTGCACGTGCACCGGGGCGGAAATCACGGCGCAGGGGATGCCGAGACGTTTGCCAATGTGACGCTCCATCTGCGTGCCAAGGATCATTTCCGGGTGCAGGGCGGCGATGGTGGATTCAACTTCAAGGTAGTCGTCAGAGATCAGGGCTTCGACGCCGTATTCCTTGGCAAGGGCACGGATCGGGCGGGCCATTTCGCGGTTGAAGCAGTCCAGACCGGCGACCTCAAACCCCATCTCGTCGCGGGCGATGCGGGCGGCGGCGGCGACATGGGTGCCGTCGCCGAAGATGAAGACGCGCTTGCCGGTCAGGTAAGTGCTGTCAACGCTGCGGGTCCACCACGGCAGGCGCAGGCGCGACGTGTCGGTTTTGGCGGGCAGGCCGGTCAGGCGTGACACTTCATCAAGGAAATCGCGGGTGGCACCGACGCCGATCGGGACGGTTTTGGTGAAAGGTTGCTTGAAGTTCGTTTCAAGCCAGCGGGCGGCGGATTCAGCGTGTTCAGGGTACATCAGCACGTTGAAATGGGCGGCACCCATGCGGGCAATGTCTGACGGCCGCGCACCCATGGGCGCGCAGACGTTCACGCCGATGCCCATTTCGGCCAGCATCCGGGTCAGTTCGGTGATGTCGTCGCGGTGGCGGAACCCAAGAGCGGTCGGGCCGATCAGGTTACAGGTGATCTGTTCGGTGCGCGCACAGGGCTTGGTAAGGTGCCGCACAATCTGCAGGAATGTCTCATCCGTGCCGAAGCCTTCCTTGCGCTGGTAGGACGGCAGGTCAAGCGCGATAACCGGCACGCCAAGGTTCATCGAACCGGCAAGGCCAGCGGGGTTGTCCTGAATCAGTTCGGCGGTGCAGGACGCGCCAACGATGATCGCCTCTGGCTTGAAGCGGGTGACGGCCTCCTGGCAGGCGGTCTTGAACAGGGTGGCGGTGTCGCCGCCAAGGTCGCGGGCCTGAAAGGTGGTGTATGTGACAGGCGGGCGGTGGTCGCGGCGTTCGATCATGGTGAACAGAAGGTCGGCGTAGGTGTCGCCTTGTGGCGCGTGCAGGACATAGTGCAGGCCCTTCATCGCGGTCGCAACGCGCATCGCGCCGACATGCGGGGGGCCTTCGTATGTCCACAGCGTCAGCTTCATTCGGCAGCCTCCAGCGTGGGGGCCAGCGGAGCAAGCAGGGCACGACGGCGCAGTGGCCGGGCAAACAGCGCTGCCAGATCGCCGGCTTGTTCGTAGAAATGGACGGGCGTGAAGACCAGTTCGATGGCCCATTTGGTGGCCATACCCTCTGCCTCAAGCGGGTTTGCCAGACCCAAGCCGCAGACAGTCAGGTCAGCCCGGGCAGCGCGGGCGCGGGCCAGTTGCTTGTCAACATCCTGACCTTCGGAAATCGTCGGACCCTCTGCCAGCAGAGCCAGTTCCGGGGCCATCAGATCGCGGTGCAGGAAGGGGGTGCCAACCTCGATCGCGGTCATGCCGCATTCGCGCGTCAGGAAACGGGCGAGTGGCAGTTCAAGCTGGCTGTCGGGGAAGAAGAAGATCGACTTGCCTGTCAGGGTCTGTGCGGCGGCTGCGATGGCCTTTTCGGCACGGGCACGCGGCGCGGCGGTGACTTTGGCGAACAGGTCGGGGGCGACGCCGAATTCGGTCGCAATCGCCTGAAGCCAAAGGGTCGATCCTTCGGCACCGAACGGGAAGGGGGCTGCGATATGGCGCGCACCGCGACCGGTCAACGCGGCATGGGTGTCGCCGAGGAACGGTTGCACAAGTGCAAAGACGGTGTTCGGCCCAACCGAAGGCACGTCAGACGAACGGCGGGCGGGCAGGCAGCGCACCTTGGTGATGCCCATGGCCGCCAGCAGAGCCAGCGCCTGATCTTCAACCACATCGGGCAGTGCGCCGACCAGCAGCAGCTCTTTTTCGGTCGTGACAGGCAAGGTCGGGACCATTGACGCAAGGCAGGCGTCTTCGCCCTGCGTGAAGGTGGTTTCAATGCCTGATCCGGAGTAGTTCAGCACGCGCACATGGGGGGCGTGCTTGACGCTCATCCGTTCGGCGGCGCGGTGCAGGTCAAGCTTGATGACCTCTGACGGGCAGGACCCGACAAGGAACAGTTGGCGAATGTCGGGGCGGCGGGCCAGCAGACGATCAACCTCACGGTCAAGTTCGGTCTGGGCGTCGGCAAGACCGGCGAGATCTTTTTCCTCAAGGATCGCGGTGCCAAAGCGGGGTTCGGCGAAAATCATCACCCCGGCGGCCGATTGCAGCAGATGGGCGCAGGTGCGGCTGCCCACAACCAGAAAGAACGCGTCCTGCATCTTGCGATGAAGCCAGATGACCCCGGTCAGGCCGCAAAACACCTCACGCTGGCCACGCTCTTTCAGAACCGGGGTGTTGGTGCATCCCATGGCCAAAGCAGGTGCGTTCATGCCCGCACCGCCGCATCCAGCCGGGCCAACCGCAGCTTGTAGATGAACTGTGCCGCGTTGATCGCGTAAGTGACATAGGCGGCCAGAGCCAGGAACATCTGATCCAGCGGGCCAAGCGCGCCGGTGAAGAGCACCACCAGATAAGCGGTGTGCAGCGTGATGACCGCGAAACTGAAAACATCCTCCCAGAAGAACGACGGGGCCAGAAGGTATTGGCCAAAGACCACCTTCTCCCAGATCGCGCCGGTGACCATGATCAGATACAAAAAGCCGGTCTTGACCACGATGGAGATCGTCGCGGCCTCGTACCCTTCACCGGTGGCGATGTAGTGCAGCACCAGAACCAGCGAGGTCGCGAAGGCGAGGAACTGAAGAGGTGCCAGAATGCCCTGAACCATCGTCCACTTCGAAGCGTCGCGCCGCACACGTTCTTCCGCCGTGTAAAGCGGGCGACGGGCGGCTTGATCGGAACGATTCTTGGGCATCAGAAGGCTTTCACAGGACGGGTCCATGGGCCAATCCTAGCCGCCCCGCTAAGAATGTGTCAACCAAAACTTACACAATTCAGGTTTACAGTTTCACCGAACACCCCTGTTCCGTACTTGACACCCTCTGCAAAATAATCAATCTATTGTTATTGAAAAACAGATACTTGAATACGCATGCCGCAGTACCTAGCCTTAAAAGTGTCAATTTTCTTTGACATTGTCGCAGTCCTCAGGGAAAGTTAACTGTAAGGATGACCCCGATCGTGCTGATAGACTCAGGCGCAGATTTTGCGGGTCTCCCCGGGGGGAGCCGGGCGCATGCAGGAAATTCAGCCGCAAGATCAAGGCCGTGCACAAGTCAAAGACAGTGCCGGGGTGATTTATTTCGCGTCACAGGTCGTGTCGTTGCTGGCGGATCGCAACGCCCGCGCCTTTTCGGAATTGCGCGAACCGGTGGTTGCAGGGCTGATTGCAGCCTCTCTCTCGGGCACCAAGGACGCTTTTGCCGAGTTGTTGCGCGAAGTGCGGCGTGCCCGCATCAGTCTGGCAGCGATGGCAGATATCTACATTCCGGAAGCAGCGCGCCGCATGGGAACAGCCTGGCACGAGGATCAGATGTCCTGGCTGGATGTGTCGGTCGGCGTGGGGCGGATGCAAAGCCTGTTGCGCGAAATCGGGATGGCCTGGGTGGCCGATCAGGCGGGCGACACGGGGCATGGCACCGTCTTGCTGATCGTGCCGGACCGCGAGCAGCACACGTTGGGGCCGATGATCGCCATGGGGCAGATGCGCCGGTTCGGAGTTTCAGTCTGCCTGAGAATTGCGCCATCGACCAACGAACTGCGCAGCCTTATGGCATCGCGGCTGTTCGACGGGATTTTGATCTCTGTCGCGACCAAGGAAAAGCTGGAACCTGTTGCGAAGACGGTTCAGTTCCTGAAGTCAATTTCGCATCGCCCGATTCCGATCATCGTGGGCGGCGCGGTTATGTCAAAAGTGGAGGACCCTGCAGCATGCACCGGCGCTGATCTGTCATCGAACGACATTTGCGCCGCGCTTGAGATGATTGGTCTTAAGTTTGACGCCTCCTGCGTGCTGAGGCGCGCTTAACACAACCGTTGTCCCGAATAGTCCGGGTGGACGGCAAAAATGGCGAAACCCGTGAACACTGACACCAAGCATTTCCTTGCAGGCATGTCGATGCCCTTGATAGAGCCGGAGTTTTTGTCGGACCTTCTTTCCACGGCCTCTGATATCTCGATCATGGTCAATCTGGACGGCACTGTGATGGCCGTGATGGTCAACCCCCATCACCCGGCTTTTGGCCGTCTGGATGAATGGACCGGCCAGAAGTTGATGGACCTCATAAACGAGGAATCGCAGGAAAAGCTGGTCAACCGGCTGGTCTCGCTGGCCAGACCGGGGACGCGGTCGGTCGTTCTGGAGCTGAATCATCTGGATTCTGCCCTGCTGGAATTTCCGGTGCGCTACACCATGCACGCGATGCGCAATGACAGGTCGATCCTGATGCTGGGCCGCGACATGCGCCCGATTGCCGAAATGCAGCAACAACTGGTCATGGCGCAGATCGCACTTGAACGCGACTATGAAACCCAGCGCGAAATGGACACACGGTACCGCGTTCTGATGGAGGCGACGCGGGACGCCGTCGTTCTGCTGGCAATGAACAATGGCCGTATAGCCGACCTGAACGCGGCGGCTGCGCTGATGCTGGGCGGTTCGCGTCAGGACCTGATCGGTGCTGCCATCGCCCAAGAATTTGAAGGCCGCCGCCGGGGGGAGTTTCTGGAAAGCCTGTCCAACCTTGCCTCTGCCGATGCGGTAAGCCCGGTGGAATTGCTGGCGCGGCGGTCGCAACGCAAGCTGCGCGTGATCCCCAAGCTGTTTCGGGCCGCGGGCGAACGTCTGATGCTGTGCCGCCTTGAGGCGACCGAACAAAGCGCCACCCCGCAAAGCGAAGCGAATGAGAATGTCGAACGGCTGTTCCACGAGGGCGTCGATGCCGTGGTGTTTCTGGATCAGGACGGCGTGATCGGCGTTGCCAATGACGCGTTTCTGAAGCTGACCGACAGCACCCATCTGTCCAATGTGCGCGGGCGGTCACTGGCCGATTTTCTGGCGCGTGGGTCTGTTGATCTGCGCGTGCTGTTGGACAACGCAAAACGCAGCCGGCAATTGCGCAGCTTTTCGACCAAGATCGTGAATGAATTCAACGGTCAGCTTGCGGTAGAGATTTCGGCGACTTATCTGAACGACCGTCCGAACCCCGGCTATGGCCTGATGATCCGCGACGTCAGCCGCGTCGATTTCATGCGTCGCCCCGGCACGCTTGGCAGCGACGACGGGATGCGCGGTGTGATGGAGTTGGTAGGGTCATCGACCTTGAAAGACATTGTGACCGAAACCACGGATGTGGTTGAAAAGATGTGCATTCAGACCGCCGTGGACCTGACGCGCAACAACAGGGTTGCTGCTGCAGAAATGCTGGGCCTGTCGCGACAGTCCTTATACGTAAAACTGCGCAAATTCGGTCTTTTGAGCAAAGACGACGAATAGCCTGTCTCAACAAACCAGACTGTCAAAGCCCACCTGATCGCCTTCTCTTTCATCGCATTGAGGTAGAGCCGCTTTTATCGTGGTCAACACAGGTTGACGGACTTTGTGTCACTATTTGAAGCCTTCCGAGAGATAGCCACGCGGATTTGGGTCGCCCGTTTCACCGCCGCCAGCCAGATCGCAGTTGCGGCCTTTGGCATACCAGTGCGGCGCACCTCCCAACGGCGTTTTGAAATCAGGCACCGCCTGTGGGCTTGGCAATTCTGGGCTTGAACGACTCGAAAATGTAAGGCAAAGTTTACACATGAGTGTATCAGAAGCCTTACATCGTCCCGCACGCCCACAACCGAAAGCCATGCTGGAGCTGATCAAGCCCATCACGTGGTTTCCGCCGATGTGGGCATATCTGTGCGGCATCGCCTCTGTTCCAATATCGCCATGGGCGACGTGGCCGATGGTTCTGCTGGGAGTGATACTTGCAGGACCAGTGGTTTGCGGCATGTCACAGGCGGCGAACGATTGGTGTGACCGCCATGTTGACGCGGTGAATGAGCCGCATCGCCCGATCCCGTCAGGTCGCATTCCGGGCCGTTGGGGCCTGTGGATCGCGCTTGCGATGTCAGTGCTTTCGCTGGCGGTCGGGTGGTTGCTGGGGCCGTGGGGGTTTGCTGCGACCGTCGTGGGCGTTCTGGCGGCCTGGGCCTATTCGGTAGAGCCGGTCCGGCTGAAGCGGTCCGGCTGGTGGGGCCCCGGGCTGGTTGGCCTGTGCTATGAGGGTCTGCCGTGGTTTACCGGTGCTGCGGTGTTGTCGCAGGGTCTGCCCAGCTTTCAGGTCTGCACGATGGCGCTGTTGTACGCGTTTGGCGCGCACGGCATCATGACGTTGAATGACTTCAAGGCGTTAGAGGGTGATCGGCTGCACGGTGTCCGCTCTCTTCCCGTGACGTTGGGGCCTGACGTGGCGGCACGGGTTGCTTGCACCGTGATGGCCCTCGCTCAAGTGCTGGTGATATCGCTGCTGTTCATCTGGGGTCGGCCGGTTCACGCGATTTTGGTCAGCCTGCTGCTGTTGTGGCAGGTTCGGGCGATGGCGGTTTTGCTGACCGATCCGAAGGGCAAGGCACCGTGGTACAACGCCACCGGCATCGGCATGTATGTCAGCGGCATGATGATCACCGCCTTTGCCCTGCGCACGATGGAGGCTTTGCAATGAGGCATCTGTCCTGGGTGTCAATCTTTCGGCTTGGGGCGGTGCAGGTGTGTCTGGGGGCCATCGTGGTCCTGTGCACGTCAACTTTCAACCGGCTGATGGTGGTAGAGGGCGGGTTGCCTGCCGTGCTGCCCGGTCTGCTGGTCGGTCTGCACTATGCCGTGCAGATCACGAGGCCGACCTGGGGCTACCGGTCTGACACGGGTGGCAACCGGACGCGCTTCATCATCGGCGGCATGGCGGTGCTGGCCGTGGGTGCCATGCTGGCGGCATGGGGTTTTGTGGTGATGGCGGACCAGTTCTGGGCGGGCCTTGCCGTGTCGGTTCTGGCTTATACGATGATTGGCGCGGGGGTCGGGGCGTCTGGAACCTCGCTTCTGGCGCTGCTGGCGACGACCACACATCCGCGCCGCAGGGCCGCTGCCGCGACGATCACGTGGCTGATGATGATCTTCGGGATTGCGGTGACAGCGGTTGTGGTTGGCAAGGCGCTGGACCCGTATTCCTCAGCCCTGCTGTTGAAGCTGGTCGCCATGGTGGGCATTGCCGCCGTGACCCTGACCACCTTGGCCGTCTGGGGCATCGAAGCGCGCCATGCCGTTGCATCCGAACCACAGCAGGCCGTGCCGTTTCGCGAAGGGCTGGCAGAGATCTGGGCAGAGCCACGGGCGCGCAACTTTACCCTGTTCATCTTTCTGTCGATGGTCGCCTATTTCATGCAGGAACTGATCCTCGAACCCTATGCCGGCCTTGCCTTCGGCTTTACCCCCGGCCAATCCACGCAGCTTTCGGGTGCGCAGAATGGTGGCGTTTTTGTCGGGATGCTCACGGTCGGGATTGCTGCAACCGGGTTGCGGATCGGGTCTTTGCGGGTCTGGGTGATGGCGGGATGTGCAGGGTCTGCGCTGGCCTTGCTGGCAATTGCCGGGGCAGGCCAACTGCCGTCTGGCCCTGCGCTGATCCAGCCTGCCACCATGGCGATGGGCTTTTTCAACGGCATGTTCGCGGTTGCGGCCATCGGGTCAATGATGGCCCTGGCCGGTGAGGGCCGCACGGCGCGAGAGGGCACCCGGATGGGCCTGTGGGGTGCCGCGCAGGCGATTGCCGCCGGGCTTGGCGGGGTGCTTGGCGCGGGTGCTGTCGATCTGGCGCGCCATGTGATGCCCACACCTGCGGCCTTTGGGGTGGTCTTTGTCGCGGAAGCAGGTCTTTTCATCGTGGCCACCGTGATGGCCGCGCAAATCATCGACGGGCGACGCGCGCCCGAAACCTACAACCTCGTTGCAGGAGAATAGCATGTTTGATGTCGTGGTGATCGGTGGCGGCCCCTCGGGGGCGACAGCGGCCAATGATCTGGCGCGGTCGGGTGTCGATGTGGCCTTTCTGGACCGGGCCGGGCGGATCAAGCCCTGCGGCGGTGCCATCCCGCCCCGCCTGATCCTTGATTTCTCGATCCCCGAAGACCAGCTTGTCGCCCATATTCAAACCGCGCGGATGATTTCGCCCACGCAACGGGCGGTCGATATCCTGATTGAGGGCGGCTTTGTCGGCATGGTGGACCGCGAGCATTTCGATGAATTCCTGCGGATTCGTGCCGTCAGCAATGGGGCCACCCGCCTGACCGGCACCTATCTGCGGCTGGAGCGTGACGGTGCAGGCACCCATGTGGTCTACCGCGAAAAAGCCTCTGGCACGGAAAAGCGGCTTTCGACCAGGCTGGTGATCGGGGCGGATGGTGCAAGGTCGAACGTGGCGAAAACAGAGGTGCCGGGGGGCGACAAGATCCCTTATGTGATTGCGTATCATGAGATTATCAAAGCGCCCGTCGCGTCAAACACCTACGACCCGGGCCGCTGCGATGTGATCTATGACGGCAAGATTTCCCCTGATTTCTACGGCTGGGTTTTTCCGCACGGCGAACATGCCTCCGTCGGCATGGGCACCGGGATTGACGGGGTGGACCTGAAACAAGCGACCGCCGATCTGCGCGCCGCCTCTGGCCTTTCGGGCTGCGAAACCATCCGGCGCGAGGGTGCGCCGATCCCGCTGCGCCCGATGGACCGTTGGGACAATGGCCGCGATGTCGTGCTGGCCGGTGATGCGGCGGGCGTAGTGGCCCCCTCTTCGGGTGAGGGGATTTACTACGCTATGGTTGGCGGCAGGGTTGCGGCGACCGCAGCGCAGGCCTGTCTGGCCACTGGTCGCGCCTCAAAACTTCGGCTGGCGCGCAAGTTGTTCATCAAAGAGCATGGGACGGTGTTCAAGGTCCTGCGCTCGATGCAGGACGCCTATTACAAATCGGACGAGCGCCGCGAACGGTTTGTCAGCCTGTGCCACGATGTTGACGTGCAAAAGTTGACCTTTGACGCCTATATGAACAAGAAGCTGGTCAATGCCCGGCCCTTGGCGCATCTGAAGATTGGCGTGAAAAACGTCCGGCACCTGATGGGCTGGGTCGCACCAGAACACGTATAGCGGAACGCTGATGACAGAGATGGTCCCTGCCTGGCTGAACGGCGTGCTGACCCCGGTTGAAAAGCTGGAGGTGCATCAGCGCGGCCTGCGTCATATGGCGGTGTCGGTCTTTGTGATGAACGGGGCAAAAACCCTGCTGCAACGCCGCGCCTTGGGCAAATATCACACGCCCGGTCTGTGGGCCAACGCCTGCTGCACCCATCCGCGCTGGGGCGAGGACCCCTTGGCCTGCGCCACCCGCCGCCTGCGTGAGGAACTGGGCCTGACCGGCCTGACCCTGCGCCGCGCTGGCGGCATAGAATACCGCGCCGATGTGGGCGGCGGGCTGACCGAACATGAGGTTGTGGATCTTTTCGTCACCGAAGCGGCGTTGGACCACCCCATCCAGCCCAACCCGGATGAGGTGATGCAGACGGCCTGGGTGTCACTTTCCGATCTTGCCGATCAGATCAAGGCTGAACCGGCGCGCTTTACCCCTTGGTTGCGCATCTACCTTGCCGAAGGCTGGGGTGAGGCGGCGCGCACGCTGATCGGTCGCGATGCCGCCCATGCCTGACAAACGCCGCGTGTTCTTGTTGGGCGCAACCGGAACCATCGGGCGCGCAACCGCTGCCGCCTTGTTGGCAAAGGGGCACGAGGTTGTCTGCCTTGTCCGTGCCAGACCCGGCGACCCGCGACGCGGCTTGCCTGCCGGTGTAATCGTGCGCTTTGGCGATGTCACTGACCCCACCTCACTTGCCAAGGATGGCTTTGGTGGTGAGCGTTTTGATGCGCTGGTGTCTTGCCTCGCCTCGCGCAGCGGGACCCCAAAGGATGCCTGGGCGGTCGATCATCAGGCCCATGTCGACGCGTTGCGGATCGCCCAAGACGCGGGCGTGCGGCAGGTCGTGCTGTTGTCAGCCATCTGCGTGCAGCGCCCCTTGCTGGCATTTCAACAGGCCAAACTGGCGTTTGAGGCGGCATTGGTCGCTTCGGGGCTGACCTATTCCATCGTGCGGGCCACGGCCTTTTTCAAATCGCTGTCCGGTCAGGTTGCCCGCGTGCGGGGTGGCAAGCCGTTTCTGATCTTTGGCGACGGCACCCTGACGGCCTGCAAACCGATCAGCGACACCGACCTTGGCACCTATCTGGCAGACTGTCTCGACGATCCCATGCGCCAGAACCGTATCTTGCCAATCGGAGGACCGGGACCCGCGATCACGCCGAAAGAGCAGGGTGAAGCGCTGTTCCGTCTGCTGGGCAAACCGCCGAAATTCCGCAGCGTTCCGGTGGGGTTTCTGGACGGCATCATCCGGGTGCTTGGCATGTTGGGAAAAATCTCGCCAAAGTTGCGCGATAAGGCGGAACTGGCACGGATCGGGCGCTATTATGCGACGGAGTCGATGCTGGTTCTGAACCCCATGACCGGGCGCTATGATGCCGATGCGACTCCGTCAGCCGGGCACGATACGCTGTTTGATTTTTATGCCCAACTGATCAACGGACAAGCATCCGCAGACCTTGGCGAACATGCGATTTTCGGGACCACTTAGCGGGCTCTGAAAGGCCTGCATATTTTTGATGCAATTTTAGTAAAACTTTCCTAGGTTTGGGATGCTGCGATCCCGCTCCATGATCAAGAAAGTCTGCCTATGACCCGCACGCCCCCCGCTCCGCTGTCTGTATGGCGTACTTTGAACATCGACCAGTTCCTGCTTGGCGCGCCGCATTACCCCGAACATGTGGATGAAAGCCTGTGGCAGCGCGATGCCGAACGTCTGGCCGCAGCTGGTGCCAATACCGTGCGAATCGGAGAGTTTGCCTGGCACATCTGGGAACCGTCTGAAGGCAAGTTCAGCTTTGACCTGTTTGACCGCGCCATCGACATTCTGGGTCAGGCGGGCATCAAGACCATTCTGTGCACCCCCACCGCCACCCCGCCGCGTTGGCTGACGGTGAACTACCCCGAGGTCTTGCGCGTCGATGCCAATGGCCGCGTCGCAGGCCACGGGTCGCGCCAGCATGCCGACACCACCAGCCCTGTGTTTCGTGCCCATTCGCGCCGCATCACCCGCGCGATGGCGAACCACTACCGCGACAACCCGCATGTGACCGGCTGGCAGACTGATAATGAGTTGAACACCACCGCCTCGGAAAGCTATTCACCGTCCTGCCGGGTAGAGTTTCAGAAGTACCTGTCGCACGCCTATGCCGATATTGCCGCCCTGAACCACGCCTGGGGTGGGCATTTCTGGGCGCTGGCCTATGACGATTTCGGCCAGATCGACCTGCCGCGCCAAATGGCACCGGGGTTTGTCTCGCCGGGGCATCTGCAGGACTACCACCGCTTTCTGGCCCATGCGACGGCGGTATTCCAGCATGATCAGGTTGAGATTCTGCGCGCAACCAACCCGGACTGGTTCATCTTTCACAACCTTGGCAACCTTGGCGATATCGACTTTCGCGGTCAGTTCGGACAAGATCTCGACTTCATCGGGTTCGACATCTACCCGATGCTGTATGACGAATTCCGCCGCACGGGTGGGCTTGGCCCGACCCAGGCGCTGCATCTTGACCTCTGCCGGGCCTATTCGGGCAACTTCATCGTGCCAGAGCAGGCCAGTGGTTTTGGCGCGCAGCCCGGCTTTTCCACGATGAACCCCGAACCCGGCGAGATGCGGCGGATGGCCCTGTCGTCGGTGGCGCGCGGGGCCGATGGGCTGATGTTCTTCCGCTGGCGGCCCGCCCATTTCGGGGCAGAGATTTACTGGATGGGCGTGATCGACCACGATGACGTGCCGCGCCGCCGCTATGACGAGGCGACACAGTTCTTTGCCGAAATGAACCGGCTGAAGCCAGAGATTCTGGGCACCCATGTGCGGATCGACCTTGGCATCGCCGGGGCCGATTTTGACAACCAAGAGGCGCACAAGACCTATCCGATGGGGCTGCCCTCTCCGCTTGAGGACGCCGTCCTGCTGCACCGGCATTGCTATGACCAAGGCATCGCCTGCGGGTTCATCCATCCGGAAGATGACCTGACCCGGCTGAAGGTCTTTTACGTGCCGCATTGGGTGATGTGGAAACCGGAATGGACCGCCAAGGTGGCCGCGTTCGTCGCTCAGGGCGGCACGCTGATCCTGTCGGCCCTGACCGGCACGCGTGATTTGCACAACCACATCCCGATGGTGCAGGCCCCCGCGATGGGGTTGGCCGAATTGGCGGGTGTGAAGGTCGAGGAGTTCGGTCGGCTGACCGGGCCGGATGCCACCGGTCTGTTCCCGTCCTGGCCCGACCGCTATGTCGGCGCGCATGTGCCGGGCAAAGTCGCCGATGCCGCCTCTGCCAGCCGCAAGTACCGCTTTACGCTGGGCAATCAGGAATTCACCGCTGGCCATCTGTATGAAAAGCTGGAGCTTGCCCCCGGCACACAGGTGCTGGGCCAGTGGAGCAACCGCTTCCTTGAAGGCACGCCGGCCATCACCACCCGCAGCCACGGCACAGGCAAGGTCGTCTATGTCGGCACCTATCTGACGCCGGAATTGGCGGCGCAATTGGTCGACGTGGTCGGTGCCCCGGCGGGCGTTGTTCCCCTGCTGCCCGACCTGCCCACAGGGGTTGAGGTGTCGGTGCGTCAGGCGGCGGATCGTGAGTTGTACTTTATCCAGAACACCACTGACTTCGCCGTCACTCTGTCAGGCGTCGTGGCGGGCACGGATTTGCTGACCGGGCAGCCGGTGGGCGGTTCGATGACGCTGGCGGCCTACGGCTGCGCGGTGATCAAGGTCACGCCCCGGATTGACGCGTGACCCGCGCCGGGTCATGCAACGGATATGCCCTGACCGGAGAGCGCCATGGCCCGCATCGTCTTTGATCTGGACGGCACGCTGGTTGACAGCGCGCCTGATCTGCATGCCATGGCCAACACAATGCTGGCCCGGCGCAATCTTGCCCCGGTCACGCTGGATCAGGCGCGTGGTTTCATTGGCCAAGGGGTTGCCGTCTTTGTGGCCCGGCTGCGCGCGGCACGGGGGATTTCCGACAGCGCACAGGCCGGTCTTCTGGCCGAATATCTGGCCCTTTACGATCGGGCCGTGACCCTGACGCTGCCCTACCCCGGCGTGGTCAAGGCTTTGGCGGACTTGCGGGCATCTGGTCACGTGCTGGGCCTTTGCACCAACAAACCGATGCGCCCGTCGCTGGCGCTGTTGCGGCATCTGGATATGGAGGGGCTGTTTGCCCGCATCATGGCCGGTGACAGTATGGCGGTTCACAAGCCCGACCCCGCCCCCTTGAACGCGGCCTTTGATATGCCGGGGACGGGGCCTAACCTGTATGTCGGCGACAGCGAGGTTGATGTCGAAACGGCTGTCCGCGCTGGTGTGCCCCTGTTGCTTTTCACCGAAGGGTACCGAGTAACCCCTTTGGCGGAACTGACCCACCGCGCAGCTTTCGGCAGCTATGCAGACCTGCCGGCGCTGGTTGACAGTATCGTCAACGGCTGACCCGCCTCAAATAGGCTTTCCGGCTTGCCGAGGCTTTGCTACATGGCGGCATGCGGGAAACCTTGACCGAAATTCTGGAACGGCGCGTTGCGGAGGGCACCCTTAAGTCCGATCCGCAGCAGGTGCATATCGCCGAACGGCTGGAGCCGGTGCGCGTCTGGCTGGAAGAACATGCCGACCGTCGCATGGGTCTTTTGCAGGGTCTGTTCGGCAAGACCGCCGCTGTGCCCAAGGGTCTGTACCTGTGGGGCGGCGTCGGGCGCGGCAAGTCGATGCTGATGGACCTGTTCTGCGATGCGACCGCCATTACCCGCAAACGCCGCGTGCATTTTCACGCCTTCATGCAAGAGGCGCACCACGCGATGCACCTTGCCCGACAAAAGGGGGTCGAAGATACGCTGGCCCCGTTTGCCGCCCAGATCGTCGCTGACCTGCGGCTTTTGGCGTTCGACGAGATGCAGATTTCAGACATCACCGATGCGATGATCGTCGGTCGCCTGTTTGAAATGCTGCTGGCAGGCGGCGTGGTGATCATCACGACCTCGAACCGCCCGCCAGAGGATTTGTACAAGAACGGTCTGAACCGCGCGTCGTTCCTGCCCTTCATCGCGCTGATTGCTGAACGGTTGGACGTGGTGCAACTGGAAAGTCCGCAAGACTACCGCCAGCATCGTCTGGCCGGGGCGCAGGTGTATTTCAGCCCGGCGGGCAAGGCAGGTCCGGCAATTGACGCCATCTGGCGCGATATCGTGATGGGCGCCACCGTCAGCCCGCTGGCACTGGCCGTGAACGGGCGCAAAGTGGAATTGTCGCATTACGCAAACGGTGTCGCCCGCGCCTCGTTCTGGGAGCTGTGCGCGCAACCCTTGGGCCCTGCGGATTATCTGGCCATCGCAGGCGCTGTACGGGTTTTGATCCTGGAAGGCATCCCCCAGCTTTCGTCGTCGAACTACAACGAGGCGAAGCGGTTCGTGACACTGATTGATGCCCTGTATGAGGCGCGTGTCCGGCTGATCTGTTCGGCCGCCGATGCGCCGGAACGGCTGTATATCGAAGGGGCAGGCTCTTTTGAATTTGCCCGTACCGCCAGCCGCTTGCGCGAGATGCAGGCGGCAGACTGGGGTGCCTGACAGCGCGTGACGCTGGCAAAACCAGCCAAGGCCGCCGCTGTGGTGCCTGACCCGCCGCGCCCGATTTGTGCAGACCTTGGAACCTGTGTTAGGCACGCTTGAACACCGTTCCATTTAGCCCGTTGCGGGACCGAACAAGCAAGTCAAAGACCCATGCCCGATCTGTCCAAGTCATCAGAACTTAGCGCCGCCTATCCGGCACTTTACCGCCCCTCAAAAGGCTATGTGTTCGTTGTCACCTATGGCCGGACCGGGTCTACGCTGACCCAGAACCTGCTGAACTCTATCCCCGGCTGGTGCATCCGGGGTGAGAACGGCAATCTTCTCGGCCAACTGCTGAAAACCGTGCATTCGATGCTGACATGGGACAACTATCTGCGGCGCCGGAAATGGCGTGCGGCGGGGTCGCCGGACCAGCGCAATCCTGACGGTTTCGGCACGCCGATTGACCCGTGGTATGGTGCCGAACACGTCGATCCCACGGCCTATGCGCTGGGCTTGCTTGACACGTTTGTCAGCCGGGTGCTGAATTTGCCGGACGAGGTGCGCGTCGGTGGGTTCAAAGAGATCCTGTACTACAATGACCCGAAGTTTCTGCCGCATCAGGTTGCGCTGATGCAGCAGTTTTTTCCCAACGCAAAGATCGTGTTCCAGACCCGCCACCATGATCAGGTCCTGAAATCGGCGTGGTGGAAAACCAGAGACGCTGTCGAGGTTCGGGCGCGGCTGAACCTGATCGACGGAATCTTTGCCGATTATGCCCAGACCCATGCCAACTGCCTTGTGCTGGACTATGACATCTATCTTGCCGGGGCCGATGCCTTGCGACCGCTGTTCGAATTCCTGGATGAGGATTTTGACCTGCCACGGGTTCAGGCTGTCCTGGACCATCGTCTTGACCACATGAAATAAGCTGGCCCGTTCAGTCGGGTCTGATTGCTTGCGGCTTATCCAGTTCGGCAAAGAACGCTTCGGTTGCCTGCACCCAGTCACGCCCCGTCATGCTGGCCTCTGCCGCACGCGAAAGGCGGTCCAACAGCGCACGGTCCCGGCCAAGACGCCCAAGTGCTGCAAGGCTGGCGGGGACGGCTTGCGCCAATGGCACCAGAAAACCGGTGTTGGCGTTCAGAACTTCGCAGACCGCGCCGACATCAGTTGCAACCGGCACAACACCTTGGCGCATTGCCTCAAGTATGGTCAGCGGCAGACCTTCAAATTCTGACAGCAGGATCAGAACATCGGCCCAGGCATAGGCGTCGACCAGTTCTTCGGGCGTGGTCAAAGCAGGCTCCAGCACCTTTTTCAGCGTTTGGGACACCGGGGCGGGTTGGCCTTGGACCACCGCTTTGCCAATCACACGCCACGACAAATCCATGCCGGTGCTATGGTCGATCACCTCAGTCAGACGCTCCAGCCCCTTTTGCATGTCAAGCCGGCCCAGATACAGCACGCGCAACGGCCCATCGGTCCGCGAGCTGCGGTCAGTGCGGGTTTTGGCCAACTGATCTGTTGATATCGGAAAACTTGGTGCGTTCGGGATTGGCACGATCTTTTCCTGCGGCATGCCCATCGCGTGGCACCAGTCGGCCATCTGCAAGGAACACGGGGCGATCACGTCAAAGGCATGTTCAAAGGCAAAGGTCAGATAGGCATTGCCGGTGGGCCGCCCGACGGCTGACAGATCGGTCAGATGCAAGGAACTTGCGGTTTTAAGACCCAGACGTTTCAGCCGCGACATGACGCCGACCAGTGCGCCGACATGAAAGTCGATGACCGCGTCCAGCCAGAACAGCATCGCCAGCGCGCGGTTGTGGTGACCGTCCTGCGACCATTTCGGAATCTCGGTGCCGTAATAGGCGTCTGTCCCGCCGCCCCAGGCGTGAAACTCCGGGTCCGACAGGAAGGTGATGCTGTCCACCGCTGCGCGCCATTCGGCCGAGATCGCACCGTCACTGCGTGACAGTACGAACAAATGCGCACGGTCACCCCGCGCCTTTGCGGCCTTGGCGACGTTCAGGGCAACCTTTTCGACCCCGCCAAATTCGATCAGCGGCAGGACCAGCCCGATGTCCTTGCCGGGGTCGCATGACTTCACGCGGGGAAAAACCGCCTCGCCTTCAAATTCGCGGCGCAGGATGACATGAGACCATTCTCGCAGGCCGATATCGCCCGCACGCCAGTCAGTCCGCTTGCTGGCCCCGCCGCGCCACACCGACCCGCGCAAACGGTGGATCAGCGACAAAAGGTCAAACACAGCCGAACCACGTTCCAGCCGGTCGATGCCAAGCTGACTTTGCGGCAAGGACAGTTCCATCAGGTTGACCTCTGGCAGGCAGGCCTTGCCCGACATGGAATCCGCCCACTCGCTTGTCTCACTGGCGGCCACGGTGCGCAGGAAGGCCGGGCCGACCATGATCAGGCTTGCATGAACATGCGCGCCGTAACCGCCGGTATGAGGTGCAAAGCCCATCCGGTCTTCGTCTTGCCCGCGTGCCACAAGGGCTGCAACCGTGCCGTTTTCGGTCAAGGCTTCCAGTTTCCAGAACACCCCGTGCAACATGCCGGTCGCGGCAAGCT
>JBBRKS010000002.1:0-74142 GCA_038231775.1 Rhodobacterales bacterium | reverse complement strand
GAAAGTCGCCGGTGAAGTGCAGGTTCATCTCTTCCATCGGCACGACCTGAGAATAGCCGCCGCCCGCAGCGCCACCCTTCATGCCAAAGATCGGACCAAGCGAGGCATCACGGAAGCACACGATGGCCTACATGCCGATCCGGTTCAGGCCGACGCCCAGACCGACCGTCGTGGTGGTCTTGCCTTCGCCTGCCGGGGTCGGGTTGATCGCGGTCACCAGAATAAGCTTGCCCATCGGGCGGCCTTGCAGCGACTTGATGAAGGTCTGGCCGACCTTGGCCTTGTCGTGGCCGTAAGGCAGCAGATGTTCAGCCGGGATGCCAAGTTTTGCACCGATTTCCATGATCGGCTTTTTGGTGGCTTCGCGTGCAATCTCGATGTCGGTCTTGAAGGCCATGTCTTACTCCCGGGGGGCAAAGGGGCTGTTGGCACGGGTGTAGCGAAGAAAACGACGTTCAGAAGTCGCTTTTCCGACCAAGCCAGCGTCAAATTCGCCAGAGCAGGTTTCCGATCGGAAACATCGGCATGACTGGGGAAAGATTCCCGGCAAAGGTAAATTCGATCTGGCGGGCTAGGTTTTGCGTTCTTCGGCCAGATGCGCCCAAACCCGCTGGTCCGGGATGTGCAGGCGCAGGGTGTCGCCAAGGGCAAAACTGCCCTCACGCTCCACCCAGGCCACCACGCCGCGCCGCCCGTTGGCTGCCGTCTTGAAAGCCGCACCGTACCCCGGATGCGCCGCTTCGATGGCGCGGGACGGGATGGTGCAGGGCCGGTTGTTCAGGTTGACCACCAGCGTCGTCCCATTGGCCGCCTGAAGACGGCTGCCGGGTGGGATGTGGCTGAAATCGGGAATGCCCTCAACCACAACGGTGGCCCCCATCAGCGTCGGGGACAGGCTTGCCAGCCCCATGCGTTCGGCAATTTGCGCTAGTTCTTCGACCGACAGGACAGAGACTTGCCGCGTGTTGGCGACCAGCGTGCCTGCTGGATATTGCGCCGTCATCCGGCTGCACGAGGGTACAGCAACCCCCTCATGCGCCTCACCCGCGATGCCGGCGAAGGTGGCGGTCAGGGTCTGGCAGGGTTCGGCGTGCAACCGGTCATATGTGCCGATCATCCGGCCCAGAAACGTGATGCGTCCAGCATAGCGGGTCGGTTTCAGGATCGGCATGGTCAGACTTTCAACGTAAAGAACACCCGGCGGAACGGCATCAGGCACGATCCATCCAGCAGCAAGGGATAGGCCGCGCTGACCGCCTGATCATAGGCCGCTTCGTAGGCCAGCGCCTCGGCACCCGTCATCTTGTCGACAAAGGGGCGCATGGCGGTTGATTGGGTAAAGGCATGAACCGGATGCATTGCGTCGGTCGGGTCAAGGTGTTGCAGATATTCCGTCTCCCACGCCTGCACCTCGCCCAGACGCCGTAGAATCTGCCAATAGCCCTGTGCGGGCATGACAGGCGGCTCATAGTGAACAAAATCAAAGCGGTCCGGGAACATGGCTGCCGCAATGTCACGCAGAAACCGGTGCGAGGGGGCGAAATACTGGCGCGGCATCTGTACAGCCAGAACGCCACCCGGGGCAAGCATGGAAGCAAGGCGGGGCATCAGGGTGGCATGGTCCGCCAACCAGTGCAAAGCGGCGTTTGAGAAGATCATGGCCACCGGGCGTTCAACTTTCCACACGGCTGCATCCGCTTCGATCAGCGCACCATAGCCTTTGGCCTTGGCCAGCATCGCGGGCGAGGTGTCAACGCCGACCAAAAGAGGCTTTGGATAGCGATGCCGCAACGGACCTGCTGCGGCGCCATCGCCACAGCCAAGATCGACGATATCGCCGTCCGGCAACCCGCCCACCTGCATCAGCAAATCCAGCGCGGGCCGCAAACGCAAACCCCGAAACCTTGCGTAGGTTTCGGGGTTCCAGTCTTTGTTTTCGCCTACGCTCAAACCGACGGCTCCGGTTCCATCCCCGGCTTGACCGCTTTGGCCCGGGTCTTGGGGATCGACAGGATCGACGTCGCCCCGCCTCCAGACGACGGCTTGTCATCGCCGCTGTCCAGCTTCTGGCCAGCGATCACCTTGCGGATTTCCTCACCCGTCAGGGTTTCATATTCCAAAAGGCCCTGCGCCAAAGCCTCAAACGCGTCGCTTTGCTCTGTCAGGATGCGGCGAGCGGTGGCATAACCTTCGTCGATCAGCGACTTCACCTCAACCTCGATCAGCATTTTCGTCTCAGCCGAGACTGAAAAGCCGCCAGTCGCCCCGTTGTAGCCTTCATGCGCTTCGGAATAGTCGATGTTGCCGATCTTGTCAGACATACCCCAGCGCATCACCATCGCGCGGGCCAGACTGGACACCTGCTGAATATCACCCACCGGACCAGAGGAGACGCCCTCTTCGCCATATTTGATGATCTCTGCCGCTTTGCCTGCCATACCCATCGCGATGCGCTGCTTGCCTTCATCCTTGTGCATCTGAAGGCGGTCCATTTCCGGCAAAGAAACCACCATGCCCAAAGCACCGCCACGCGGGATGATCGTCGCCTTATAGACCGGGTCGCACTTCGGCAGGTTGATGCCGACGATAGCATGGCCCGCCTCGTGATACGCCGTCTTTTCCTTTTGCTCATCGGTCAGGACCATCGAGCGACGCTCAGCGCCCATCATGACCTTGTCCTTCGCCTGTTCAAAATCAACCATCGTCACGAAACGGCGGCCAAAGCGGGCGGCCATCAGGGCAGCTTCGTTGACAAGGTTGGCAAGATCGGCACCCGAAAAGCCGGGGCAACCGCGCGCAATGATCCGCAGATCAACGTCGGGGCCGACCGGAACCTTGCGGGCATGCACAGTCAGGATCTTTTCACGACCCTTGATGTCGGGGTTCGGCACGTGGATCTGGCGGTCAAAACGACCCGGACGCAGCAAAGCCGGGTCCAGCACGTCCTTGCGGTTGGTGGCAGCGACGATGATGACGCCCTCGTTCGCCTCAAACCCGTCCATCTCGACCAGCAACTGGTTCAGCGTCTGTTCGCGTTCGTCATTGCCACCGCCCATACCGACACCGCGCGCACGGCCCACAGCGTCGATTTCATCAATGAACACGATGCAGGGCGCGTTCTTTTTCGCCTGCTCAAACATGTCACGAACGCGCGAGGCACCGACACCGACAAACATCTCGACAAAGTCAGAGCCTGAAATGCTGAAGAAAGGCACACCCGCCTCACCGGCAATGGCGCGGGCCAGCAGGGTTTTACCTGTACCGGGCGGGCCGACCAGCAGCGCGCCTTTGGGGATTTTGCCGCCCAAACGGCTGAACTTCTGCGGATTGCGCAGGAATTCAACGATTTCCTCAAGCTCTTCCTTGGCCTCGTCAATGCCAGCCACGTCGTCAAACGTGATGCGGCCTTGCTTTTCGGTCAGCAGCTTGGCGCGCGATTTGCCAAAGCCCATTGCACCGCCACGCCCGCCGCCCTGCATCCGGTTCATGAAGTAAACCCACACCCCGATCAGCAGGATGAACGGCAACCATGCCGTGATAATGGTCATCAGGCCCGACTGTTCCTGCGCATCGGCCCGAACATCGACGCCTTTGCTGAGCAGGCGGTCAGTCACCTGTTCACCAGCCGGGCGGATAGAGATGTAGTGGCTGCCATCTTTGGCAGTCACCTTGATCTGTTCGCCGTCCAACGTCACCGACTTCACATCGCCGGCGTTCACCCGGGCAATGAAGTCAGAGTAAGAAACAGTCTGGGCCGTGAAGTTGTTCGTGCTGTTGAACAGGTTGAACAGTGCCAGCACCAGCACCAGCAAAATCACCCAGAATGCAATATTACGCGCGTTTCCCACCTGGAACTCCCTTAAGCGCGGGTTGCCTGACGCAGGCGTGCCGCTTTGGCATATAAGATAGACATTCATTTGGCCGGTTCAATGCGATAACGCGTCTGTGTTGACTGTCACGAGGGGTTGCAGCGGTTCTGCAGCAAAGTCTTTGGTCCCAAACCCGGCAAACGGGGCGGCAATCAGCCGATCCGCCAGCCAAACCGCCGGAGAGACCAGCAGCACAGCCCGTGGCAAACCGGTTTCGCGCCAGTCCGGGCAGTGCGCAAGGCCCGCCGCACCAAGTGCGCCCAGTTCAGCGTCTGCGGGCAAATCTCCGCTGATGTGCCAACGCCCGTCCCAAAGTTTGGTGGCAGCGCAGCGCGGGGCTGCGGCCTTGCTTTCCCGCAGGGCGCGCATCCCTGTTGGGCCTGACATGAACCGAAGACCCGCCAAAGTCGCCGCCTGACCCAGTACCAGCCGTCGAAGCACCTCTGTCACCTGCGGTCCACGCGGGCCATAGGCTGCGGGGGCGATCCACAGGATAATGCGCTGGATCAGCCGCCGTTGGGTTTCGACCGGTGCTTGCCAAAGGTCGGCAGAGATCATCACGGACCCTGCCTGTTCGGTCAATGCCAAAGGGGCCCAATGATCGGCCAGCGCATCAAGGGCCAGCCGCGCATCCGCCAGATGTGCCGCCACGTCGGCCAAACGCGCCGTGCGCAACCCAAGCTGATCCAGAACCGGCTGCGCCTGCCGCATCTTGACGCGGTCATAGCGTGGCATGGCGTTTGACGGGTCTTCGATCCAAGTCAAACCACGGCGCGTCAGCCAGTCCCTTAGGTCTGCCCGGGGGATGTCCAGTAACGGGCGAGTCCATGTGATGCCGCCCTCGGACCAGTGACGCGACATGGCTGTCAGGCCATCGACGCCCGCCCCACGGGCAAGGCGCATCAGGAAGGTTTCGGCGACATCGTCTTGCGTGTGGCCCAAGGCAACGCTGGAAATCCCGCGCGACACCGCCCATGCGCCAATCATCCTGCGGCGCGCTTTGCGGGCGGCGTCTTGCAGGTTTCCGCGCTGGTCCCAGCCCTGCCACAGCAAGGTGTCATGGGTCAGGCCGCAATCCGCAGCCACCCGCGCCACCAAGGCCGCCTCTGCCGCAGATTCGGCCCTAAGCCCGTGATCGACCGTGACAATCGCCGGTCGTATCCCTGCCGCAACGGCCAGATGCAGCATCGCCATGGAATCGCCGCCGCCCGATACTGCAAGTCCAAATGCCCCGTTCGGCCCCAACCCGGCCAGAAACCGGGCGGGAAGGTCGGTCAACGACAGCCCTGAACCGCCATCGCAGCCTTGGCATTGGCGTCATCCGCCGAACCGGGGAAGCGCTTGCCAACCTCGGCCAGCGTGACGCAAGCCTCTGGTCCCTGACCCAATTTGCCCAAGGCCTGCCCCAGCTTGGTCAAAGACTGCCCGGCCAAGGGTCCGGCCTGATTGGCAGAAAAAGCATCCAGATAGGCGCGCGCCGCGTTGGCGGTATCACCGGTCTGGCTTAGGGCATCGCCACGATACACGTCAGCTTGCGGCACTAATGGGCCACCCGGGTAGGATTGGGCATAGGCCTTAAAGAGGTCCGCGGCGCCAGGAAAGTCACGGGAATCGAGCACCCCCTTGGCCCGGTCAAAATCTGCTTTTTCATTGATCGTCAGTTCCACGCCGCTGCTGGCATCCGCACCGGGAGACGTGGTGGGCGATGTGACAGGCGACGTGGCAGGTGCAGCCGCAGCGGCACCCTTCGCCATGTTGCCCAGATCAAGGGTGGCGGGCAGGCTGGACGGATCGCAGCCCTTGGTCAACTCGCACAGGCGAAACTCGATATCGCCGATCCGGTTGGTGCCGTCGCTGACCACGGCGTTGACCTTGTGTTCGACCGCCTCGGTCTTGGCGGTCAGCCTTGTCAGTGCAGCCTCGATCGCGTCCATCCGTTGCAGGGCGTCGCCACCGGCAATGCCATTGCTGGCGGCGCCGGTGGTTACAAGCTCTTGTTTCAAGGTCAGGAATTGTGCGGCCAGCTGTCCCAGCTCGGCCTTCACATCGGCAAGCGACTGCGCATCCTGCGCCGTGGCAGGCAAGGGCAGCAGCAAGGCAAGGGCAACCAGCCAGCGCATCATATCCTTAGGTCCCCGAGCCGTTCGACAGCACCGTCACGGCGCGGCGGTTCTGCGAATAGCAGCTTTCGTCCGAACAGATCGCAATCGGGCGTTCCTTGCCATAAGAAACCGTCTGCATCCGCGCACCGGAGATACCCTGGCTGATCAGGTAGTTCCTGACGGCATCGGCACGCCGCGCGCCCAATGCGATGTTGTATTCGCGGGTTCCCTGTTCATCCGCGTGGCCTTCCACGATGATAGCATATTCCGGGTTGGACTGCAGCCAATGCGCCTGACCGTTCAGGGTGGCGCGGGCCACATCGGTTAAAGTGGATTGGTCCACGACAAACAGCACCCGGTCGCCGACGCTTTGGTTGAAATACGCGACCGAGGCCGGGTTGGACGGATCGCCAAGACCCGAGGTGGCCACCCCGTTGGTGCCCAGCCCCCCAGCGCCATTGGCACCGTTGGCGCCATTCGCTCCACCATCCCCGCCGACGCCACCGCCAAAGCGGTCAGGGTTGCGGCAGGCTGACAAGGCAAGGGCCGAGATGATCAGCAAAACTTTAAAAGGAACGGCAAAGCGGGCGGGCATGGGGATTTCCTTATTCTTTATGGCTCGATTGCAGGCAACATATCATCTTTGACGCCGACTGTTAACCGGCTGCAACACACTGGTCAGGGCAGAAGTGGTGACCAGGACGGGTCAGAGGCGGAACCGGGTGTTGGCACCTGATGCAGATTGCGCCCCGATACGTCGACCGAATACAGATTGGCCGAACCGGTAGCGCCTTCGCTTTCCCGGGTGAACATGATCACGCGGCCATTCGGGGCCCAGGTCGGACCCTCATCCAGGAACGAGGCGGTCAAAAGACGCTCTTCCGTGCTGTCAGGCCGGATCACGCCGATGTAAAAGCGGCCATCGGCAATCTTGGTAAAGGCGATCAGGTCGCCGCGCGGGCTCCAAACCGGGGTGCCGTATTTGCCCTTGCCGGCGGACAGACGCGTCGGCTCTCCGCCACTGGCGGGCATGATGTAAATCTGCTGCGCACCCGAACGGTCGCTTTCAAACACGATCTGGCTGCCATCCGGGCTGAACGAGGGCGCTGTTTCAATCGACGGCGCATTGGTCAACTGCTTCAAGGCGCCGGTGTCGATGTTCAACGTGTAAATGTCCGAATTCCCATCCTTTTCCAGACTGAACACCACGGTCCGCCCATCCGGGGCAAAGCGCGGCGCGAAGGTCATCGAACCGGGCTGTTCTTCCAGCACGCGGGTCGAAAGATCGGCGGTGTTCATCACATAGATGCGCGGAAACCCTGTGGCATACGAGGTGAACAGGATGCGGTCGCCGGTGGGGGAAAAGCGCGGCGCAAGGACGATGGAGCTGCTGTCCGTCAGGTACTGCACGTTCGCACCGTCATAATCCATGACGGCAAGGCGCTTTTGCCGCGCATCCTTGGGGCCACTTTCCGACACGAACAGCACGCGGCTGTCAAAATAGCCACCCTCACCGGTGATGCGGCTATAGGCGGCATCCGCCACCTTGTGCGCCATGCGCCGCCAGCCCTTGGACGATCCGGTGAACTGCAACCCCTTGTCCAGCGCCTGACCCGAGGCGACATCATACATGCGGAACTTGACCACCAGCTTGCCGCCCGACGACTGCACCGACCCTGTGATCAGCACCTGCGCGTTGATCGCCTGCCAATCGTTGTAGGCAACCGGCGCATCAAAGCTGGAGATCCCGCTGATATAGGCCGTCGCAGGAATTTCGCGGAACAATCCGGTCCCGGACAAATCGTCAGCGACGACCCGCGCCAGATCATGTGCCGCCTGACCCGCCTCACCGTTTGCGGCGACAAAATCGGGCACCGCATAGGGCATCGGTTCAATCACCGGGTCGGTGAAGGTGATATGCGGTTCGGTCTGTGCCGCAACCGGGCCTGCCAGAACGGCAAGGCACAGGGCAATAGCTTGGAAAAGGGAATGGCGATGTGTCATTCGGTCCTCATGGCGGAAGGAAAGGGTTACGGGCATCAGCGCAGCCGCCCCTTGCTGGTGTCAAAGGTAAATAGCATGGATTTCCAGGTGTCGTACTTGTCCGGCGGCAGGCCCAGACCGACCGTCGCACCCCGGTAGACGGCGCGTTTCGCAGCCTCGAACGCCTGTTGGGCGGCGGCTTGGGAACCTCCGGCGAAATCGACCATCTCAACCGACAGGACCCTTTGGTCCTGACTAAGTTTCACGCGCATCGTCACGGTGACTTGCGTGGCCTCGGTCGAAAGCGAGCCGATGTTCCACAAGGGCCCGATGACGTGGCGCAGATTGTCGATCTCACCCGAGTTCAAAGAGGCACCAATTGGCTGATCGCCCGTCCCCCCGGTTCCAGATTGCGAATCTGACGGTGCGGGGGCGGTGTCAGGTGCGGTGGCCGAAGCCAGCGCCGCATCAATCGCTGCCTGATCAGCGGCAGACTGGTCAGAGGCCGATTGGTCAGAAGGTTGCGCATCGGTCGTGGTGGAGGCTGTCGCAGTGTCGGTCGCGGCGGGTTTTGCGGCAGGCGGTGCCGCGGGCGTCGCGGCAGGTCTGGGCCGTGCGACCGGGCGCGGACTGGTCGTGGGGGCCAGTTGCGGGGCGGTGTCGGTCGTGGGTTTGGCGTCAGGCGTCACAGCCGTCACAGTCTCTGGTGGGGCGGCGGGTGGCTGAGCGGGCTCAGGCTTTGCGTCCGGCTTTGGTGCCTCTGTCTGGGCCGGTGTCGGCACATCCGCCACTTTGGGCTGGTCGGTGGGTTGCACCGGTGTCGATGCGATCCGGGTTGCCGGGCGCGGGACCGGCTTTTGGTCCGACAACGGCACCGGAACCGGTTGCGGCATATCGGCAGGCGGCGCGACTGGCGGCGGCTCAACCGGGGTGTCGTGGGTCGTCGCATCGGGCGTGGGCGTCGGGTCAGGCTCCGGTTTCGGCTCTGGCGTCGGCAATGGCTCGGTCGCGTCGGGCTTGGGCACCTCTGGTGCGGGGGTTTCCGGCTTGGGCGGTTGCGGCTTGGCGGGTGCAGGCTTTGCCACCTCTGGCTTTGCGGCGGGCTTGGGCGTTTGCGACGTGGCGGGCTGCGGTGTCGGCGTCGGCGCAGTGTCGGTGACCTTGGGTGCCGCCGAGGTCAGCGCATCAAACTCTGCGGTCGTGATCAGCGAGACCTGGGCGACCTGCACCTCTGGCGTGTCAGTGGTCCAGACGAACCAGCCGCCAATCAGCGCCCAAACGATCAGGCCCAGATGCCCGATGCCCGAAAAGGTGAGGCCCTTTTTCATGCCACGGACCTAGTTGCTGCCGCCGAATTTGGGCCCGCCCGGATCGGTCACAAGCCCGATATTGTTGAACCCGCCCGCATTCAGCGCACCCATCAGCTGCGCCACGCGTTCATAGGCCACAGCCCCGTCGGCCCGTACAAAGACCTTGTCGGACTTGCGTTCCGCCGCGATGGCTTTCAGCTTGGGGATCAGCTCGGCGTCGCCCACTTCGGTGTTCTGCACCAGAACCAGACCGTCGGCGGTCAGCGTTATCGTCAGCGGCTCTTCCTGTTCGGTCGGCATCGCGTTGGCTGCCGTTTCGGGCAACTTGACCGGAACCCCGACTGTCAAAAGCGGTGCGGCCACCATGAAGATGATCAGCAACACCAGCATCACATCGACAAACGGCGTGACGTTGATCTCGCTCATCGCGGCGGCGCGGCCACGGTGCCTGCGGCGTCTGCCGCCCGAACCGCCCGATTTGATGACCCCGGCCCCCATGGATCAGGCGTCCAGCTGGCGTGACAGGATGGTGGCAAATTCGTCGGCAAACGCCTCGTAGCCGCCAAGGATGCGTTCGCTGTCAGAGTTCAGCTTGTTGTAGAACACAACCGCCGGAATGGCCGCGACCAGACCGATGCCGGTCGCCAACAGCGCCTCAGCAATGCCGGGGGCCACGACGGCTAGGTTGGTGTTCTGGCTGATGGCGATCTGTTCAAAAGAGTGCTTGATGCCCCAGATCGTACCGAACAGGCCAATGAAGGGCGCGGTTGACCCGGTGGTGGCCAGAAAGCTTAACCCCTTGTTCAGCCGTTCAGATTCCCGGCCGATGGCCACATCCATGGCCCGGTCGATGCGGGCCTGCGCGCCTGCGATCAACCCGCCATCCTGCCGGTGGCTGCGCCGCCACTCCAGCATGCCCGACGAGAATATCTTTTCCGACGGTCCTTCCGGCTGGCTGCCGATCTTTTCGAACAACTCGTCCAACGGCTCACCCGACCAGAACGCCCTGTCGAACACCGCAGCCTCAAGCCGGGCGGCGCGGAACAGGATGTGTTTTTGAATGATGATCGCCCATGACCAAAAGGACATAAGCATCAGCCCCGTCATGACGATTTTCACCGTAACGGTTGCGCGCAAGAAGAGAGCGATCAGGGAGAAATCAATCCCCGGCGCTGCCGCAAGTGTAGTCTGGTCCATGACGCCTGCTCTTTTTCTTGGGGTCTTTTGCCCCTGTTAGCTGTGATTCTACATGGTTTTAAGGGGGAATGCCAACACAACAGCGTCAGACGGCGCATTGTTGCCGCCGCAGTAACAATTCTTGCGCTGGAAAACCGGGGGCTTTGGCCCGGCGATGGTCAAGGATGCTGGTTGGGCGCGCGGCCTACAGCGCTGCCAGCAATGCCGCGGGAATTCTGGTGGGCGCGCCCGCAGCCGTCAGGCAAACCAAGGTAACCTGCGCAACAAAAAGCACCTCTTCCCCACGCAAGACCGTCTGATTCAGGATCAGACGTGCACCGGTGTGGCGATGCAGAGAAGTCTCCACCGTCAAAAGGTCTTCAAACAAGGCCGGGCGCAGATAATCCGCCTCGACCCGGCGCACAGCAAAAACCAAGCCCTGTTCGGCCCGCATACGGGATTGGTCAAGCCCGACGCTGCGCACCCATTCGCTGCGCGCTCGCTCGATGAATTTCAGATAGTTGGCGTAGTAGACGATGCCGACGACGTCGGTATCCTCGTAGTACACGCGGCAGGTGAAGTGGTGCACATTGGCCATGCAGCAAAGGTAGGTGCTCAACCCTGTTTCAGCAAGTCCTGCAACTGACCTGTGACCGTGGCAATCCGTTCCGCAAGGACAGAGGTTTCTTCGGCCAGACGCGACACCTCATGTGCGACAAAGCCAAAGGCGGCACCATTGGGGCCAGCGCGCCCCGCCTCAAGCCGGGCGTTGATCGCCAAAATGCGCAAGGTGCGCAGAACTTCGACAATCGGCACGGTATTGCCCAACAGCAGCCGGGCTTTTTCTGAAATCGCCTCCAGCATGGCGACGTTGTGCAATTCGGTCTTGCGGGTGTGGTCGGTGTCAATCACCACCCCTTCAAGATATTGCAGAACTTCGCCGACAAACACGCCGCCGCCGATTTCGTGCACCCAAAGGGCGGTACCGTCAGCACGGCAGATCCGGTAATCCACGCTCCAGTTCGTTTTGGCGGCCAAAGCGGTGTCAACGGCCGCATAGACCGCCGCAAGATCGTCAGGATGCGTCAGGCCAGCATAGGACCGGCTTTCCGGCCCGGTAAACGCCTCTGCCCGAAAGCCGGTCAGGCGGGGCACATCACCCACCATGAACATCATGGAATAAGCTTTGTCATTCCGACACCTGTACAAGAACCCGTTCATCCGGTTGATGATGCTGAAGATGATCGAGGTGTCAGAGTCTTGATCGTCGAGCATAAGACAGCCCCCAAGCCAATACGCGTTGGCCAAGGTCTAGCGCCAAGTGGTTAATCGTTCGCTAAACCTGCCCAGAATTTACCCGGCCAAACAGCCGCAGGGCGTGGGCGGGATCCGCGCTGTGATCGGGCAGCACAGGGTCATAGGCCGCCCGGATCACCTTGGCAATCTGGGGCCGCAGAACGACGGTCCCGCCCTGATGGGTCAGCAGCGAGGTTTGGGCAAAGGCTTGCTCTGACCACAGGCAGATCATCTGCGCGGCCTCGGCCAAGGCAATATATTCGGCAGGAACATCGGCCAGTTCGCCTTCGATCCGCACAAACACAAAGGCCGCCCGGATAGAGCCTTGCGGATCAAACCGAAACAACCGGTAGCGGGTTGCGTTTTGGTCTGCCAACCGGTCACACAACGGGCCAAGGTCCGGCACGATGCCGTACAGCCCGGGCAATTGCGGCAATTCCGACCAGTCGCGAAAGAAAAAGATCATCAGGTTGGCGCCAAGTTCAACATCGGTGTCGGCCATCTTGTGACCAGCCAAAGTGACAACCGCCTCAATTGCGCCTTTCAGGATCGACAGGGTCTTGTCATCAACCCCGAAGACCACCGGAACAATCGGGCGGCCCCAGCGTGCAAAATGATACGTCCCGTCGGGGCGGGTGAACAGGGCGGCAATATCGTGCGGCGTCATGGATGCGGGGGCAATTCGGCAAGAACCTCTGCGCTGTCGGCGATGCGCGCAAACGAGGTCAGGTTGGCCAGCGTCATGTCCAGCACGGTCTGCGGCGGCATCACCCGGCCATCCCGCAGCGTGCGCTGAAAGTTCACCAACGCATCGGCCACCACGCTCGTCCTGAAACCCAGATTTCCGGCCATCCGAGTGGTGCTTTCCACACACATGTTGGCTTCTCCGCCAACAATGACCAAGGATTGAATTCCAGCCCCCCGCAACGTCGCTTCAAGGTCTGTGCCGATAAAACCGGAAGAGCCAATCTTTATGAAAACAGGCTCCCCGTCGGTCGGGGCAACTTCGGGCATTGCGACTGACAAGGGATTGTCAGGATGAAATCCGTCTTCCGGGTCAGTGCCATTGTGATGGACATGAACGACTGGCAGACCCGCTGCACGGAAGGCCGCAAGCAGGCGGCCCGCCGTTTCAGGCGCGTTGGGGTTGGCCCAGGGATAACCGGCATCTCGTTCGGCCCGCATCGCCTGTTGCAGGTCGATCACGATCAACGCGGTATGTTCCATGGCCATCCCTTTCGCTGTTTTCAGCCACCGAGGAAGTCAGTCTTGCCGATCTCTACCCCGTTGGTGCGCAGGATATTATAGGCAGTCGTCATGTGGAAGTAGAAGTTCGGGATGGCATAGCTTGCCAAGTACTGCGGTGCCGGAAAGGTCAACTCACGCGGGCCGGCTTTGACGGTGATAGAGCGGTTTTCGGCCCCTTCAAAGGCGGCGTCCGGGATGGTCTGGATGAAGGCGATGGTCTTGGTGACCCGCTCTTTCAACTCTGCCACGGTGGTTTCGGTGTCGGCAAACGAGGGCACGTCAACCCCGGCCAAACGGGCAGGTGCCCCCTTGGCATGGTCGCAGGCAATGGTGATCTGGCGCCAGAACGGCAGCATGTCGGCGATCATCCGCAGTTGCGGAATGACATCGGGTTTCATCTTCTTGGCTTCAGCATAGGCTTCGGCCTTGTCGAGGATATTTGACAGGGCGGTCAGCGAATGAACAAAGCCGGGGACTGGGGTCAGCATGGTATTCTCCTGTTCGGGTTGCGTATGTCTAGCGGACGGGCGGGCAACAGCAAGGCCGATGTTTGGGATAACGGTCAGGTCGGAACGGATTGCAAAAGTTTCAGGTGGCATTAGGGACGCCACCGGAACGCAGGTACATCGCCAACGTCACTTTGTGCCCGTGTCGCAAAACGCTGTTCAGTGATTAAACCAAGCAAAACAGCCCGGCAGGGCCGTTCACCCGACGCATTGGCACCCCATTTTCAACCGACCTTAAATAGCGCGGCGCGGGAGCCGGCCCGCATCGCGGACCCGCTTTAGCGGTGGGCGTCAAACACCCAGACACCAGCGCATGATGGCTTTTTGCGCATGCAGGCGGTTTTCGGCCTCATCAAAGATCACAGAATGCGGGCCGTCCATCACAGCACTTGTCGCCTCGTCATTGCGGTGGGCGGGCAGGCAATGCATGAACAGGGCGTCGGGTTTGGCTTGGGCCATCAACGCCTCGTTGATTTGATAGCCGCGCAGTTGGTTATGCCGACGTTCCTTGGCGGATTCGGGGTCGTGCATCGACACCCACGTGTCCGTCACCACCAGATCAGCCCCCGCCATCGCACGAGCCGGGTCACGTTCAATCTTGATATCAGAGCCACGAGCCCGGGCAAAGTCGATGAACTTTTGTTCAGGGTCCAAAGTCTCTGGTCCCGTAAAGGTCATGTCAAACCCGAACTGACCCGCCGCATGGATAAAGCTGGCGCAGACGTTGTTGCCATCACCCGCCCACACCACTTTACGCCCGGCGATGGGACCGCGGTGTTCTTCATAGGTCATCACATCCGCCATGATCTGGCAGGGATGGGTGCGGTTGGTCAGTCCGTTGATCACCGGAACCGTGGCGTGTTCGGCCATCTCCAGCAGGGTCTGCTCTTCAAAGGTGCGGATCATGATCAGGTCGACATAGCGCGACAGGACGCGGGCGGTATCGGCAATCGTCTCGCCGTGGCCCACTTGCATCTCCTTGCCGGACAGCACCATGGTCTGGCCGCCCATCTGTCGCACGCCGACGTCAAACGAGACCCGGGTGCGGGTTGAGGGTTTTTCGAAGATCAACGCGACCATGCGGCCCGCCAGCGGCTGTTCGTCATCGGCAGCGCCCTTGGGGCGATCATGGCGCGCGGTTTTCATGGTGCGGGCCTTGTCGATCATGTGCCGCAGGTCGGCGGCGTCAGTTTTGTGCAGGTCTAGAAAATGTTTCATGTCGGGCTTTCTGGAAAGCATCAGGCTTTCTGGCAGGCCGCCGGGGGCTTCGCGCCCCCGGACCCCTGCGGCATATTTGGGAAAAAAATGAAATCAGGCCCCTAGACTCGTCGGCGGCTGCGGTGCTGGTGTTCCATTGCGGCGATCATGTCAGGCGGCCTTGATGCTGCTGGCCGCAAGGTCAAGCAGCTTCAGCGCTGTGGCGATGTCAGCGTCGGGGATGTTCAGCGCTGGCAGCAGGCGGATCACGTTGTCGGCGGCGGGAACGGTCAGCAGGCCAACCGCATAGCCCGCCTTGACGATGTCGGTGTTGGTTGCTTTGCATTTCAGGCCAAGAATCAGCCCCTCACCCCTGACCGCCTCGAAGACGGCGGGGTGGGCGGCGACCAGGCTTTCAAGGCCCTGGCGGAACAGGGCGGCCTTGCGGTTGACCTCTGCCAGAAAGGCGTCATCGGAAACGATCTCCATCACTTTCGCCCCCACGGCACAGGCCAACGGGTTGCCGCCATAGGTGGACCCGTGGGTGCCCGCCACCATGCCGGACGCGGCGTTTTCGGTGGCCAGCACAGCGCCCAACGGAAAGCCGCCGCCAATGCCTTTGGCAACCATCATGATATCGGGCGCTATGCCGGACCATTCATGGGCAAACAACTTGCCAGAGCGGCCCATGCCACATTGCACCTCGTCAAAGATCAACAGCGTGCCGGTGCTGTCGCACAGATCGCGCAGGCCTTTCAGGCACTGATCGGGGACGATGCGAATGCCGCCCTCGCCCTGCACTGGTTCGATCATCACAGCACAGGTCTGGTTGGTGATGGCCGCGCGCAGGGCATCATGGTCGCCCCATTTCAACTGGCGAAAGCCGGGCATCAACGGGCCAAAGCCCTTGACCATCTTTTCCGATCCGGCCGCCGCGATGGCACCGGTTGAACGTCCATGAAAGGCGCCCTCAAACGTCAGGATTTCTATCCGTTCGGGCTGGCCTTTGTCGTAGTGATATTTGCGGGCCATCTTGATCGACAGTTCGGCAGCCTCTGTGCCCGAATTTGTGAAGAACACCGTATCGGCAAAGGTCTTGGCCACCAGCGCCTCTGCCAGCTTTTCCTGTTCGGGGATGCGGTACAGGTTCGACACATGCCACAACTTGTTCGCCTGTTCGGTCAGGGCGGCAATCAGGTCCGGGTTGGCATGGCCCAGAACGTTCACCGCAATCCCGGCGCCGAGGTCGAGGTAGCGTTTGCCATCCTCGGCGGTAAGCCAAGAGCCTTCGCCCGAGACGAAAGCCATGGGGGCGCGGTTGTAGGTCGGCAGGACAGCGGTGATCATGGGTCAGGTCCTATCAGATAAGCCCAAGGGGTGCCAAAGACGGGCGCAAAGGTCAACGATCTTTGGACGAACGATCTTTGCAAGACCGAAATCTTTGGAAAGTTGGGGTTTTGAAGGATTGCAGAGGTGTGGCCATCAGCCACGGCAGATCGGGCGCTTACGCAGTCAGGCGTCGGCGTCGGGGCAACTGGAACGTGGTGCAGCGCGTGATCATGCGGAACCGGATAAGCCAGATGCGCATCTGTGTAAAGAAAAAAGCGGGGAGGGCCAGTTTGCCCTCCCCGCGTTCAAAGCGCCGCAAAATCCGGTATCAGATCAGCGTCAGAAGGTTTCCCGTGCTGGCATCCAGAAGCTTCAATGATGTCAGCCCGCCATCGTCCTGCAAGGTCCAGATCACAGGCCCACCCACGCCGTAGTGGATCAGGATATCGGCAGCGCTGGTGCCCACACCTGCCACGGCACGCACCTCAACCTGAAAGTTGGCACGGCTGATAGCCCCGCCGTCATAGACCAGAAAATCACCCTCGGCAGACGAGAAATCGACGATGGTATCGACCCCCTTTTCGCCAGCCCGGAAGATGAAGCCATCAGCACCGGCCTCACCCCAAAGACAGTCCGAATTGTCACCCCCTGCCAGATAGTCGTCGCCCGCACCACCATGGATCTTGTCCAGCCCCAGCCCGCCTTCGATCGTGTCATTCCCGACGTCACCGAAAAGCTGGTCGTTGCCGGTGCCGCCCCAGATGCGATCACTTCCGTCGCCGCCCCAGACGCTGTCATTGCCGGTGCCGCCGTACAGACTGTCATTGCCGCCAAACCCCATGACCTTGTCGGACGAGCCCAGCGCGTCGATCCGGTCAGCCGAGTCAAAACCGTTGATCGTGTCAGACAGCGCGCTGCCCATCCGGGTAACGGTCGGCGGAGCGACGGGATTCTGCACAAACTCCAGAACCAACGTCTCGTGTGCGCCCAGCGCCGTCGAATACAAACCTCCCGACAGCAGCGATGCTATGACCTGAGAGGTCAGCTTGACCGGCGCATCCGGTTCTTCCCACGGGGCAAGTCCGGTCATGCTTTTGTAAACACCGTCCGCCTTGGTCAGATCAACCTGCATGATGCGGGCGGATGATAGCGAATAGCCCTCAAGGTATTTGCTAAGGTCCATCTTCAGGTTCATCGCGTTGTCAGTCATCGACGAGATGAACATCATCGACTTGCCAGCGCCCGAAAACGCGTGGATGTCGCAGTTGGGCGACGAAATCGGAACGTCTGTCACCTTCATGCCGATCAGATCATGCGTCATGATCTGGAACAGGCTGCCTGCGGTCTGCAACTCTCCCCGGTAGTTGCCCAGACTAGTGGCGTGGTACATCGTGGACCAGAAATCCATCTGATCGACGCCGCCGCCTACGAACGAACTGAAAAGTTCAAGGATGATCGGGACCTGCTGCAGTCCGTAATTCTTGGAATCGTTCAGGTTCAGGTTCCACTCTGATATGACCATCGGCAGATCGACGCCCCTGGCCGAGGACCACTGCTTCATCAGATCAAGGCTGTAGCCGACCGAATTCTCGATGTTGGAATAGACGTGAAAGTTGGGTTTTCCGGCGTTGGCACCTTCATTGTAGTAAAAGTGGCTGGTCACCCCGGTGACCGACGCCAATTCAGCGGTGTTGAACTCTGCCATCACCGAATGGTTGCGCGCTGAAAGATCGGCAAGCGACAGGCTTCCGCCGACGCTTTGGCCCCAGACCTGCACGGCAACCACCGGCTTGAAGCCTGCATCGGTCGGGTGGGCTGCATAGTACTTTTCGATTTCCTGATGCGTGATCAGGGCCAACGCGCTGCCAACCTTGCCGTATTCCGTGCTGGTCATGTAGGATTCGTATTCATTGCCCAGTTCGAACGTGGCAATGCCCTGCGGCCCTGCAACCTGAAGCGCATGGGCGATATAGGCGCGCACCTCATCGGTCTTGGTCGTATCGAAATCCCGCGACCCGTATTTGGCATCGTTCATCAAGTGCGCCACCGGCAAATCAAGCGTCGCCTTGTAGGTGTTGACTTTGCAATAGGTCAGAAACGAATCCGTCGTGATCAACTGCCGGATACTTCCATCAGAGGCGACCGCCGATGTCGCATTGGGATTGGCATAGTCAAACAAACGCTCTGCCTCTGCCCCACCGGGAAAGCGCACTGCCGTCGATCCAACCGCTGACTGGATTTCGTCAAATTTTTCCCATGGATGGGTTCCGAATCTTTCATAACCCAGCACGATATTGATTCCGAAATCAGCAGCGGTGATTACGCTGCCTTTTGCGGCCAGAGGAGCGACAGTTACCGTTTCATTTATGATCATGACAGCCTCAGGTATTCGGGTCTTTGCAAGGCCTAATCTGAGGGGATGCGCCGGGCTTGTGGTGTCGCAAATGTGGCAGGGGCCGGGCCTCTGATGAAACTTGGCGGCAAATACTAATCATCGTGATTTCAAATGAAGCGTTCAGTTTATCCAAGGCAGCGCGGCTTGCCCTGCCAACCAAAGTAAGGGTTTGGGGTTGAGGCGGGCGACCAAGGCAGGCTTTGCAATCAGCCCATTCCGGACCGCTGCCACCGCGCCCGGCCATGTCAAACCTGACCTGCTCCCGACCGCCCCCCTGCACAGGCATCGAACCTTGCGTGCCGGAAAACTCCTGCTACTCTTGCCCCACGCAGACGGAGAGATGCTTTGAACGCCAAGGCTTCATGGGACGGAAAGAAAGTCCTGCTCTCAAGCTTTCGCAACGAGGCCCCGTTCGTTCTGGAATTTGTCGCCCATCACAAGGTGGTAGGCTTTGACGAGATCGTCATCGCCTCAAACGACTGCACGGATGGCACCGCCGAAATCCTTGATGCGCTGGATGCCATGGGTGTGGTGCGACACGTGCCGTGCGCGCCGCCGGAAGACACCTCGCCTCAGGCTTTTGCCTACGCGGAAATCCGGCGTCAACTGCCGGTCAACCGTGCGGAATGGCTGATGGTGCTTGATGCGGATGAATTCTTGAACATCCACCTTGGCGCGGGGCAACTTTCCGATCTGATCAACAGCCAATCTGACGGCGTCGATCTGGTGCTGATCAATTGGGCGTGGTTCGGGTCAGACGGCCATCAGCGCTGGGTCGATGAACCCTCGTCAACGCGGTTCGTGCACCGGCTGCGGACCCTGTCGGGGAATGGAGTGGTCAAGAGCCTGATCCGGAAACCGGGAACCTGGAAACACCTCAGCAATCACCATCCCTACAAGCGAAAGGGCACCGGCACAGTGCGGTTGGCGTTTGCCGGGGGCCTGCGGATCACGGATGTTGCAGCCGACGCGGTGACGTTTGGGGCCTTTCGTCACGTGAAACCCGAAGTCGGAACCTTTCGGATGGCGCAAATCAACCATTATGCCACCCGCACCGCGGATTCCTTTGATTTAAGGCGTGCGCGCGGGCGCGGAGCCGCACCGCAAGCCAAGGTCAACGACCGGCACGACGACGACTACTTTCGCCGCATGTCTGGTGGCACGTTTCTGGACGATACCATTCTGCGCTACGGCGACCCGGTCACCAAACTGATGGCCAGTCTGCGGCAGGACCCAAGGCTGGCACAGGCGCTGGACCACGGACTGCACCTGTATCAGGCCGACATTGCGCGCTACTGGCAAAATCGCGACAAAGGCTGATCGCCTTGCCCAGACGCTTGCCACCTTGTAAGGCATAAAAAGAACGACGGAGACGTGACCGATGGCCCGACAACAGCCGCGTATGGAAAGCCTGCTTTCGTGCAAGGCCTTGCCGATCCGCTACCTTGTCATCCCAAAGTGCGGCTGCACGTTCGTCAAGAACCTGCTGTGGACGCTGGACCACGGTGCCGCCTATGCCAACCCGCCGCGCATCCATGAACGCACCCGCGAGTTTGCCCGCGTGGCCCAGTTCAACCTGACCGTCGATGATGTCCGCGCCGAAGAGCACTGTTTTGTTGTGCTGCGCGACCCGGTTGACCGGTTTTTGTCACTCTATTTTGACAAGGTCATCGGTGAGGGTTACCGCAAGTTCGTGCCCCTGCGCGCCGTTCTGCGCGAAAGTCACGGCCTGAACGTCGATGCCGCCACCCCGCAAGAGCATCGGCAAAATTGCCACATCCTGATTGACTGGATCGAGGCCAATCTGTCCGGCCCCAACGAAATTGGCCGCGATCCGCATTGGACACCGCAGCATTTCCGCATGGAAACCATCCGCGCCTTTGACATGAAGGTTATGATGCTGAACGGTCTGGATGAAAGCCTGTCGCTGCTGTTGTCCGGACTCGTTCCGGATATTGGTATAATTCTTGGCAACCTTGAACGATATACGACCAATTCGAAAAGCATGAAAGATCAGGTCGTGGATTCTACGATCAGGGCCCGGATCAATCATGTCTACAAACGCGACGGTGAAAGTTACGAAAAGCTGCAGCAGGTCTGGAAAGATGTTTCACCGAAAACCGCACAGGAAATTCCACGCGCTTCCCGCATATTTTAATAAATCATTTCGGTTCTGGTTCATATGGCTTCGAAAATCTGTGGTGCCAATTAGGGCTCTGTAAAGAACCACCGCGTAACCTTGCCAATTGGGTGTACTGGTGGGAGAATTGCTGTGTTGGGGCTATTGATGATGGCAGGCCTGGGGTTTGCCGCCACTGCTTTGATGGACCATGGCGACCATCATCCTTCCGACGAACCGCATTCGGATGAGGACGAGGCACCCCACCCGTTAGCCCACGGTTCCTTGCTTGACGAACATGGCAACGGGGCACAGCACGATACCACTTCGCATGACACCTTGGGCGAAGATCACGCCATGCCCGTTGCGCACCATGCGCAGGCCGACAGCCATGCCGCCGAAAAGACCGATACCGACACGCAAGATACGTCCGCCGCGCCCGACAAATCCGCACCCGCCCCGCTTGGCAAGGTGTTTGGCGGCGAAGGCAACGACACCCTGCAAGGGTCAGACCATGCCGACCTGATGGCGGGGAACGGTGGCGACGACGTTTTGCATGGCAAGATGGGCAATGACAACCTGATCGCTTTTGACGACGGCAAAGACACGCTGTTCGGTGACCGTGGCGACGACACCCTGCACGGCTTTGTGGTGCAGCATGACCCCGATGACACCTCTTTCGTGATAGAGGATCATCAGGCCGACCACCTGTACGGCGGCCTTGGCAACGACAAACTTCTGTTGGGCAGCGACGATGTTGCCACCGGCGGTCGGGGCCACGACGAATTTCACGTCAGTTGGGATGTGGATCACGGCCATCCGGCGCAGATCACCGACTATAACCCCAAGCAGGACAAGCTTTTTGTGGAGTTTACCAACCACCACGCTGATGAAGGTCTGACCGACATCAAGCCAGAGGATAGCACCCTGACAACCGCCCTGATGAAAGACGGTTCCGGTACCGCAATCATGCTGAACGGGCAAACCATCGCGCATGTGCTGGGGGCAACCAACCTGAAAGCCGCCGATATCGGCCTGATTCTCGCCTAAGATCGGGGACATGACGGATAGGGGCCGAAAGCCGAATGGGCCTGCAAGAAGCGAGCGTAAGACCTGCAACCGTCAAACCTGTGGGCCTCTGGACATAGCCGCAGGCCTACAATCTGGCCATGAGTGCCCTAAGGCGCCCACCTGTCAGCAGAGGTCCCTCAGGCTAAGGCCCGTAAGCTGAGGTCCGTTAGCCCTGCAGCCCCAACCGACGTCCTCCGCAGCCCACCCTACTTTCACTGACCAAGCGTCTTGATCCGCCCCTCAACCACAGGTTTGACCGAACCCGCCTTTTCCACATAGCTCATCACGACGTTGGCCACCAAAGCGCCCGCGCCGGTGTCGTAGATCATCTTGCCACCGCCCAGCGCTGTATATCCGTCGCCGCCGCCCAGCATGTAATCGTTGACCGCAACCTTATACAGCTTGTCGGGGTCAAGGGCTGCTCCCGCCACCATCACCTCAGACACCCGGCTGCCAGGCTCGGCCTTGGGGTCATAAACCAGCGTCAGGCCAGAGACTTGCGGGAACCGGCCTGCGCCCTTTTCGGCCTGGCCAACGCCATTCTCCAGGGCTGCCAGCAGTTGGCTGCCCGGGATTTCGGTCACGACCAGTGTGTTGCCAAACGGCAGTTCTGTCAGGATATCGCGGCGCGTCAGGCTGGTCCCTGCGTCATAGGTCCGGTCAGCCCGGATACCGCCGCCGTTCATGATCGCCACATCCGCGCCAGACCCTTCACGCATCGCATCGGCGATCAGGTCGCCCATCGTGGACTCTTCCCCCCGCACCACGTTGCGGCGGCTGTCCAGCGGCGTCTCGGTCTTGCCGATCACCACATTCAGCGACGTATCCAGACCTTTCTGATACGCATCGACCTTGGCTTGCGTGTCCGGGTCAGGCGTCACATCCGTTGTGTCGATGAACCGGAAGGCCGGATACCACTTGACCACCCGCTTGCCGTCCTTTTCGCTGACAGTGACCATCAGGTCCAACGGTGCCAGCATTCGCGCGTCAATCGAGGTTTCAACATAGGCCGTGATCCCGTCGTAAGACGTGCCATACGAATGGTCATCGCCCGAAAGCACCACATCGAACGCCTTGGAATGTATCAGCTTCAGGTCATTGTAGATGTCGGTCTGCACGACGCCCACCACCAGATCAGCGCCGTCCGCCCGCGCCTTTTTGGCCGCCGCAATCCCGCTTTCAACCGAAGAGGTGAACACCAGATCGCCGGTATTGGAAGCTTCGGGCGAGGTGTCCTGCGCCACCGGGATCAGCGCAATCTTGATGCCAGCCACCTCCTTGACCATTACAACGCCCAGACCCGCCACGGCAGAGCCATCCTTGTTGGTGATGTTGATCGCAGCCCACGGGTATTTCGACACCTTCATCTTGTCGTAAAAATTCTGCGGCCCAAAGTCGAACTCGTGGTTGCCCGGTACTGCCAGATCAAACGGCACGACATTGGTCAGTTCGATCATGTTCTGCCCCTTGTCAAAGCCCGACAAAAGGGAAGGCGACAGCAAATCGCCGTCAAACAGATACAGCGTGTTGGGGTTGGCCGCCCGTTCTGCCAAAGCCACAGCGTTCAGGCGGGCCATCCCACCTTGCTTGCCGTCGCCTGCGAAATTGTAAACGTCGCCCACGCCCAAAAGCGTGATCTTGACCGGGTCAGCCACCGCAGGACCGGCGATCAGGGCGCAAAGTGCCCCGGCAACAAAGCTGCGAACCTTCATGCGTCTCTCCCGTTCTGGTTGTGGGGCCACTGTGCGCCCAAGCGTGCGAGTCTGTCAAACCACCAGCCGCAAAGCTGGCCCCGGCGTGTAACAAACCGATGACCTTTGGTTGACCGGGACGCAGTCATCAGGCATCACGCCACAGACCCTGCCAAAGGCCAGCCCCATGTTGATCTACAAAATCTTGCGCCGCCCTGAATGGACTGCCTTTCGCGACGCAGGCGAAACCATGGGCGCACCGATCGACATTCAGGACGGCTATATCCACTTTTCGACCGCAGCTCAGGTGGCCGAAACCGTGGCGCGTCACTTCGCAGCCGAAAGTGACCTTGTTCTTCTGGCGCTGGAAGCTGACAAACTCGGCCCCACTTTGAAGTGGGAGCCGTCGCATGGTGGCGCGCTGTTTCCTCACCTGTACCGCCCTTTGGTGTCCGCCGACATCCTGTGGGACAAAAGCCTGCCCCTCGGCGCCACCGGCCACATATTCCCCGAGGGCATATTTTGACCGGGGTTGAACGTTTGGCTCTGGCCCTTCTGCACCGCATTGACCCGGAAACCGCCCACGGCCTGTCGGTGACCGCCCTTCGGTCAGGGCTTGTGCCGTTGCCCGGCCCGGTCACCAGCGCTCGCCTGAAAACCACCCTCGCAGGGATGGACCTGCTGAACCCGATTGGTCTAGCCGCAGGCTATGACAAAAACGCCACCGCCGTGGCCCCCCTGTCGCGCGCAGGTTTCGGCTTCATCGAAGTTGGTGCCGCCACCCCCTTGCCCCAACCCGGCAATGCCAAACCGCGCCTGTTTCGCCTCACCGAAGATCACGCCGCCATCAACCGCTTTGGCTTTAACAATGATGGGGCAATGGCAATCGCCGCGCGACTTGCCGCCCGAACGCGCACGACTATCCCGGTCGGCCTCAACATTGGTGCCAACAAGACCTCGGCTGACCGCGCCGCTGACTTCGGGCAAGTTCTTGCCCTGTGCGGCCCACATGTCGATTTCGCCACGGTGAACGTGTCCTCCCCCAACACCGAAAAACTGCGCGACCTGCAAGGCCCCGCCGCTTTGGCCGCGTTACTTGCAGGCGTGATGGCGGTTCGCGCCACCCTGCCGCGCCCGATCCCGATCTTCCTGAAAATCGCGCCTGACCTGTCACCAGACGACCTTGCCGCGATTGCAGAGGTCGCTCTGACCTCTGGCCTCTCCGGCATCATCGCCACCAATACGACCCTGTCACGCGACGGCCTGCGCTCGCCGCACCACACAGAAACCGGCGGCCTGTCCGGTGCGCCGCTGTTTGAAAAATCCACCCGCGTGCTGGCGCAATTGTCCAAACTGACCGACGGAAAACTGCCGCTGATCGGTGTGGGCGGCATTTCAACCCCAGACCAAGCCTACGCCAAAATCCGCGCCGGGGCCTCTGCCGTGCAGCTTTACACAGCGCTGGTCTATCACGGCTTGTCCCTGATAACTGACATCGCCAAAGGTCTCGACACCCTTCTGGCGCGCGACGGCTTTGCCAACGTCACTGAAGCCGTCGGCACCGGTCGCGAGGACTGGCTTTAACCCTTTCATATTGGTTCAAATAATCCGGGGTCCGGGGCTGGCCCCGGCGGCTGTCCAAATCTCAAAAAGCCTTGAAGGTCATCGTCGTCAAGGTCCGCACAATATCGGGAATGTCGAACAGCCGCTCTGACAGGTAATGACCGACATCCGAACCGTCCGGGATGTAGACCTTGGCGATCAGGTCATATTCACCGCTCGTCGAATACAGTTCGCTGACCACTTCGCGGTCATAGATCGCGGTTGCCACGGCATAGGTGCGACCGGGGGTGCAGCGAAACTGGACGAAAACAGCGATCATGGCATTCTCCTTGCTGGGCCAAGCCTAGCCGACGCTGTCTTCCGCTTCCAGCCCCTCCAGTGTCAAAGGCACGGCGCGTGTCACCAGATCGGCCACGCCCAACGGCACCTTTGGCAAAGCGAGCCGGTTGCGCACCACCCAATGCAGCCGCTTTTCGGCCCGCGTGATCGCCACATAGGCCAGCCGTTTCCACAACGGCAACCCGGCCTCGGTCCGTCCGGCTTGTGCTGCCGCCCACAGGTCCGGGGCAAAGACCTGCACATCTTCCCATTGACTGCCCTGCGCCTTGTGGATCGTCACCGCAGCACCATGCAGAAATGCTGCCCCCATCGTCGCAGCCGAGGGGATGAACGGCTCCTCTTCACCCGGCTTTTCGATCTTGATGATACAGGCAGCCGAAACCTGCGGGTCTTCCGCCCCAACCACATGCAGCCGTGCAAAGCCCTCTTTCTTGCCCGGCCCCAGATAGATGACCTGAGCGCCCTTGATCAGACCACGCGCCTCAAGGTCGATGCGCTTCTTGCGGTGCTTCAGCGGCAGTTCGATCCCGTCGCAGATCAGCGGCTCTCCGGGCAACAACATGTCTTCGGGCGCACCATGCGCGGCGCGAAACGCCTGAATCAACTTGATCCGCGTGACATTGCGCCAGACCAGCACCGGGCTGCGCGCCATCAGATCAGACGACACCCGTTCAGCCCATTGCACCCGCTCATCGCGCCGTGCAGCGTCCTGCACCATGGCTTCAAAATCCTCAAACCGCAGCGCTGTATCGCCAAGCGCGTGGGCCAGGTCCAATATCGGATTGTCCTGCGCCTGCCGGTGGATGCGGCTTAGCACCATCTTGCGACTGTCACCCAGCTTGTCGAACACCATCTCACCGGATTGCCCCACAGGTGCCAACTGCGCAGGGTCGCCAAACAGCACAAGCGTCGGAAAAATCTCACGCAGGTCCGCCAGTTGACGTTCATCAAGCATCGAGCTTTCGTCGACAAAGCCCACATCCAGCGGTTCTTCACGCCGTTTCCAGCCCTTGATGAAATCGCTGCCCCGCAAACCCGCCGCAGCCAAAGCCCCGGGGATAGAGGGCACTGTCTGGTAAAACGCATAGGCGCGGTCCAGCGCCAGTTCGGTCAACCCCTCGACCGAAGGGCGCGGTCCCTGACCCGCCAGCCATTCCGCAATCTTTTCGTATTGCGGGTCATAAACTGGCGTGTACAAAATCCGGTGGATCGTGGTCGCGGGCACGCCGCGCAGCCGCAGAACCGACGCCGCCTTGTTGGTTGGTGCCAGAACCGCCAAAGTCCGGCGTTCCTTGCGGCGCCGCCCTTCATAGTCGCCAGAGATGATTTCAACCCCAGCCGCACGCAACGCCCGGTACAGGCTGGCCAAGAGCATGGTCTTGCCAGAGCCCGCCTTGCCCAACACCGCCAGAACCGATCCCTTGCCCTCGACCTGCGGCGACATGATCCCCTCGCCCAGATCGACGCCCATCGCCAACAGATCGGCCGCGACCCGGTCATAGGCCTCGGCCTGATCGTCAGAAAAGGTCAGTGCGGGAACATTCAACATGATGCGACCATAGGGCAGCCAAGCCCCAAGGACCAGTGGTTGCAACCCAGTCGCAAGCATGACGCGACCTTGGTATCAGGGGGCAGTAAGAAGGCCGCCAATCAGTGCGTAGGCTCACTCCGGCGCGGCGGCACATTGACTGGCGGTTCTGTCAGGCCCGCAATTTCGTCCTTGGCAACCTTCAGCGCCTCATCCGCTTTGGCGGCCAGCGCGGGCATGTTGTTTGCCTCAGCGAAAGATTTCAAATCCGCCAGAACGTCGAAAATCCAGTCGTAGCCCATCGGCGCTCCGCGAAAGGTCGCATTCAAATCAAATGCTCCCTTTAATCTAACCTCCCGTTCAGGGTGAAATAACCCGATGATCGCGCAACACACTGTTCGCCAACCGGAAACGTCTAGCGGTCGCGGCTGGCCTCAAGCGTATCTTCAAAGGTGCGCAGGCCGGTGCGGGGGGCTTGCACCAGAACCGCCATATTGCCCGGTTTGTGGACGTTTTTCAGCATTTTCATGTGGGCAGAGGGGATTTCCGCCCACGGGAACACCTCTGACAGGCAGGGATCAAGCCGACGTTCAATCATCAACTGGTTGGCCGCACTCGCCTGTTTCAGGTTGGCAAAATGGCTGCCCTGCACCCGCTTTTGGTGCATCCAAAGATAGCGCGCATCCAGCGTCAGGTTGTAGCCGGTGGTTCCCGCACAGATCACCACCATCCCGCCACGCTTGACCAGAAAGACCGAGACGGGAAAGGTCGACTCGCCCGGGTGTTCAAAAACGATGTCAACGTTGTTGCCCTTGCCGGTGATCTCCCAGATCGCCTTGCCGAATTTGCGCACCTCGTTGAACCATTCCTTGTATTCCGGGGTGTTCACCGTCGGCATCTGGCCCCAGCACTTGAAATCCTTGCGGTTGATGACGCCCTTGGCCCCCAGCCCCATGACAAATTCGCGCTTGTCCTCGTCGCTGATCACGCCGATCGCATTGCCGCCTGCGGTGTTGATCAACTGGATCGCATAGGACCCCAGACCACCCGACGCGCCCCAGACCAGCACGTTCTGACCCGGGCGCAGTTCATGCGGCTTGTGGCCGAACAGCATCCGGTAGGCGGTGGCAAGGGTCAGCGTGTAGCAGGCACTTTCCTCCCACGATTGGTGCGCCGGCCTGCGCATCAACTGCTGGGCCTGCACCCGGGTGAACTGCGCAAAGGATCCGTCCGGCGTCTCATAGCCCCAGATGCGCTGGGTTGGCGAAAACATCGGATCGCCGCCGTTGCATTCTTCGTCGTCGCCGTCGTCCTGATTGCAGTGAATGACAACCTCGTCCCCGACCTTCCAGCGCTTGACCTTGTCGCCCACCTTCCAGACGATGCCGGACGCATCAGACCCCGCGATGTGAAACGCCTCACCGTGGCTGTCGAACGGGCTGATCGGGGTGCCCAAAGCGGCCCACACGCCGTTGTAGTTGACGCCCGCCGCCATCACCAGAACCAGCACTTCATTGCTGTCAATCGCGGGGGTTTCGACCACTTCAACCAGCATCGCCGTGTCCGGGTCGCCGTGCCGTTCGCGCCGGATCGCCCAAGCGTACATCTGGGCTGGCACATGGCCCAGCGGCGGCATCTCGCCCAAGGCATACAGATCTTTCACCGGCGCGTCATAGGTCGGCTTATTTGCGTCGAGTGCCATGCTGGCCTCCCAGAGAAATGCCGCGCTGCAGAATCGCAGCCGGATCGCCCCTGAGATATAAAGTTGCGCGCAATATTGCAATCATAAAGCGCGCAATTTTGTAATTTTATGTCTGCCGCGTTGCGGCGAAGTTCTAGTGGAACTCCACCGACGACGTCGTGCAAACATTGACACTGTTGTCGACCAAGGAAGAGCCGTCAACGAACACAGCCTTGAAGTCAAAGGTGCAATAGCCCGAACCATCGTCAAAGTTGATGTCAACCGACGACCCGGCCGGAAGAACGCTGGTGCCAAGAATGTCTTCCTGCCAGTTGTCGACACCGGCGTTAGACCCGTAAAATTCCCGCATCGACACATTCGTGTTGTTGATGATGGTCACATGCCGGTTGGCAGAACTGCCGGAACTGGCGTCTTCAACGCAGCCAGCCAAAGCCAGACCGCTCAGACCGAAAAGCAATGCTGTTCTCAGTTTCATTTCTTTGGTGTCCCTCGCCTTTTTTTGCCGACCACTTGCCGGTCCGCTTAGGCTTAGGGCTTCATTTTGCAGAATCAACACTTGTGGTGTGCCGGACGCACTAAAGCTTCAGCCTCTGTTGCACAGAAGCGGCGTAGAACAGCAAAAGTCTTCGCTGCGCAGCGACGGGCTGCAGATCAGTCGTCACAATTCCCCGCGCGATCAGGGCGGCAAGACCTTCTTCCACCGTCGCTTCAATGCCTTGCGGGGCAAGTTTCAACTCGGCGCCCAGACCGGCCAAGGCTTTTGCCATGATATCTGCCTGCGCAATCAGGGCCGCACGCCCGACCGGCCGCTCTGTCAGGGCCGCCGCCACAAGGCAAACCGGAACCACAGGCACCACCCGTTCAATCGCCGCCATCACTCGAAAGGCCAAGGTTTCGGGCGATCCGTCCGGAACCTCTGCCAGATAGCTGCGCAGCGAAATCGGCGCACCAAAGGCAGCAGCCGCCGTACCAAACCCCCTGAAGCGCCCGGTTGCCAGCCTTCCAACGGCAAGGACGCCGTGCCACAGCACCCAAAACGGGTTGACGCGAAACTTGCGCGTCCCGCTTTCGGCCGCAGCGACCAGAACCTGATCCTCCAGCACGCGGTCATAAGCCAGCCCGACCGGCACAAAAACCACGTCGCGGCCCAGAGGGTCAAATCCCGCAAGTATGTAAGACAAAAGCCCCAGTTTCGCCGCGCCGACCCGGCCATCGAGACTTAACCCGCCTTCGGGAAAAATCGCCTGCGTGTTGCCCTCGGCGGTCGTCATCTGCACGTAACGCGCCAGCACTTTGCGATAGAGCGGATTTCTGGACCCCCTCCGGATGAAATAGGCCCCCAACGCCCGGATGAAACGCGAAAATGGCCAGACCCGCGCCCATTCCCCCACCGCGTATGAAATAGAGGCGCGGTTGGACACCAGCCATGTCACCAGCACATAATCCATGTTTGACCGGTGGTTCATCACGAACACCACAGTTGACCCCGGATCAATCCCGCGCAATGCCACTTCAATCCGCCCGAACCGCACCCTGTACAACTGCCGTGTCAGCCACTTGGCCAAGGTGATCGTGACGCCGAAATACAGCGTGGTAGAAAACCCCGGCACAATTTCACGCGCATAACTGCGCGCCTCCTGAAACGCGACAGAGGCTGGAATTCCCATGGTCTGCGCATGTTCGGTCACCGCAGCCAGCACCTGTGGGTCATAGGCCAGCCGTGCAATCCGGTCCTGCCGCTTTGCCAGCTTGAAAATGTCGATCGGGCGGTCCAGCTTTTCGTTCAGCCGCGCCACCCACCGCTCCATCCGGCGTCGAAAGAACCAGCGCACCGACGGAAACAGAAAGTTTGACGCGAAAGAGGTCACCGCAAAGGCCAAAATCAGGATCAGCAACCACAGCGGAATCGGGATGTCTTGCGTCATTCCGGCACCATGCCACGCCGTACACTCTCGCGCAAATCCAGCCCGCGCCGCAGTGCAGCGAATTGACACTTGCCGAAACTTGCTGTTACTCACCTACATCCGCAATAAAATTGCGAAGCCGACTCAAGAGGCCGCCATGCAGACGCCGATACCCCCGCAAAAAGACCAACCCTGGCTGTTTCGCACCTATGCGGGCCATTCGACCGCTGCGGCCTCTAACGCGCTGTATCGCGGCAACCTTGCGAAAGGGCAAACCGGCCTGTCGGTCGCCTTCGATCTGCCCACCCAGACCGGCTATGACAGCGACCACATCCTGTCGCGTGGCGAGGTCGGCAAAGTCGGCGTGCCCATTGGCCACCTGGGCGACATCCGCGCGCTTTTCGCTGACATTCCCCTCAGCCAGATGAACACCTCGATGACGATCAACGCCACAGCACCCTGGCTTTTGGCTCTGTACGTGGCGGTCGCTGAAGAGCAAGGCGCTGATATTGCCACCCTGCAGGGCACCGTGCAGAACGATATCATCAAGGAATACCTGTCGCGCGGCACCTATATCTGCCCCCCGGCGCCCTCACTTCGCATGATAACCGATGTTGCCGCCTACACCGCCAAGGCCCTGCCAAAGTGGAATCCGATGAACGTGTGTTCCTACCACCTGCAAGAGGCGGGTGCGACGCCGGAACAGGAACTGGCCTATGCGCTGGCCACCGCCATCGCCGTGCTGGATGACCTACGCGCCAAAGTGGCCCCTGAGGATTTCCCAGCGATGGTCGGCCGCATCTCTTTCTTCGTCAACGCCGGCATCCGCTTTGTCACCGAACTGTGCAAGATGCGCGCCTTTGTCGAAATGTGGGATGACCTGTGCCAGACCCGCTATGGCATCACCGACGAACGCCACCGCCGTTTTCGCTATGGTGTGCAGGTCAACTCTCTGGGCCTGACCGAACAGCAGCCCGAAAACAACGTCGCCCGCATCCTGATCGAAATGCTGGCTGTCACCCTGTCGAAAAATGCCCGCGCCCGCGCTGTGCAACTTCCAGCGTGGAATGAGGCGCTAGGTCTGCCCCGCCCGTGGGATCAGCAATGGTCGCTGCGTCTGCAACAAATCCTCGCCTACGAAACCGACCTGCTTGAATTTCCCGACCTGTTCGACGGCAACCCGGCAATCGCCGCCAAAGTCGCTGCCCTGAAAACCGCAGCCTCGGAAGAACTCGCCCAGATCGACGCGATGGGCGGTGCCGTCGCAGCCATCCCCCATATGAAATCACGTTTGGTCGAGGCGAACTCTGAACGCCTCGCCCGCATCGAACGCGGCGATCAGGTCGTGGTCGGTGTGAACCGTTACCGCGAGGCCGAACCCTCACCGCTGACCACCGGCATCTCGTCGATCTTCACCACCGACCCGCAGGCAGAGGCGGATCAGATCACCCGCCTGCACCATTGGCGTGCTGACCGCGACGGTGTGGCGGTCAACCGCGCCCTGACCGCCCTGCGCCAAGCCGCGATGAGTGGCGAAAACATCATGCCCCCGTCTATCGCTGCCGCCAAAGCCGGGGTGACCACGGGCGAGTGGGGTGCCGCAATCCGCGCCGCCTTTGGCGAATACCGTGCCCCAACCGGCGTTTCTGCCGCACCGTCAAACCGCACCGAAGGCCTTGACCCGATCCGACAGGCGGTCGATGCCGCATCGACCCGCCTTGGTCGCCGCCTTAAACTGCTGATCGGCAAGCCCGGCCTTGACGGCCATTCGAACGGCGCCGAACAGATCACCGCCCGCGCCCGGGATTGCGGCATGGCGATCCACTACGACGGCATCCGCCACACCCCCGCCGACATCGTGGCCCAGGCGCTAGAGGAATCGCCCCACGTCATCGGCCTGTCGATCCTGTCAGGCAGCCATATGCCCTTGGTCGAAGACGTGCTGCACGGCCTGCGCAAAGCCGGGCTGTCGATCCCGGTGATCATCGGCGGCATCATCCCCGACACCGATGCCGAGGCGTTGCGCGCGATGGGAGTCGCGGCCATCTACACCCCCAAGGATTTTGACCTGAACCGCATCATGGCCGATATCGTGACCCTCGCCGACCCCAAGGCTGTCGCCGCCTGACGACCACTGATCCTTCCGGTGCAGCGCCTATGCCGCCAACAACGCCGCCGCCCTTTCGATCACCACCACCGACAGCAGGTCAGCGGCAGAAAACCCTGTCGACATCTCAAACAGCCCGGCCTCAACCCGCCACTGCCCCACCGCCACGTCAAAGAAGGCAAACCAGCGCAATCACCACCCGCTGGCGTTGCCCCATCGCAAGATGCAGCTTGGCGAACCCCTTCAACTCTTTCTTCGGCCGAGCGACCGACGCTTCACCATCGCCCACATACACCTGCACGACGGTAGAGCCCGCCCGGTCGCCTAAATTTGTAACCGTGGCCGCGACACCTGACGCCTCCACCACAACATCAGTCAGACCAAAGCTGATATAGGAAAGCCCGTGGCCAAACGGGAACAACGGCTCCGTCCCGATCCGGTCGTAGTGGCGATAGCCGATGAACACGCCCTCTTCATCGCGGACATGCCCGTTCAGGCCCGGATAGATCTGCGGGTTTTGTGAGTGTGTCGGGTTGTCCACCTAAACCCTTGGAAAGGTCTGCGCCAGCCGCCCGCCGGGTTCAGTGCCAAACAGCACATCGTCAATCGCGTTGCCCGCCTCTTGCCCGGGATACCACGCCTGCAAAACCGCCCGCGCCGCACCCAGCCACGGCATTTCAACCGGCCCCCCGGTCTGCAGCACAACAACCGTGTTCGGGTTGGCCGCAATGACTACCTGTATCAGGTCATCCTGCCGCCCCGGCAAGGCGATCCCCGGCAGGTCCCAGCCTTCGGTGTCCCATTCCGCCGTGCGCCCGACAAACAGCACCGCCCGGTCGGCAGCCCGCGCCGCAGCGACAGCCTCGGCAATCGCCGCATCCCCCAAGGGACAGCCAACCACCAGCCGAAACGCCAAGGTTCTTTGACGGCTGGCAGCAGAAATCCATCACGATTCTAATTTCCTGCCCCTCAGTCAGCGAGATTTCACCCACAATCTGATCGCAGCCCTCCTCAAAAAAAGTATGACCCTGTTTCCAATCATCCCAGGCGTTCACCACAGGACGGCCATCGACATAAACCTTGCCAAGACCCGCCGTCGTCAGCCCGACGCGGTTCAACCTGACTTAGTCGCCCGGGACTTTGCACGCATCAGGGCTGAGAAATTTGTAACCTCCACCGCCCCGTTCCCAATCGGCGGGATCCAGAACATCGTGGCGCTGCCCAGCGTCTCGCTCGCGACAACCAGGCCTTCCAAAGCCTTGCCATGAAAGAACTCCACCTCGATGGGGCCAGTCAGCAGCGGCTCAAACAGCGCGTTGGCGCAGCCGGGCGCAAAACGCAGCGCATCCTCGCCCAGTTTGCCGACCAACCCGTGCCACGGGCTGACCCTGTAGTGCGGGTTAAACTGCGCCGACACACTCCCCATGATCTGTGCCACCTTGGCGTTCGGCCCGATCACTGCAACTGTCCCAGCCTGCGCCAACGGCAACAGCCCGACATTCTTCAGCAGAACCGCACCCTCTGCCCCCGCCCGCCGGATCAGCTCCCGACAAAAGATCGACCTGCTCCTCAAGGCTGATCTGGTCCAGAAGTGCTTCGATGTCCGGAGTGGCATTCTCCTCAAGCGGTTTGGCGGGCGTTCGACGATTGCGACACAAAAAGCAGACTAAGGCGCTGTAGCAAACTAGCCTTCCCCGCCGCCGCTGACTAGGATTCCCAAAACAGGAGCCCGCAATGACCTTCCACATCGGTGCCAAACCCGGCGAGATTGCCGAAACCGTCCTACTGCCGGGCGACCCCTACCGCGCCCGCTGGGCTGCCGAGAATTTCCTTGAAAACCCGGTGTTGGTGAACGAGGTGCGCGGCATGCTGGGCTTTACCGGCACCTGGAAAGGGCACCGCGTTACCATCCACGGCTCTGGTATGGGCATGCCGTCGCTGTCGATCTACGCCAACGAACTGATCCGCGATTACGGTGCCCAAACGCTCATTCGGATTGGGTCCGCCGGTGCGCTGCAACACCACGTCAAGGTCCGCGATGTGGTGCTGGCGCAGACTGCCTCGACGAACGGTTCGCCTTCGCGCAGCATTTTCAAAGAGTTGAACTTCGCCCCCTGCGCCGATTTCGGTCTGCTGACCGCCGCGCACAAGGCCGCGCTGACCATTGGCGTTCCCATTCATGTCGGCGGCATCTACTCCTCGGACACTTTCTACGATGAACGTCAGGATCTGTCCGACCAACTGCAACGCCACGGCACCCTGTGTGTCGAGATGGAGGCCGCCGAACTCTATGTCCTCGCCGCCCGCTATCAACGCCGCGCCCTTGCCGTATTGACCATTTCGGACCATATCCTGACACGCGAGGCTTTGCCCGCCGACCAACGCGAACGATCATTCGGCGCAATGGTCGAAGTTGCACTGCAAGCCGCTTTCACCTGAGGATTCCCATGCAAACCCGTAAACTCGGCACAATCCAAGTCTCTGCCATCGGCCTGGGGGCCATGTCGTTCGGCGGCATCTTCGGCCCGACGGATGAGGCAGAAAGCCTCGCCTGTCTTGATGCCATGCTGGACGAGGGCATCACGTTCATCGACACCGCCAACATCTATGGGATGGGACTTTCCGAGGATGTCATTGGCAAATGGTTGTCGTCCCGAAAACCGCAGGTTGCAATCACCACCAAAGCCAGCGTGGTCAACGCCACGCCCCGCCGCATCGACAACTCTGACAGCCACCTGCGCGCCGAACTTGAAACCTCGCTGAAACGGCTGAACCGCGACCATGTCGAACTGTTCTACATCCACCGCCGCGAACATACCCGCCCGTTGGAAGAGGTGATCGGCACCCTCTCCCGCCTGATCGAAGAGGGTAAAATCGGCGGCTACGGCATGTCAGAAATCGCCCCCGACACACTGCGCCGCGCCCATGCCATCCATCCTTGCACCGCAATTCAGAACGAATATTCGCTTTGGACCCGCCTGCCGGAACTGGGTCTGATTCAGGCCTGCGCGGCACTTGGCGTGGCCTTCATCCCCTTCTCACCCCTTGCACGTGGCATGCTGGGCGATACCCCGCTCCCCCTGCCAACCGACGGCTTCCGCAGCATGAACCCCCGGTTTACAGAGCCGAACTTCACGGCGAACGTCTTGAAACTGAACGAATTCCGGGCCTTCTGCGCAACACGTGGCTGGTCAACCCCTGCCACCGCACTCGCCTGGGTTCTTTCAAAAGGTGACCACTTGATCCCGATTCCCGGCACAAGATCCGCCGCCAATCTCCGCCAGTTTGCGCAAGGGGCGGCGATCACCCTGACAGCAGAGGATCACGCTGAAATCAACCGCATCCTGCCGCCGGGCTTCGCTTACGGCGACCGCTATGCGGACCATCAGACCCTCGCGATTGAGCGTTATTGCTAAAGCCCCGCAGCCTGCACCACGATGACGACAACATCGTGGTGCAGCGGTTGATCAGTCAAAACCAGATCGTAACGCTTGACGTCCAGCCCGCCAATCCTGCCCGCTGCCAGCGCGAGAACAGCCCCGGCTGGCGCCTGCCCCGGCGGATGAACCCAAACATTAGCCGGGGGAAATTCCCGCGCAGTCATCACGTTGAAATCCTCAGACGCAGCAGAAACCCCCACAGCCCGCACCGCCAAATCCCCCGCAAAAGCGACTGGCACCAAGGGCCGCGCCTGCAGATGTACCCCGTCACCTACCAAATCAAATCCCGGCCCGCTGAGCACTGTCAGATTGCGCTCTATCCCCGGAAATACCGAGAACGCCCCCTCCTCAACCACCATCGCCCGCGACAAACGCAGGATCATCCGCCCCTCTCGTTCGACTCGCAACAACTCGACGGTGGTGCCTTTGCCATTGGCCCACGGCATCGCAATAAAGTCTGCTGCGGATAAGTGACGGATCATTCGGCAACCCGTTGAACAGCCGGCAAAGCCAAGTCCTCAAAGTCAAATGCATCCAACCGCCGCGCTCTTTTGCCTGCTTTGTCAGAGCTGATCTTGATCTCTTCGATATCCTTGGCAGCCTGACCAAAGTGACGGTCCAGATTGCCGACGCGTTCAGACAAGCGTTCGATATCCTTGTACAATTCGCCCAGTTCCTTGCGGATCGCACCGCTCTGTTCACGCAGTCTTGCGTCCTTCAGGATCGCCCGCATCGTGTTCAGCGTGGCCATGCACGTGGTCGGAGACACGATCCAAACCCGCGCCGCAAACCCTTCCCGAACGATCTCGGGGAAATTCGCGTGCAGCTCGGCATAGACCGCTTCCGAGGGTAAAAACATCAGTGCGCCGTCTGCTGTCTCGCCCTCAATGATGTATTTGTCCGAGATCGCCCGGATATGCGCCCGCACCGCCGTCCGCAAAGCCGCGTTCGCCTCGTGCACCTGACGCGGCGTTTCGGCGCGGCGCAGCGCCTCGTAGGCCTCTAGCGGAAACTTCGCGTCAATCGCCAGCGGTCCCGGCGGGTTGGGCAAATGCACCAGACAATCCACCCGCTTGCCGTTCGTCAGCGTGGCCTGCATCATGTACGCATCCGGGGGCAGCGCCTTGGCCACGATGTCATGCAACTGAATCTCGCCAAAGGCACCACGCGCCTGTTTGTTCGACAAGATATCCTGCAAACTCAATACATTACCCGACAGTTTTTCGATATTGGCCTGCGCTTTGTCGATGGTTTCCAGCCGCTGCTGCAGGTCGCCCAAAGACCGGGCAGTTCGCATGGATGATCCTTGCAATGTCTCTCCCATGAACCTTTGCACCTCGGCCAACCGGCTTTCCATCATCTGAATCATCGCAGTTTGCGACAGGCCTTGTGCCTCGGACACATGGTGCAAACCGCCTGCAAGACGCTCTTGCCCATCAGACAGACCCTGCACGCGCTGCGACAGCCACGACATTTCCTGCATCAGCAAGGGCGACACCCGGCCAGAGGCGCGCAACACCAAAAGCAGCAGCGCAAGCATCAGAAAAACAGCCACGGCAGGGAGCAGAATTTCGGGCGCATTCCAAGCGTAACTCGTGCCGAACAGCGTGATCATCTGCGCCCGAACAATCGTTCGATATCTGTCAATTTCAGTTCCACATAGGTCGGCCGCCCGTGGTTGCACTGGCCTGACAGCGGTGTCGCCTCCATCTCGCGCAGCAACGCGTTCATCTCATCGGCCTTCATCTGACGCCCCGACCGGATGGAGCCGTGACATGCCATCCGGCTGAGGACGCTGTCCATCCGTGCACTTAGCGACGGGCTATCCCCTTGATCTGAAAGCTCATCCAGCACGTCTTGCACCAAAGCCCGGGCCGACACATTGCCCAGAATTGCCGGGGTTTCGCGGACTGCAATCGCATTGCCGCCAAAGGGTTCAATGGTCAACCCCAAGGCGGAAAGGTCCTGCGCAACCTCTAGTAAGCGCACCGCATCGCCCGCCGACAGTTCAACAATTTCGGGGATCAGCAAGGCTTGCGCGGTGATGCCAGCTTCGTTGCGTTGACGTTTCAGCCGTTCATAAACCAGCCGTTCATGGGCGGCGTGCTGGTCAACAATCACGATACCGGTTTCGGTCTGGGCGATGATATAATTCTCGTGCACCTGCGCCCGGGCGGCACCTAGCGGATAGGTTTCCTCAACAGTCAAGGGCGCGACTGGCGCTTCGGCAAATCCCGAAGGTGCCTGCAAAACAAAGGCCCGCGACAGGGTGGCGCCAGCGGGTCGATCCATCTGGTAGACCCGGGGTGGTTCGGGCCGCAGCGCCCCAAGCGTTGCATCGGCGACTGTCGAGGACGCCCGATGGCCCGACCCGGACAAGGCAGTCCGCAGGCCCGTGATGATCAGACTGCGCACCGATTCGGGCTCGCGAAACCGCACCTCGGATTTGGCAGGATGCACATTAACGTCCACCCGTTCGGGATCGCAGATCAGGTTCAGCACCGCCGCCGGATACCGATCCCGCGACAGCACGTCCATATAGGCGACCCGCAAGGCACCAATCAGCATGCGGTCCAATACCGGACGCCCGTTCACAAACACGAACTGCTGCACCGAAGACCCGCGCGAATAGGTTGGCAAAGCGGCATAGCCCGACAGCCGCATCTCCTCACGTTCGACATCTATCCGCAGGGCGTTGGCGGTAAACTCCGCCCCCAACAACCGCGTCAGCCGCCGTTGCAGCGCGTCAAAGAAATCGCCGTTTTCCGGATCAAGCCGCAGAATACTGCGCGGCGGTTCACCTTCGCAAACCTCATTCAGGGCAAAGCCGACATGCGGTTCGGCCATCGCCAACCGGCGCAGCACATCGGCAATCGCCCCCGCCTCGGCCCGATCGGTGCGCAGGAACTTCAGCCGTGCCGGTGTGGCATAAAACAGATCGCGCAGTTCCACCACCGTGCCCTGCACCGCGCCAGCCGGACGCACCGCACCCATCCGCCCGGCAGTAACCGTCAGACTAACCCCCTCTGCCCCGGCGGCACGAGAGGTTAACGTGAGCCGACCAACCGACCCAAGGCTGGCCAAAGCCTCACCGCGAAAGCCAAACGAACGAATGTTCAGTAAGTCTGATCCGTCGATTTTTGAGGTTGCATGTCGCGCCACGGCCAGCGGCAGATCATCGCCCGTCATGCCGCAACCATCATCCGTGACGCGGATCAGAACCTTGCCACCGGCGGCATAGTCCACCGTCACCCGCCGCGCCCCGGCGTCCAGCGCGTTTTCGACCAGCTCCTTGACGGCAGAGGCCGGGCGTTCAACCACCTCTCCCGCAGCGATCCGATTGATCGCCGCCTCATCCAGCAGCCGTATTTCCGGACGCGTCATATGGGGTGCCAAGCTGTTCACCCCACCAACTCTAGCAGGGAACCTGACGCCAGGCCACAGATTCGCTTAGTTCGACGACGTGACCCCTTCCGCCTTGCCTACCACCACAAAGGTCAGTTTGTCGGGTGTCAGCAGACTGTGCGCGACGCGGTTCACATCGTCCAGCGTCACGGCCTGGACCTTGGCATTGCGGGTAGCCGGATAAGTCGCTGGCAGGCCCAGCACCTGCATCCCGACCAGAATCGAGGCGATCCGCTTGTTGCCGTCAAACCGCAACGGGTATTCACCGGTCATGAACGTCTTGGTGTCGTCCAGCTCTTTTTGCGTCACACCGTTCTTGGCGACATCGGCCCACACATCGCGGATCACCTGTATCGCCTCGGCAGCCTTGTCGTTCGCCGTCGCGAGTGACCCTTCCAAAATCTGCGCGTGGTCAAAATCAGCCAGAGACGTGTCGATCCCGTAAGTCAGCCCGCGCTTTTCACGCACCTCATCGGTCAGCCGCGCCGAAAAACCATTGCCGCCCAGAATGCCGTTCAGGATGGTCGCGGCAAAGTAATCCGGGTCTTCGAACCGCACACCGGCCTGATAAAAGCTGATCGTGCTTTGCGGACCAAGGAAATCCTGCTGAATGACCTGACTTTTCACCGTCAAAGCCACGTCGGCGGGCTGCGGTGCCCCGGTCGCGGGCAGGTCGCCCAGCAACTTGTCCAGCATCAGCCCCAGATCCTTGGCCGAAATATCGCCCGCCGCCGCCACGTATATCCGGTCCCGTGCCAAGGCGCCGTGAAAGGCCGCGACCAGATCATCGCGGGTCAGCGCCTTGACGCTGTCGATCGTGCCATCCCCGGCTGACCCGTAGGGATGGTCGCCAAACGCCGCCTTGTTCAGGATATCACCGGCAATCGAGTCGGGGCTTTTCAGGTTGCCAGCGATATTCTGCAACACCTGCCCGCGCACCCGTTCGACCGCGTCCGCATCAAAGCGCGGCTTGGTCAACGCCAGATGCAGCAGATCAACGGCCTGCGCACTGGTATCCGTCAGATAGCGCGCCGAAACGGTCACGCCGTCCATATCGCTGTCAAAGTTGAACTCGGCCGCCATTCCGTCGCGCGCCTTGGCAAAGCCCTGGCTGTCCAGATCACCGGCACCCTCTTCGATCAACGCCGTCATCAGGTTGACCGCACCCCGCTTGCCCGCCACATCCAATGAGGTGCCGCCCTTGAAACGAATGCTCAACGCGGTAAAGGCGATATCGTGGTTTTCCACCAGCCACGCCTTGATCCCGCCCGGAGAGGTGACTTCCTGTATCTGAATTTCCGCATGCAGCGGCAGCGCAAGGCACACCAGCGCGCCCATCAGGGCCAGAAAACGGGTCATCATTGCGCAGCACCTTCTGTTGTCAGCCAGCCGGTCACGGCATGGCGGCGGTCCAGCACCTTTTTCGCCTCGGCCATCACCTCGTCTGTGGTGACGGCCTGCAGTTGGTCGGGCCAATCCTGTACGTCCTTGATCGTCAGACCCGACGCCAAAGCCATGCCGTAACGATGCGCCAGCCCTTGGGTGTTGTCGGCCCCGTAAATCTGATCGGCTTTGACTTGGGCCTTGATGCGGGCAAATTCCTCGGCATCCACGCCGTCTTTCAGGAACTTGGCCAGCACATCATCCATCGCCTTTTCCACATCGGCCAGACTGACCCCCTCTGCCGGAACCACGGCAAGCGTGAAGGTGGTCTGATCCAGCGAAACCCCGTCATAGTCGGCAGAGGTATAGGTGGCCAGCTTCTGGTCAAACTCCAGCGCGCGGGCCAGAACCGACGTGGCCCGGTTGCCGCCCAAAAGCTGCGACAGCATGGTCAGTTCGGCCGCTTCCTTCTGATCACCCGGGTTGCGTTCATCGGCCAGATAGCTGCGCACGACATAGGGCTGTGCCACCCGCGCATCGGCCAGAACCAGACGCCGCTCGGCAAGTTGCGGCGGTTCGGTCGGGCGCACCCGGTCGTGGATCTTGTCCGAGGGCGGGATCGGCCCGTAATACTGCTTGGCCAATGCCAGCACGTCATCCGGCTTCACATCGCCCGCCACGATCAGGATGGCATTGTTGGGCGCATAATTCGCGCTGTAAAAGTCCAGCGCGTTCTGGCGCGTCAACCGCTCCATCTCGTGACGCCACCCGATCACCGGGATGCCGTAAGGGTGGTTCAGGTACTGCGCCGCACTCATCTGTTCATTCAAAAGGGCAGCCGGGTCGCTGTCGATTCGTTGGTTGCGTTCATCCAGAATGACCTTCAGTTCGGTATCCACATCCGATTGCAGCAGGTTCAGATTGTGCATCCGGTCCGATTCCAGCTTCATCACCAAAGGCAGACGGTCGGCGGCGACACGCTGGAAATAGGCGGTGTAGTCCAGCGTGGTAAAGGCGTTGTCCGACCCACCCTGCGCTGCGACAATCTTGCTAAGCTCTCCGGGGGCGACGTCTTTGGTGCCCTGAAACATCAGATGCTCCAGAAAGTGGGCAATGCCGGAATGGCCGGGGGATTCGTCGGCGGCACCGATCTTGTACCAGACCATGTGCACCACAACCGGGGCGCGGTGATCCTCGATCACCACCACCTCAAGGCCGTTGTCCAGCTTGTAGTCGCTGACCGTGCCCGCCGATGCAGCCCCCAATGACAGCACAAGCGCCACCACGGACCGGCTCCACAACTTCACCCCGAAAATTCGTCCCGCACGTTCTGACATATGGCGGCCTCCTGCCCTTGGCGGCAAGCTAGCCCAAAGGGCCTCAGGCGCAACCCCAGCCACGCGCTTGTGACAAGGTCGCGCGGGTCAGGTTTACAGTATCACTACTTGCCGCTGTCCTTTGGCGGGGCAGAGGGTGTTGAAACCCCCGCATCACGCCAGCGCTGCAATTCGGCATAGGTGTCAAGCCACATATCCCGATAAACGCCAAAATAGGTGCTAAGACCAAAGGCCCGCTCGAACAATTTGCCCGGATGCTTTTTGCGCAGCTTCAGATCGGCTGCGGCCAAAGTTGCACGGATGTCAGCAGACCCGCCATTGCGCCCGGCATAGCGCACCAGACCGGCATCCCCCGCCGGAACCCCGCCAACGGCCTGAACCCTGCCACCCAAAGCGACAATGGCATCATCCTGCGGGTGCGGGTCAGTCAGGTTTGCGCCACCGGGGGTCGGGTCCGGCAAAGCGGTCAGGTCTGCGGGCAACTCCAGCGCCTTTGGCGGCAGAATGGCAAACTCATCCGGGCCATCAGAGGCCGACCGCAAATTCATCAGGTGTGATCCGCCGCCAGTGTTCCCACCGCACGCGCCAAGCGCCATCAGCGCCACGCCCGCCACCGCGAGAACCATCCGTGACTTGCGCATTCCGTCCGACCCTTGCACCCTGCTTTTGCCCGTCTTAGCGCAAGAAGGTCGCCACGTCACGGGGTCTTTCACCCTTTGCGCTTGGCCAAGGGCGTCTTACCGCCGGCAAAGCCGGTGAAGGCCACCAGACCGACCGCCCCGAAGAAGATCGCCACATCCGCCACGTTGAAGGCGAACGGGTTGTCGAAGCCGCAACATGACATGTTCAAAAAGTCCGCCACCGCACCGTACAGGACGCGGTCAATCACATTGCCCAAGGCACCGCCAACCAGCAGCCCCGCCGCAACCTCTGCCCAAAGCCCCGATTTCTCGCGCTTCACCCACACCCAGACCCAAACCGCGATGACCAGCGCTACCCCGATCAGCACGGCCCGCCCCAGATCAGACCCTTGCGCCAAAAGGCCAAAGTTCATGCCGTAGTTCCACGCCATCCGAAACACCAGATAGGGCGAAAAGACGTCAATCTCACCGCGGTGCGCAAGGTCAAGACCGAACACCACCGCCCATTTGCTGATCTGGTCCAGGACCAGAACCGCCAACGCCACCAAGGGTATGACCGCCTGCTTCATCCTAATGCCGAAAATGGCGCTGGCCGGTGAACACCATGGCCAGCCCCGCCGCATCCGCCGCCGCAATCACCTGATCGTCGTTCATCGACCCGCCCGGCTGAATGACCGCCGTGGCCCCCGCCTCTGCCGCCGTCAGCAAGCCGTCCGGGAACGGAAAGAACGCATCCGAGGCGACAACCGACCCGACCGTCGGGCTGTGCGCCAGCCCCAGCACCTCCGCCATATCGCCCGCCTTGCGCGCCGCGATCCGGGTCGAGTCCACCCGGCTCATCTGCCCCGCGCCAATGCCAACGGTCGCTGCATCCTTGACGTAGACAATCGCGTTCGACTTGACGTGCTTGGCGACCTTCCACGCAAACAGCAGGTCCGCCACCTCGGCATCAGTCGGTGCACGCTTGGTCACCACCTTCAACTCAGATGCGGAAATCCCTGCAAAATCGCGGTCCTGCACCAGAATGCCCCCCGCGACCTGCTTGAACGCCAGCCCCGGCGCCTTGGCATCCGGCAGCCCTGCCGTGGTCAGCAAACGCAAGTTCTTCTTGGCCGCAAAGATCGCCTTCGCCTCATCGGAAGCCCCCGGCGCAATCACCACTTCGGTGAAAATCTTGACAATCTCTTCCGCCGTCTCCGCATCCAAGGCCATATTCAGCGCCACGATCCCGCCAAAGGCAGAGGTTTGGTCGCACTGATATGCCCGCAGATACGCTTCGCGCAGCGTCGCCCCCCGGCCCACACCGCACGGATTGGCGTGCTTGATGATCGCAACCGTGGGCCCCTCACCGGCAAACTCTGCCACCAGTTCAAAAGCCGCATCGGTGTCGTTGATGTTGTTGTAGGACAACTCTTTGCCCTGCCACTGACGCGCCGTGGCAACCCCCGCACGCCCCGACCCATCGGTATAGAACGCAGCCCTCTGATGCGGGTTCTCGCCGTAGCGCATCGCTTGCGCATACGTGCCAGCAAAGCTGCGGTTGGGCGGAAACGGCTCTGCCAACTCTCCGGCCAGCCAGCCCGCCACCGCCGCATCATAGGCCGCCGTCTTGGAATAGGCCGCAAGCGCCATCTTCTGGCGGAACGCCAGCGTGGTCGCCCCGTCGCGCGCCTTCAACTGATCCAGCAGCGCTGCGTAATCACCCGGCGTGGTCACAACCGTGACAAAGCGGTGGTTCTTGGCCGCAGCGCGGATCATCGCAGGCCCGCCGATGTCGATATTCTCGATGCAGGTCGCGTGGTCGGCCCCTTTGGCCACCGTCTCCTGAAACGGATAAAGGTTGGAAATCAGCAGATCAATCGGCTCGATTCCATGCGCCGCCATCGCCAGCAAATGCTCGTCATCATCGCGCAACGCCAACAGCGCGCCGTGAATGTTCGGATGCAGCGTCTTGACCCGCCCGTCCATCATTTCCGGAAAACCGGTCACATCCGCCACATCGCGCACCTTCAACCCGGCCGCCCGCAGCATCAAAGACGTACCGCCGGTAGAGATCAGTTCGACCCCATACCCCGCCAACGCCCGCGCCAGTTCAATCAGCCCGGTCTTGTCGGAAACCGAAATCAGCGCACGGCCAATCGGGACGAGATTTGTCATGCGGAGCCCCCTCGCACAGATACAGATGCAGCGTCAGATCTGGCTGGCGGAATCTTCCCGATCCAGATCCCGGATGGCAAGCGGAGTATCCTGCGCCTTGGACAAGGTCCAGCCCAACTGGGTGTCGAAATCCAGCGCCGCCCCCGAAAGCACGATTTGCAGGCTTTCACGCGGGCGCAACCGGGTCTTTTCCAGATAGACCGTCGGTTCCAGCGTCAGTTTCGTCGTGCCGTCATGGCGGAAGACCCATATCTCACCGCTTTTAAGGGTCAGCGAGACTGCAGTGCCGCCCAGATCCAGACGCGTCTCTACATCAGGGTGAATGTGAAAGCGCACCGCAAAGCGCACACTTCTTTGCCGCGATGCCGACAGAACCTTTTCAAACCGGCGCTTTTCGGTGGTGCCAATCGCGGTCAGCCGGTCGATGCCCTTCAAAAACCGCCCGTCGCTGGTCAGCATCAGATCGCGGATATGGCTAAGACCGTGAGTTTTTGACCAGCCGTCCTGCGCCAGATGCACGCCCGCACCATTCTCACCCGGCACCACCCGCAGCGTGGTGACTTCGGCGCGTTCGACAAAAGCCCCCTGCCCGCTTGGCCCCAGTCTTGACGACGAAAACCCGTCCACCGCCAGCGTTGAATGCGATGCCGTCGCCCGCCCCGGTTGCCGCCATTCTGCCCCAAACGCAGCGCCCGACCCGACTGACACAATCAACGGCCTGCGGCCCGAGGTCAACTCGAACGCATTGGTTGACGCATGGGCCAGCTCTCCCTTGTCGGACGGTGGTGCGGCGTCCATCAGAATCGTCGTGCGCGCCCCGGTCAGCCGCACATAGCCCATCGCCATCCCGGCAGAGGGCATCAGCTTGACCCCTGCATTGGCCAGCGCTGCATCCAGCCGCCCCTCGGCCCCGCGCCCACCGCCGTGAAAGCGTGCCAGCCCGCCATCGGCATGGCGCAAAGAGCGCAGAACCGGCGCGATCCGTTCCATCGCGGCCAGATGTTCCGGCGTCGCAATCCGCCCCGCTTCGGCCAGCGCTTGCGCGGCCCAGGTCAGCAGGGTGAACAGTTCCAGCAATTCCTCGGGGTTGCGGCTGGTGATGCCGCCGCCCATATCCACCTCGGCCTCAAGATCGGCTGAAAGGGCGCGCAGGGCCGGATCGACATGCCCCGCCATCCCCTCCAGCACCAACCCGGCGCAGATGGTGCCGGTCAAAGCCTCAATCCGGTGCAGGCCCGACGCTGCCTCGCCCCAACGCAGCGCCAGAAAATGCAGTTGCAGCGACAGGCTTGCCAGAAAAGCGGTGCGCTCTTCGGGCTTGCGGTCGGCCAGCAGCATCGGCGCGTGGTTGATCCAGCGGATCAGCCGCCGCCCCACGATCTGCGGCGCCCAGCCAAGGCCACGCCCCCGGCCAAACCGCGCGATCCACTCAAACGTCCAGCCCTGTGCCCGCGCCCGCGCCTTGGCATCGCCCATCGCCGCCAGATCATCCAGCCAGCCAAAGCCGTGCGTTTCGGCCCGCGTCGCAGGGTCGGGAAATGCCACATCCCAGATCACAGCCTCTGGCCGTTCCAGCACCGTGGCACCAGAGACGAAGTGGCCCGCCACCAACTGCTTGCCACGCGCGTAAAGCCCGATCGACCGCGGCTCTGGCTGGCTGACAAACCCGGTCGCCACATGCGCCTTGCGCGCCCGCCACAGGGCCAGCCGGTCGCGCCAGCCCCCTGAAATGCGCTGCTTTTGGTCGCCGCTGGCCATCCTGCTCCGCCCTGCTCGCCCACTTTGCGGGGCCATTGGGGGCAAGCATACCGAAAGCCCCCCACCCTGTCACCGGGCGCAGGGGGCTAGGGCCGTTTTACGCGGTATGGTCCAAACGTTCCATATATTGTGCCAGACCTTTAACCTGACCCAACCATTTGGTGTACAACTTCGGATCATGCGGGGCCGGATGCACGCCCGGCGCAATCTCACCCGCCAGCAGCGATTCCACCGCAAACGACACCGGCAGCGACACCAGCCGCGCCATCGCCGTGCCCTTGGCATCGCCCCAGGCATCCATCGACCACGTCTCATGGAACATGATCTTGCCGTCCTGCTCTGCCTTCAAGGACACGAACAGCACAACACGGTCCGGCTCTCCGGGCGCGTAAGAGTTTTCGCGGACGAACTCTGCCGCCATCTCGGCCAGCCGCGCATCGCCTTCGGGTCCGCTTAACGTTTCAATCTCACGGAACACCGGCGTCCAGGCCGCTTCCCAGCCGTTCAGCCGAATCGTGCCCCGCACAAAATCCCGGACCTTCCAGGCCGGATCAAACCGGTAATCCTCCATGAACGGATAGGAATCCCGGTTCGGATACACCTCAAAACTTTCGGGCGTCGGCAAGGGCGCGTCATAGGACGTGATCGCATCCCAGGGCCGCGCCGTCCTGAACTCGTCAAAGTTCCGCAAACTGCGGGATGGAGAGCGCAACGCCTTCAACACCCCTAACGGCGCCCATGAAAACTTGTAGCGGAACGGGTTCGGTATCTTCGGCACCCCGCCACAATACGATACGAAACTCAGCACATTCTTCGGGTCATACCCCTTGCTGGCCCGATACCGCGCCACCAGATCATGCGCCATCAGATGGTCAATCCCCGGATCAAGCCCGCATTCGTTGATGGAAACCAACCCCTTGGCCTTGAACTCGGCATCCAGCGCCCGCATCTCCGGCGCGATGTAGGACGAGCTTACAAAGTTCGCCCCAACCGCAAGACACGCCTTTGCGATGGGAACATGATGCTCTGCCGTCAGCATTGAAATCGCCACATCGCCGGGCTGCAATGCCGCCGTCAACGCCTCCAGTGAATAGGGCCGGATGTCTTGCGTGATGTCGCCAACCGCCTCAAACGCCTTGTCGACCGTGCGGTTCCACACCACCACCGGCAGGCCTAACCCGATCAGCCGCCGCAACCCCGGCGCTGATGACAGCCCCGTTCCACACCAATGTATCGTCATCCTGTCCCCCTCAGACAAACGCCAGATGGCGCTTATATTCCGCTTTGGCCCGACCCCAGACGCCCTGATCCAACTGACCCAGCGTCAGAAGCGACGCCAACAGTTGCCCCGCATAGTCCTGCGACGATTCCACCGGCATCAACGAGGGCAGGTTGTCAATCGCTGTCACATCCAAAGGTGGTTTATCGGCGACCCGCAAGGCCGGCGCATCCCAATCCGTCGCCCGGTCATAGACCTTGATGGGCGAAAAGTCCGAGGTCGGGTCGCACGCAATATCCCCGATCACCGTCAACTTGCGCGCATCGGTCTTGGCACTGGCGGGCACAAACACCGGACACCCCGGCCGCGCAAGGATGTAGTTCAGGAAAATCTCATGGGCCAGCACTTGCGGAAACGGCCCGCCGCTCGCCGTCTCTGCCATGTCCCACTTGGTCACAGCGCAGTCCAAAGCCGTCAGCAAATCCGCAGCGCCCGTGCCGACCCGCCCCAAAGCGCCAATAATCAACGCATTGGGCCGCCCGAACCCAGCCAGTTCTGCCCGCAGATCGGCCAGCAATTCCGCCTTGCCGGCATAGACTGCGACGGGACCGCAAATCTCGCCGCTCTGCTGTGCGGCCCAGCACTTCAGGCTGACAGCCGCCCCGGCATAGCCCGCCCAATAGCCAAACGCCGCAACCCGGCGGCCATCCTCACCCACCAGATATTCCAGATCATAAAGGCACCCGCCGCCCGCCTTGAAGCGTTCCAGCAAAACCTGCCCTGCAGGCTGCCCCTTGAAGGCATGGCCAAACATGATGTGCCGGTGCGTCAGTGGCGTGCCATCCTCTGGCAATTCTTTCAGGCCAAATACAATCGCATCAGGTGGCGCGAAGGGCCAGGAATTCTCGGCGACAATCTCGCATCCGGCGCGCAGATAGCCGTCAATCGGAATGGCGCGCACATGGCTTTCCTCAACCGAAACCCGAATGCCCGCCGCCAAAAGTGCGGCAGCCCCCTCCGGCGTCAGCCCCACCCGCTCTTCATGCGCCCGCTGCTCGGCCCTGACCCAAAGATGCACCATGGCAACCTCCATTTTGCCCCTACCTATCAGAGTGCGCGCGACAGACCAGTCCCCGGCGGTGGATGGGGTTGAAGTTGTAGCGCAGGGACCCATGGCCGGTGGGATCAGGGTTTGAGGGCAATCTAAACCGCTGACCCACAGACCAAGCCGCGTTTGGCGGCCTGCCTATCCCGCTTTGCAAGCGTTTCCCAAACCAGATCACGCCCTATTCCCGAACTTCGCAGCCCAGTATCCGGACCCCGGCGCAACGTTCCACCTGTGTTACGCGGGTTAACAAAAGGTAAATATTTTTTCGAATTTTGTTATATAACAGTATCTTACCAACAATAACACGCGTGTTATCCCGTGTGATATCACATGGATTTCACGGCATAACCTCAAACTTGTCGACATCGACGATCCCATGATCGGTGATTTTCAGATGCGGGATCACCGGCAGGCACAGAAAAGCCAGTTGCAGGAACGGCTCCTCCAGCACGACACCAAGTGAGGCCGCAGCCGCCCGCAGTTTGACCAGCGCCTCGCGCACCTCTTCAAAACTCCCCAAACTCATCAAGCCCGCCAGCGGCAGCGGAATTTCGGCCAGAACCCGCCCGTTTTCCACGACAACAAAGCCGCCCTCGATTTCCCCCAGCCGATTGGCGGCCATCGCCATGTCATCATAGTTGGCCCCCACGACCGCGATATTGTGGTGGTCATGGCAAATGGTCGAGCCGATCGCCCCGCGTTGCAGCCCAAAGCCTTTCACAAACCCAGTCGCCAAATTCCCATTGATCCCGTGCCGTTCAATCACGGCAATCTTCACCAGATCGCGGGTGATGTCCGGCCTTTTGTCGCCATCGACCGGCGGGATCTGATAGGTCAGATGCGCTGTGATGATCTTGCCCGGAATGACCCCGATCACAGGCGTATCAACCCGGTTTCCCCCTGTCCGGAACTGGCTGCCCTGAACTTTCGGCGCTTTGACCGAATGCCGCGCCACAGGCGTAACCGTTTTACGGGCTGCAAAGGCCGCATCGGTGACCAGCCTGCCACCGGCGAAAACCGCTGCGACCCGGCAGCTTTCCAAGGTGTCAATCACCGCAATATCCGCCCGCTTGCCCGGCGCGATCAGCCCGCGATCCTTCAGGCCAAACGCCTCTGCCGCCGACAGACTGGCCGCCCGGTATACCGCAAGCGGCGGCGCGCCCAAATCAATCGCCGTGCGGATGATATAGTCCAGATGGCCCTGTTCGCCGATATCCAAAGGGTTGCGATCATCGGTGCAAAAACACAGATAGGGGGCGTGCCGTTCGGTCAAAAGCCCGACCAGCGCGTGCAAATCCTTGGAAACCGACCCCTCGCGGATCAAAACCCGCATCCCCTTGCGCAGCTTTTCCAAACCCTCGGCATAAGATGTCGCCTCGTGTTCGGTCCGGATACCGGCTGAAATATATCCGTTCAGATCGTTACCCGACAGCAAGGGCGCATGTCCGTCGATGTGGCGCCCTTCAAAGGCCTGCAGTTTGGCCATGCAGCCGGGGTCCTGATTCAACACGCCGGGATAGTTCATGAACTCTGCCAGACCGATCACCCTTGGGTGGTTCATCAAGGGCACGATATCCGCCGCCTCCAGCCGCGCCCCGGTGGTCTCCATATGGGTCGAGGGCACGCAGGACGAGAGGTTGACGCGCAGGTCCATCAGCAGACAGGGGGCGGCATCTAGGAAATACTGAATCCCCATCAAGCCACAGACATTTGCAATCTCATGCGGGTCGCAGATCGCCGTGGTCACACCGTGCGGCGTCACGCAGCGGTCAAATTCAAACGGTGTCACTAGCGAGGATTCGATGTGCAGGTGGGTGTCAATGAACCCCGGCACCAGAATCCTGCCGGTGAAATCCATCTCTTCCCGGCCCGAATAGTCGCCAAACACCCCGACAATCGTATCGCCACAAATGGCCACGTCAGTGGCTACCAATTCGCCGGTCACCAGATCCAGCACTCTGGCCCCTTTCAGCACAAGGTCGGCAGGCACCAGACCGCGGCCTTGTTCGATGCGGGCGGAAAGCGGGCTTTGGGTCATGGCAGTCTCCATTTCCGTCAGGAAAGCGCAGATGACCAGCGCCGTCCAGTGCTTTGCGCCCTTGCAGGCCCCGCGTGCCAGTGGTCAGGTGCGCCATGCCTGATACGCCCGACCTGCCCTTTTCCCGGCCCCTGCGCGGAATCCTTCTGAAACTGGCCTCAGTGCTGGTCTTCATCGTCATGCAATCGTTGATCAAGGCGGCTGATGTCCCGGCGGGCGAGGCGGTCTTTTTCCGGTCAGCCTTTGCCATTCCTGTCATCGTGGTGTGGCTGGCGGTGCAAGGCCAGTTGGCCACCGGATTTCGCGCCAAAGCGCCTTTGGGGCATGTCTGGCGCGGGTTGATGGGCACGCTTGCCATGGGTCTGGGCTTTGCTGGCTTGTCTTACCTGCCCCTGCCAGAGGTGACGGCGATCAGCTATGCCTCACCCTTGCTGGTGGTCATTCTGGCCGCGATGTTTCTGGGCGAAGATGTCCGGAAGTTTCGGATGGCTTCGGTCGCCCTTGGTCTGGTCGGCGTGATGATCGTCCTTAGCCCGCGCCTGTCGGTCGGCCCCACCGCAGGCTCGCGTGAGGCGTTTGGCGCGATGGTGGTGCTGGGAAGCGCGGTTTTCGCCGCATTGGCGCAGGTTTTCGTGCGAAAACTGGTGCTGGTCGAATCCACCACGGCCATCGTTTTCTACTTTTCCCTGACCGCCACTGTCTTGTCGCTGGCCACGATTCCGTTCGGCTGGGTCTGGCCCACCTTTTTCCAGGCGGCTTTGCTGGTCGGCTGCGGCATTCTGGGCGGGGTCGGGCAGATTCTGCTGACCTCCAGCTACCGCGAAGCCGACGCATCGCTGGTCGCCCCTTTCGACTATGCCTCGATGATCTTTTCACTGGGCATCGGGTTTTTCATCTTTCGCGAGGTGCCAACCGGGACCATGCTGTCAGGTGCCGCTTTGGTGGTCTTGGCTGGCATCCTGATCATCTGGCGCGAACGCCAGCTGGGGCTGGAGCGTGCGAAGGCCCGCACCGCCATGACACCCTGATCACCTCCACTGCACTGTGATATCGGCCTTGCGCGACCCTTGCGTGACCCGGCGGATGTTGGGCATGTCATTGCCGTCAATCCACGCGCGCGCAGCCTCGGGCGTCTTGCCGTAAAACGCCCAGCGGTCCAGCAGCCTGCGGTCGAGTTCGGATTGAGCGACATCAATCATCACGGTCATGTCAAAAAAGTCTGCAAGACCGGTCCACGGCGCTTCGTTCAAAAGCACGTAGTTGCCTTCCGCCACCAGAATGCGGTGCTGCGCCGTCACCAGATCGGCCGATCCACGTGACAGTTCCAAAGCGCGGTCAAAAACCGGGATGGCCACCTCGTCCTCATCCCGCAGGCGCGACAGAAGATGGCGGTAGCCTGCCACGTCAAAAGTCTCTGGCGCGCCCTTGCGGTTGCGCTGGCCCCGGGCGTTCAGGATGGCATCGTCGAAATGAAAGCCATCCATCGGGACGACGCGGGCGTCTTTTCCCAAGGCATCCACCAGCTTTCCGGCCAAAGTCGATTTTCCGGCACCTGGTGGACCGGCAAGGGCGACAATGAACCGCCCCTGCACATCAGCCGCCCTACGGCGGATATCGGTTGCCAGTTCAGACGAGGTCATGCAGCCTCGTTCAGGTCGTCAGGCAGCTTGGCACCGGTCATATAGGCCACAGCATCCGACATCGAATGCTGCTTGGGGTCGATGACGCACAAACGACGGCCCAGCCGGTGAACGTGCACACGGTCGCAGATTTCAAAAACATGCGGCATGTTGTGGCTGATCAGGATGATCGGGATGCCCCGGTTGCGCACGTCCTTGATCAGGTCCAGCACCCGGCGGCTTTCCTTGACGCCAAGTGCCGCCGTAGGTTCGTCCAGGATCACGACCTTTGACCCAAAGGCCGCCGCACGCGCCACAGCCACCCCCTTACGCTGGCCGCCTGACAAAGTCTCAACCGCCTGGTCGATGTTCTGAATGGTCATCAGCCCCAGTTCCGACAGTTTGGCCCGGGCAAACTCGTTCATCCTTGTGCGGTCGGTCATTCGCAGCACAGACCCAAGGAAACCCGGTTTGCGCCATTCACGTCCCAGAAACATGTTGTCCGCAATCGACAAGGCGGGCGACATGGCAAGGTTCTGGTACACCGTTTCGATCCCCAAAGCGCGGGCATCATCGGGGCGGCGGAAGTGAACCTCCTTGCCCTCCAGCTCCATCGTGCCGTGGTCGGGGGTGACTGCCCCTGACAACGCCTTGATCAGGGTGGATTTGCCCGCCCCGTTGTCACCGATCACGCCAAGGATTTCACCCGGATACAGGTCAAAATCCGCGCCGTTCATGGCGACCACGGTGCCATACCGCTTCATCAGGCCACGGGCTTTGATAACCGGGGTCACGTCAGGATGAGTCACTTCGAAGCCCTCCGCAGATATTGATCCAAGGCAACGGCGATGATGACAAGGCAACCGGTGGCAAAGGTTTGCCAGTAGCTGTCAACCCGTGCCAGCGACAGGCCGGTGATAAACACGCCCACGATGATGGCCCCAAGTACCGACCCCACAATCGACCCGCGTCCTCCAAACAAAGAGGTGCCCCCAATCACAACGGCAGTGATGCTGTCGAGGTTGATCGTCTCGAACCCGATGGGGCTGATCGACTTGACCCTTCCCACCGCCACCCATGCCGAAAAGCCGCAAATCAGCCCCGCCATGGTATAGACCGAGATCAACGTCCGGTCGACCGCGATGCCCGACAGCATGGCCGCGTCCGGGTCGTCGCCCAAGGCATGCACATGCCGCCCCCAGGCCGTTCGGTTCAAAACGTACCACATGATCGCCGCCGCAATCAGCAACATGATCATTCCAAAGGTGACCGTCGCCCCCAACATCTTGAAATTGTTGCCAAAAAACAGCAAGCTAGGTGCCTTTTGCTCGATATCCACGTTTCGGATGGACTCCGAATGCGAATAGGCCAGCTTCAGCGCGCGATAGATCGACAGCGTCCCCAGCGTCACGATGAAAGGGGGCAGCTTCATCTTCGCGACCAGCACCCCGTTCAGCGCCCCCATCGCCGTCCCGACCGCAATTCCGATTGCAATCGCAATCCCCGTCGGCAACCCGTTGTTGACCGCCAGATTGCCCATGACCAGCGACGAAAAGAGCAGCATCTCGCCCACCGACAGGTCGATGCCCGCCGTCAGGATCACCACCGTCTGCGCCAGAGCGACAAATCCCGTCACCGTAACCTGCTGCAACACCAGCGACAGCGTGCTCGCTTTCAGAAAGTTCTGCGCGATGGCGCCAAAGGCCAGCACCGACACGACCAGCACCAAAGCCGGGATCAATGTCGGATTGTCGCGCATGAAGCCCCGCGCGATGGCTATGGCGGTTTTGTCATCCCGGTCGAACTGCGCGACCGTGGTGTCAGCCTGTTCAAGCTTGGCCTCAAAGTCTGAAATCGTCTTGGTTGGTGTGTCTGGACTGGTCATTTTTACGGGCGCCCCTCCCAAAAGGCCGTCTGAAAGACCGGATGGTCCCCCGGTATGCAGAAGGGTGACTGTACAGCCACCCTTCCGTTTATCAAGTCAGACAGATTGACGGTTCAGCCCCAGCAGAGCTCGGTGCCTTTGGTGCTGTCCAGCGAGGTGACGCCATCAACCGGCTTGTCCGTGATCAGGTTCACGCCGGTGTTAAAGAACGTCAGACCGTCCGAAACGGCAGGCTTGGTGCCGTCCTTGGCAAAGGCAACGATTGCTTCGATGCCTTTGGACGCCATCAGCAGCGGGTATTGCTGCGAGGTGGCGCCGATTGTGCCAGCCTTGACCGACGCCACACCAGGGCAACCGCCGTCAACCGACACGATGATCGCCTGGTTTTCCTTGCCAGCCGCTTTCAGCGCCTGATAAGCACCCTCGGCCGCCGGTTCGTTGATGGTATAGACCACGTTGATATCCGGGTCCTTGGCCAGCAGCGTTTCCATCGCCTTCTGGCCGCCAGCAGGCGACGCATCCGACGATTCGTGGCCCACGACACGCGGGTCGGTTTCCGACGCCAGAACCTTCAGATCCGGCACTTCAATGCCAAAGCCCTTCAGAAACCCGGTGTCGCGCAGAACGTCGACGCTGATGTTGTCCTTGTTGATGTCCAGCATCGCGATCTTGGCGGTGGCTGCCTTGTCGCCCATCGTCTTGTTGGCCCACTGGCCAATCAGGAGGCCGGCTTCAAAGTTGTCGGTCGCAAAGGTGATGTCCTGAGCTTCGGCGTCGCCCAGCGGCGTGTCCAGCGAGATGACCAGGATGCCGGCAGCGCGGGCGTCCTTCAGCGCTGGGCCCACATCATCGTTCGACGGCGTGATCAGGATACCCTTGGCACCCGCAGCCACACAGTTTTCAACGGCGGTGATCTGCGGCGACGCGTCGCCATCCTTGACACCTGCATAGGCCTGAAAGTCCAGACCAGCAGCGCTCGCTGCAGCCTGAGCCCCCTCTTTCATCTTCACAAAGAAGGGGTTGGTATCGTTCTTGGTGATCAGGCAGGCCAGATCAGCAGCGGAAGCGGAACCCGCAGCCAGTGCCAGTGCGGCAGCGCCGATGAGGGCGGCAGCTTTGAACTTCATTGGTAGTCCTCCCAAGGAAAAGGGGGATGTTTCCCCCGTCTGTAAGCTTTGTCGTGAACCTTGATGCCGGTGTTGCCACACGACCCGACGTTCTACGATGCGCCGCACAAAACCCGATTCCCAACGCCACGTCAAGATAAATAAATCACTATGATTTATTATTGACAGACTCCGCTTTCCTGCCCAGTGTCACGCAGTCCCGCAGTCAGGCGGGTTTCGTTTTTGACCGGTTTGGGGACCAAGATGCTGATCGGAATTCCTGCTATCCTGGGACCAGACCTTTTGTTCACGCTGCGGTCGATGGGCCACGGGGACGAGATCGCCCTTGTCGACGCCAACTATCCAGCACAGGAACATGCCCGCCGCCTGGTGCGGGCGGATGGCCATGGCATTATGGCATTGCTGCAGGCGATCCTGACCGTGATGCCGTTGGACCGCGCCGTGCCGCAGGCCATCATGCGGGCCTCTTTGAACAACGATCCGGCTCAGGCAGGGACATTTCATCAGGCCTTTGATGCGGCCTGCGCCGGGCTTGCCCCGGGCTACACGGTAACGCCCTTGGCCGGAACGGACCTTTATCCCCGCATCCGCGCGGCCCATACAATTGTTGCCACCACAGAATCCGCGCTATTTGCCAATGTGATCCTGCGCAAAGGAGTCATCGGCGCGGACGGTCGCGCGGTGTGAACCGGGTCGACAAATCGGCAGACACCCGCAGAGATAATTTCGAAGTCAGGACCATGCAGCTTCAGCCAGAGACCGCCAGCGAAAAAGCGACAGTTGAGGCCGCAGCCCCTCGCGGCACCAATCAGGCTGGCATGCGCGATTCCAATGAACGGCTGGTTCTGTCGCTGGTGCGCCAGCATGTCGCTCTTGCCAAGACTGACATCGCCCGCATGACCGGCCTATCGGCGCAGACGGTTTCGGTGATCATGCGCGCCCTGGAACATGACGGCCTTTTGCTGCGCGGTGAACCGGTGCGGGGCAAGATCGGGCAACCTTCTGTTCCCATGTCGCTGGCCGCCGATGGTGCTTTTTTCCTGGGGCTGAAGATCGGGCGCAGGTCGGCGGATCTGGTGATGATCGACTTTCTGGGGCAGGTCCGCAGCACGCATCGCAGGGTTTACCGTTACCCCACCCCCGACGCGGTTGTGGGCTTTGTCGCCGAGGCTTTGCCGGGTCTGTTGCGTCTTTTGTCGGCGGATCAGCGCGGGCGGATGGGCGGGCTGGGTGTGGCTATGCCGTTTCAGCTGTGGAACTGGGTTCAGGCCCTTGGCGCGCCGCAATCCGAGATGGACGCCTGGCGCGACCGCGACATTCAGGCCGAACTGGCGGCGGTCACCGGGTTGCCGGTGTATGTCCAGAACGATGCGACGTCGGCCTGCGGGGCAGAGCTGGTCTTTGGCACGGGCGAACGTCCCAAGGATTTCCTGTACTTTTACTTCGGCACCTTCATCGGCGGCGGCCTTGTTCTGAACGGGCAGCTTTTTCTGGGCCGCACCGGCAATGCGGCGGGGGTCGGGCCTTTGCCGGTGCCGGGCCCGGACGGGCGGATGCGGCGGCTGTTTGACAGCGCCTCGATGGCGGTGCTGGCTACGATGATGGAGGAGGCGGGCGAAAGTTCGGATCATCTGTGGGAAAGACCGGATCATTGGCAGGTGTCTGAAAGGCTGCTGCGGCGCTGGGTCGATCTGGCGGCAGAGGGGCTGGCGGGTGCCATCCTGTCCGCCTCGGCCTTGTTGGAACTGGAGGCGGTGCTGATCGACGGCTGGATGCCGCCCTCGGTTCGGGCGATGGTGACTTTGCGCACCCAAGACGTTTTGGCGCGGATGGACATGTCGGGCGTTTCGATGCCGCAGGTCCGCGAAGGGACCGTGGGCGCGCAGGCGCGGTCTTTGGGGGCGGCGGCGATTCCGTTGAGCCAGAGGTATCTGATTGACCAGAATGCCGCCGCACGGGGGGCATGAGACTTTGGGGTTTCACGTGTGAAACGCGTGCGATAACACGCGTGTTATGACTAGTAATCAACTGATATTGTTTATTTATCGTTTTTTTCTTAGGGTTTTGTTAAGGTTTGATTTCACACATGGCGGTGCGAAAGCAGGCTAAGTCAGCTTTCAGACTGTCAGCCGCGCCGGGCGGCTTCGATCACGGCAACGTCGATCTTTTTCATCTCCATCATGGCAGCGAAGACGCGTTTGGCCTCGTCACCACCGGCGGCCAACGCTTCGGTCAGGGCACGCGGAGTGATCTGCCATGACAGGCCCCATTTGTCCTTGCACCAGCCGCAATCACTTTCCTTACCGTCGTTGCCGACGATGGCATTCCAGTAGCGGTCTGTCTCTGCCTGATCATCGGTGGCGATCTGGAAGGAAAACGCTTCGGTTTGCTTGAACATCGGCCCGCCATTCAGGCCGATGCAGGCGACGCCGCGGACGGTGAAGTGGACGACCAGCACATCGCCCGACTTACCAGAGGGGTAGTCGCCGGGTGCGCGGTGGACGGCGTCAACCCGGCTGTCAGGAAATGTCGCGGCGTAAAATTGGGCGGCGGCTTCGGCGTCTTTGTCGAACCAGAGGCAGATTGTGGTCTTGGCAATCGTCATCTTTTTGTTCCTTTCCGTGCACCGGCGAGGGTCACGATTTTTCTGCGAAAATTCGGGAGCGACGTTTTTCGCAGGAAAACTGTTGGGCTATTCACCCCTTGGGAAGCGTTTGTCGGTTTCCAACGTGTTCAGGTCCATGTGGTTGCGCATGTAACGCTCTGACGCGGCGCGCAGGGGTTGATAGTCCCATGGATAATAGCTGCCGTTGCGCAGGGCTTCGTAGACCACCCAGCGCCGGGCCTGGGATTGGCGCACCTCGGCATCATAAGCGGCGAGGTTCCAGCGTTCATCGGCGATCAGTTGAAAATGGGCGAGGATTTCGGCGGCGCGGGGATCGGCGATCAGATTGCGCTCTTCCTCCGGGTCATTGGCAAGGTCGAACAGCAGGTCGGGGTCGGCTTGGCAGCGGATGTATTTCCAGGCCCCCTGACGCAGGGCGACCATCGGAGTGATTGTGCCCTCTGCCGCGTATTCCATCGCGACGGGGCTGGTGCGGGGCGTGCCAGTGGCCAGGGGGACAAGGCTTTCGCCATCGGTCCAGGGCAGGATGTCATCCATCGAGATGCCGGCCAGATCACACAGCGTGGGCGTCACATCAAGCGTGGAGACCGGGGTTTCCTCACGGTGCGGCGGCAGCCCCGGGGCGCAGATCATCAGGGGGACGCGGGCTGATCCTTCAAAGAAATTCATCTTGAACCACAGACCCTTGCGGCCCAGCATTTCACCATGATCCGAGACAAAGACGATGATCGCCTCTTGCCGTGTGGCTTTCAGAACCGTCAGAATCTCACCAATCTTGGCATCGACATACGAGATGTTGGCGAAATAGGCCTGGCGCGAGCGGCGGATGTCGTCGGCGCTGATGTCCATGGTGCGCCAATCGCAGGCGTCCATCAGGCGTTTGGAATGCGGGTCCATCGCGTCATAGGTCAACTGGGTTGGCGGTTCGAGTTCCAGGGCGCCGTTGTACAGGTCCCAGTATTTCTTGCGGGCGACAAAGGGGTCGTGCGGGTGGGTGAACGAGACGGTCAGGCTCCACGGTCGGGGGTCAAGGCCGCGCGACAGGTCATACAGTTTCTGGACGGCCTGATGGGCGACGTCGTCGTCATATTCCAGCTGGTTGGTGATTTCGGCAACACCCGCGCCGGTGACAGAGCCCATGTTGTGATACCACCAGTCGATCCGTTCGCCGGGTTTGCGGTAATCGGGCGTCCAGCCGAAATCGGCGGGGTAGATGTCGGTGGTCAGGCGCAGTTCAAAGCCGTGCAACTGGTCGGGGCCGACGAAGTGCATCTTGCCGGACAAAGCGGTCTGATAACCGGCGCGGCGCAGGTGGTGGGCGTAGGTCGGGATGTCGGAAGCAAATTCGGCGGCGTTGTCGTAGACTCTGGTGCGGCGTGGCAAAGCACCCGACATGAAGGAAGCGCGGGCCGGGGCACACAGCGGCGAGGCCGTATAGGCGTTGGCAAAGCGCACGGATTTTGCCGCCAGTTTCTTGAGGTTGGGGGCGTGGAGGAACTCGGCAGGGCCATCATCGAACAGGGTACCGGTCAACTGGTCGACCATCAGAATCAGGATGTTGGGTTGGGTCATGGCAGGCTCCACTTGCGTTCAACCATCGGTGGCATGGCCCGGCGGTTTGGCAAAGGGGGAATTTCCGGCCGGGTCGCAAACGGGGTGCCGAATGCCGCAAACCGGCGGGGATTGGGGAACGGGCTGACGCCTGATGCGGGCCAATGATGGAGACACCAATGTCGGTTCGCACAGAGTTCCCGCACCATATCGTTGAAGAGCCGGATATGGCCATCGTGATGTCGGACGGGTGCCGGTTGTCGGCACGGGTCTGGATGCCGGTCGATGCCGTGGGCCAGCCGGTGCCGGCAGTTCTGGAGTACATCCCCTACCGCAAGCGCGACGGGACGCTGCCGCGGGACGAGATGATGCACCCCTATGTCGCCGGGCATGGCTACGCCTGCGTGCGGGTCGATATGCGGGGCAATGGCGATTCGGAAGGTTTGATGACCGACGAATACACCCTTGAGGAACTGGTAGACGCCTGTGAGGTGATCGCGTGGTTGGCGGCACAGCCGTGGTGTTCGGGCTCGGTGGGGATGATGGGCAAATCGTGGGGCGGGTTCAATTGCCTGCAAACCGCGTTTTTGCAGCCCCCGGCCTTGAAGGCGGTGATTTCGGTCTGTGCGACGACAGACCGCTTTGCCGACGACATTCACTGGAAGGGTGGCTGTCTTTTGGGTGAGAATTTCGGCTGGGGCGCGGTGATGCTGTCGTATTCCAGCCGCCCGCCGGACCCGTTGCTGCGCAGCGACTGGCGCGAGATGTGGTTGGCGCGGCTGGAAGCAGAACCCTGGCTTGCCCCGCGTTGGGCGGAGTTGCAGGAGCGGTCTGACTATTGGAAACACGGGTCGATCTGCGAGGATTACGCGCGAATGCAGGTTCCCATCCTGATCTGGGGCGGTTGGGCTGACAACTACATGAACACGGTCGCGGCGATTGTTGAGAATGTGCCGGGGTCGAAGGGCATCGTCGGGCCTTGGGTGCATCAATATCCGCACTCTGCCGTGCCGGGGCCACGGGTCGGGTTTCTGCAAGAGGCGGTGCGCTGGTGGGACCGCTGGTTGAAGGGGCTGCAGAACGGGGCGGAAGATGATCCGGCGTACCGCGCCTACATGATCGATTCAGCACCTCCGGATGCTTCGCCAAAACACCGGGCGGGGCGTTGGGTGGCAGAGGGGGTTTGGCCCTCTGCCCATGTGTCGCATTCGGTTTTGCGGCTGGGGTCTGCGGCATCACGGCCGGGGGGTTTCACACCCCCCGGACCCCCTGTGGGATATTTGGGGACCAATGAAATTGCAGAAGGCTTGGGGTTGAAGATCGCCTCGCCGCAGCATGTGGGGATGAATGCGGGGGAGTTTTTTCCCATGGGGCTGAACGCCGAGATGCCGGGGGATCAGCGCGGGGATGATGCGTTTTCCTTGTGTTTTGACGGGGATGTGCTGGAGGTGCCTTTGGAGGTGCTGGGGGCGGCGCGGCTGACGCTGCGTCTGGCAAGCGACAAGGCTTTGGGGTTTGTCGTGGCCCGGTTGTGTGATGTGGGGCCGGACGGCGCGTCGGTCCGGATCGCCCACGGCATATTCAATCTGTGCCATCGGGTGAGCGCGGAAGAGCCCGAGGTTTTGGTGCCGGATGAGGTGGTTGAGGTGTCGTTCACGCTGGACCAGATGGCCTACCGGGTGGCGGCGGGGCACCGCGTGCGGTTGGCCTTGTCGAACGCGTATTGGCCGTTTGTCTGGCCCTCTCCACTGGCGGGGGTTTTGACGGTGCAGGGCGGCAGTCTGGATTTGCCAATTTATGAGGGCGCGGGCGATACTTGGGTGCCGCCAGAGGCGGAGACGGCAACACCCTGGGCGCACCGGGTGCTGCGGGCCGGAAAATCTGCACGGCGGATCGAGACGGAATTGCTGACCGGCAAACACAGCCTGATCGTCGAGGAAGACGGCGGCGATGTCGAAAACCTGACCCAGGGCCTGATCACCGGCGAGACGATGTCTGAACTGTGGGAAATTGCAGCGGATGACCCGACCTCTGCCCGGGCGGTGCATGTCTGGGAGCAGCGGTTGCGTAGGGGCGATTGGGCGGTGCGCACCCGCGCAGAGGCGGAAATGACCTGCACGGCCACACATCTGCGCATGACAGCGACGTTGACGGCGTTCGAGGGTGACGAGGTTATCTTTACACGCAGCTGGGATGATCAGGTTGAGCGGCGGTTTGTCTGACCGCTGTTGGGCCAAAGTCAAAACGTTCGGACTGCATTCCGAAATCGGGACAAAGTTCCGACCTTTGGCTGGGGTTTTGAAAATATGACTTGGCCCAATCCGAGAATCACGTTTTATTGACTCTGCAATCAAGAAAAACCCGGGCGACCGGGAACCATAACAGGGAGATAGATATGTCCGGTGAACTGAACCATCTGCTGAGCCTTGCCTCGGCCGGAAAACTGAGCCGCCGCGAGTTTGTTGGCCGTGCCGGTGCCTTGGGTGTGTCGAGTGCTTTGGCAGGCACGATGCTGTCAACGGCGGCCTTTTCCGATACGCCGGTCAAGGGTGGGGTGCTGCGGGCCGGGGTTCAGGGCGGCCAATCGACCGACTCGCTTGATCCGGCGCTGGCGGCGTCTGATGTGCCCTTCCTGATCAACTCTACCTGGGGAGAGACGTTGGTGGATGCGGGCCTGAAAGGTCAGGTCGAAATGCGGGTGGCCGAGGAGGTTTCGTCCAACAAGGATGCGACCCAGTGGATGTTCAAGATCCGCAAGGGTGTGGAATATCACAACGGGGCGACGCTGACCGCCGATGACGTGGTGGCGACGCTGAAGCGCCACACCGATGAAAAGGCCCAGTCAGGCGCGTTGGGCATCGTCAAAGGCATCAAGGAGATGAAGGCCGAGGGTGACATGGTCACCCTGACGCTGGAGGCGGCGAATGCCGACCTGCCGTTCCTGATGGCCGACTATCACCTGATGATCCAGCCCGGTGGTGGGATGGACAATGCGGCAGCGGGCATCGGGTCCGGCCCCTACAAGATCACCGAAAACGAGCCCGGTGTGCGCACTGCGTTTGAAAAGCATGCCAACTATTGGGATGCCAACCGGGGCTTTGCCGATCAGGTTGAAGTGCTGTCGATCAACGACAACACCGCCCGGACGGCGGCAATTCAGGCCGGACAGATTCATCTGATGAACCGGATTGATCCCAAGATTGTGGAATTGCTGAACGGCAACACCGATGTGGTGATTGAACGGGCGGCAGGGCCGGGGCACTATGTGTTCATCATGGAATGCACCAAAGCGCCTTTTGAAAACAACGACTTGCGCATGGAGTTGAAGCTGGCGATCAACCGGCAAGAGATGGTCGACAAGATTCTGGGCGGCATGGGGTCGCGCGGCAATGACTTCCCGATCAACGCGGCCTATCCGTTGTTCGACGACTCCATTCCGCAGCGCGAGTATGATGCGGCGGCGGCAGCGGCGGCGTACAAAAAGTCAGGCCATGACGGGTCACCGATTCTGTTGCAGGTCGCGCCGGGGGCGTTTCCGGGCGCGGTTGAGGCGGCGCAACTGTTCCAGGCCAGTGCCAATGCAGCGGGCATTCCCTTGCAGGTCAAGCTTGAGCCGGATGACGGCTATTGGTCGAACGTGTGGAACGTGGCCCCGTTCTGCGCCAGCTATTGGGGCGGGCGTCCGGTGCAGGACCAGATGTATTCGACGGCCTACCTGTCGACCGCCGACTGGAACGACACCAAGATGATCGACCCCCATTTCGATCAGGTGCTGATCGCTGCCCGGGGAGAGTTGGACCAGACCAAGCGCAAGGCGATGTACAGCGAACTGGCCAATATCGTGCGCGACACCGGCGGTCTGATCTGCCCGATGTTCAACGATTGGGTCGAAGGCCGCCGCAAAGAGGTTGGTGGGTGGGTGGCCAACCCTGCTGGCACCCTGATGGACGGCAAAGCGCTAAGCATGTGCTGGCTGAGCGCCTGAGGCTTTGGTGCATCCCTTGATCAAACTTGTGGTCCAGCGCCTTGCGCTGGGCCTGATATTGCTGCTGGCCGTGTCGGTCGTGATCTTTCTTGGGGTCGAGATGCTACCGGGTGACACCGCGCAGGCGATCCTTGGGCAATCGGCCACCCCCGAGGCGCTGGCCAACATGCGCGAGTCGCTGGGGTTAAATCAGCCGGCGGTCACGCGCTATCTGACCTGGCTGGGTCATGCGTTGCAGGGCGATCTGGGCGTGGCCTTGACCAACAAGAAGGACATCGCCCATGCGATCGGGCAGCGGCTGGGAAACACCTTGTTTCTGGCCGCCTGTGCCGGGATGATTGCGGTGCCGTTGGCGATTGGTCTGGGCTTGACGGCGGCGCGCTATGCCGGGCGCTGGCCGGACAAGCTGATTTCCGGGATCACGCTGGCGACGATCTCCTTGCCAGAGTTTGTCGCGGCCTATTTCGTGATTTACCTGCTGACGCAGGTTTTTCCGGTCTTTCAGCCGGTGTCGATGGTGTTTCCCGGCATGAGTTTCATTGAACGCCTGCACGCGGTGGCCCTGCCAGTGATCGTGCTGGTGATGGTTGTCCTTGCCCATATGATGCGCATGACGCGGGCGGCGATTTTGAACGTGATGCAGTCGGCCTATATTGAGACCGCAGAGTTGAAGGGCCTGTCGCCGATGCAGGTGATCTGGCGGCACGCTTTGCCGAATGCGGTGGCACCGATCATTTCGGTGGTTGTGATCAACCTTGCCTATCTGGTGGTCGGCGTCGTCGTGGTAGAGGTGGTGTTCAGCTATAACGCTTTGGGACAATATCTGGTGGATCATGTCGCCAAGCGCGATCTGCCGGTGGTGCAGGCAGTGGGCATCATCTTTGCTGCCGTCTATATCGGGCTGAATATCCTTGCTGACCTGATCGGCGTCATTGCAAACCCGCGGCTGAGGCACCCGAAATGAGAATACCGGTTTCAGCCCTGATCGGGATTACGATGACATCGGTCTTCGTTCTGTCAGCGGTGTTTGCCCCGTGGATCGCGCCCTATCCGATTGATGCGGCTGTGGGTGGTGTGTGGGAGGGGCCGTCTTCCCGGTTCTGGCTGGGCACCGACACGATTGGCCGCGATATTCTAAGCCGGTTGATCTATGGCGGGTCGGTCACGATCTTTGTGGCGCTGGTATCGTCGCTGTTGTCGTTCAGCATGGGCGCATTTTTCGGGTTTCTGGCGGCGACGCGGGGCGGTTGGGTTGATACCGGGCTGTCACGGCTCGTCGATCTGATGATGGCGGTGCCTTCGTTGATCGTGGCGTTGGTCGTGCTGTCGGTGCTGCCGTTGAACCTGACTGTGTTAATCCTTGTGATGGGGGTTTTGGATTCCACCCGGGTGTTCCGTTTAAGCCGGGCCGTCGCTGTCGATATTGCCGTGATGGATTATGTCGAAGCCGCCAAACTGCGCGGCGAACGGCAAGGCTGGATCATCTTCCGCGAGATTTTGCCCAATGCGTTGACTCCGCTGGTCGCCGAGTTTGGCTTGCGGTTCATCTTTGCGGTGCTGTTCATCTCGACCCTGTCGTTCCTTGGGCTTGGGATTCAGCCACCCTTATCGGATTGGGGCGGCATGGTGCGCGAAAACAAGGATGGTCTGGTTTACGGCAAGGCGGCTGCGATGATGCCTGCGCTGGCAATTGCGGTGCTGGCAATCTCGGTCAACCTTGTCGCCGACTGGATTTTGTCACGCACCTCTAGTCTGAAAGGGGGTCGCGGTGGGTGACTTGCTGGAGATCAGGAACCTGCGGATCGAGGCGACCTCGTATCCGCCGGGTGAGCCGCCGCGCCATGTGGTGCTGGTCGATGATGTGTCGGTGTCGCTGGAAAAGGGCCGGGTTCTGGGCCTGATCGGAGAATCTGGCGCGGGCAAATCCACCATTGGCCTTGCCGCGATGGCGTACGGGCGCGGCGGAGTGCGGCTGACCGGCGGGCAGGTGCTGCTTAACGGGCGCGATATCCGCACCGCCAGTGCAACCGGTCTGCGCGCCTTGCGCGGCAAGGAAGTGACCTATGTCGCGCAATCGGCTGCTGCCGCCTTTAACCCGGCCAAACGGCTGATGGAACAGGTGATCGAAACCTCGTTGTTGCACAACGCAATGACCCGCCCCGAGGCCGAGGCGCGGGCGGTCGAATTGTTCGCCAAGCTGGGTCTGCCCAACCCCGAAAGTTTTGGGCGGCGCTATCCGCATCAGGTGTCTGGCGGGCAGTTGCAGCGGGCGATGACGGCGATGGCCTTGTGCCCATGGCCCGACCTTGTGGTGTTTGACGAACCGACCACCGCGCTGGATGTGACGACGCAGATCGACGTGCTGGCCGCGATCAAAGAGGCGATCCATGACACGGGGGTGGCTGCGATTTACATCACGCATGATCTGGCGGTGGTGGCACAGGTGGCCGATGACATCATGGTGTTGCGGGGCGGCAAAACGGTCGAATATGGCCCGACCGATCAGATCATCAATGCGCCCGCGCAAGCCTATACGCAGGCTTTGGTATCGGTGCGCAGCATTGACCACACCGAGAAATCGCCAGCAGCGCCAGTTTTGCGCGCCGAAGGGATCACTGCGCGCTACCGGGGCACCAATTTCGACGTGTTGAAGAACGTGACGGTGGATGTGGCCGCGGGGCAGACTCTGGCGATTGTCGGCGAAAGCGGATCGGGCAAGTCAACCCTCGCCCGCGTGATCACCGGGCTCTTGCCGGCCAGCGCGGGCCGGATCACCTTTGCCGGGCGCACCCTGTCACCCGACCTTGCGGCCCGGTCGAAAGATGACCTGCGCGAAGTGCAGATGATCTACCAGATGGCCGACACCGCGATGAACCCGCGCCAGACGGTGGGCACCATCATTGGCCGGCCGCTGGAGTTCTACTTTGGTCTGAAGGGCGAAGCCAAGCGCGTCCGGGTGCAGGCTTTGCTGGACGAGATCGAAATGGGCAAGGGCTTCGCGGACCGCTACCCGGCGGAGTTGTCAGGCGGCCAGAAACAGCGCGTCTGCATCGCGCGGGCGCTGGCGGCCAAACCCAAGCTGATCATCTGCGATGAGGTCACCTCGGCCCTTGACCCGCTGGTCGCCGACGGGATCCTGAAGCTGCTGTTGAACCTGCAGGCGCAGGAAGGCGTGGCCTATCTGTTCATCACCCATGACCTCGCCACGGTCCGCGCCATCGCCGACAAGATCGCCGTCATGTATCGCGGCGAGGTGGTGCGCTATGGCCAGAAATCAGACGTGCTGGCACCGCCGTTTGACGATTACACCGACCTCTTGCTGTCCTCGGTGCCGGAAATGAAGCTCGGCTGGCTTGAGGGTGTGTTGGCCCATCGCAGAATGGAAAGTGCCGGGAACTGATGGCGACTGCGAAGGTCCGGCTTTTGCTGTCAATGTTGGTAGGTTCGTGTGCGGTGACCGCTGATGCGGGATGTCGTGGGCTTGAGGACAATGTCTTCATTGCGGCAGCCGTGGATTATTATCTGCAGCATCGCCAGCCAACCGGATCGATCGCGTATCTGGAGGATGGGGCAACGATCCGCAGGCAGTATCTGCCCTTCGCCAACTTGACGGAGTTCAAGTCTCTCAACTCAGATTGCTGCCAGATTCTGGGCGTGAGGGACGGTGAGGGTGCGATTTATGGGGCTTGGGATGTCTGGTATTATGACGTCAAGACCACAGTAGGCATCAATGCGATGGTGCATGAAGGCGTTGGCGGCGCTATTGTGGTGACGAAAGATGCCCCGGTACGAATACCGCTAAATTCCTGCGCCGAAGTCGTACCGCAACTTATGCGGTAGAGACGCGCCAAAAAGCTGTGGCGCGTCTGCTTCGATAGCTTTCAACCGCGCAAGGCTTGGCTTATTGCGCGTAGGTGGACCCCTCTTCGTCCAGCAAGGCCTTGATTTCGCTCAGGTGGAAGTCGGCACCGCCCGGATAAGCCTCCCATTCGCGGGCGGTTTTCTCGGCCACTTCGTCAGACAGAACCCGCAGAGGACGGCCGGTTTGCAGCGCGCGGATGTAGGTTTCGGCGGCGCGTTCAAAATAGGTCAGGCGGTTGAAGGTCTCCGCCACGGTCTGTCCGATGATCAGCACGCCGTGGTTGCCCATCACCATCGTGGTGATTTTCGGGTCGCTCAGCATGTGGGCGCAGCGTGCCCCTTCATCGCCAAACGCCATACCGCCGTAATGGCCATCCACCACATGGCGGCCATAGAACATGGCAGAGTTCTGGTCGATCGGCGGCAGGGTGCTGTCGGCAAGGCTGGCCAGAACCGTGGCATGCATTGAATGCACATGCATCACGCAGCGCGCATGGGGCAAGGCGCGGTGGATCGACCCGTGCAGACCCCAGGCGGTGGGGTCGGGGGCATCCGGACGCTCCATCGTTTTGGGGTCGTTGGCGTCGATTTCAACCAGACTGGACGCGGTGATGCGGCCGAAATGGCGGCCGTTGGGGTTGATCAGAAAGCGGGTGCCTTCGGGGTTGACGGCAAGGGAAAAGTGGTTGGCCACCGCCTCATGCAGGTTCAGCTTGACGGTCCAGCGGAAGGCGGCGGCCATGTCTGTGCGTTCGGCCCAATGGGTCAGGTTTGGGTGGGCGTGGGTGTTCATGTCGGATCTCCATAAGGCCAATGGCCTGCCGCCAATGCGGTCAGGGCGTGAGTGATGCGGGTGAAAGATGCCTCGGCCCGGTCCACCGTGCGCCGCGCGCGCAGATAGCCGTGAACAAGGCCGTGTTCGGTCATCCAATGGGCGCGACCGCCCGCGGCGCGGACCGCCTCGGCATAGGCTCGGGCGTCATCGCACAGGGGATCACATTGCGCGCCGAACGTCACGGTCGGCGGCAGGCCGGAAAAATCCGTGTCCTGCAAAGGAGATACCGTCGCATCGCCCTTCGGAATCACGCCGCCATGACGGATGCCTGCGTAAAACAGCACGTCATCGCGGGTCAGCATCGGGGCCTGCGCATGGGTCAGATAGCTGCCTGCGTTCACGTCACCGCCAAGGCCGGGATAGATCAGAACCTGACCCAGCAGGCGCACATCAGGGTCATGGCGCAGGCTATGGCTGACTGCGGCGGCGAGATTGCCGCCCGCGCTGTCACCCGCAATCAGAACCGGACCGTCTGCCGCCACAGCGCGCGTCACCGCCAAAGCATCGTCCAGGGCCGCCGGATGCCGGTGTTCGGGCGATAAGCGGTAGTCCGGGCACACGACTTGAAGGCCGGTGGCCGCGCGAATATCGGCGCAGACGTCGTCATGGCTTTCCAAACCGCCCACCACGAATCCCCCGCCGTGCAGATAGATGATCGACGGAGCGTCGCCGGCAAACACCCGACAGGTCACACCCGCAATCTGCACATCTTTTGCCACAATTCCAGCAGGATAGCCCCGGTGAAACGCCCGGCACATCCGGTCATAGATGGCACGCTGATCCGCAATCGTCAGGCTGGCGGTGTCGGGCGGATAAGCGTCCTCGCTGGCCTTTATGAAGGCGAAAGTCTGCGCGTCGATCAGGGTGGTGTAGTCCATGGCACCTCACTTGGGCCAAGTGTGACGCAAAGAGGCGGCCAAGACAATCAGGCAGACCTATCGCAAAGAAGGTCCAATCGTGACGACATTCCCCCCCAATCCTGCCACATCTCCCCGATAATTTCATTCAAAGTTCAACAGTCGAGTCGCATCCATGCAAGTGTTCCGTCCTATCACCAACTCCGATGCGTTCGCGGTTGGTTTTGGCGTCAGAGTGCTGCTTTTGTCTGGTGAAAGTGCGACCTGTACGACGGCCTGCCGCCTCGCTGCCCTTGGTGGACAGGTTGATATCGTCGCCGAGATGTTTACGGCCCTGTCAGAGGTGATCGACGATCCGCAGGGCTACGGCTTGTTTGTGATCGACTGTGACAGCACCAATGTTGGTGGTCTGGAGGGCGGCAAACGAGCCATTCAGATCATGGCAGGCGTGGCGGGACGGGTGCCGGTCATTCTGGTGTCAAAGGACTGTATTGAGCAGATTTTCCCCGAGGATCGCCTGTTGCCAACCCAGCTGCGCGCGCCTTTGTCCTCGGTTGCATTGCGGGTCGGCTTTGAACATGCGCTGCGCGAACGGCTGGCTTACCAGATGGGAACGGTCTGAAGAGTCGGGTTATGGCTTCGGCTTTTTTGCGGATCAAGTGACATGCTGCGTTGATCAGGGTTGACCGAATTGTGGTGCGAGCAGCGGTTTGGTTTCGGTTTTTGCGGCTAATGCCCAGGTTTATGGTGAATGGCGGGATGCATTGGTTGGCACCACTGAAAGTCAAGCCCTTGGTGGGATAAGATAATTTTCATTTCTGACCGGGACCGACCCATTTCCCCACTAACGCGCTTGTGATCATTTCGCCAGACCAAAGTCCCATTCGCTGACACGCGCCTTATGCTAACCTTCTGACCATGAGAGGCACGCGGCGCGAGCGTCCTGTGCCTGTCACGCGAGACCGGGACATCCCGGCTGATCCCGCGCGCTTCATCCGAAGCGTCTTACCGCAAAGGAGACCATTATGCTGCCCTCCAAGCTGTTCACCACCCTGTTCACCGCTGGCCTGATGGCCTCATCCGTTGCCGCGATGGCGGGATTGCTGACCGATTCCAAGGGGATGACGCTGTATATCTACGACAAGGACGTGGATGGCAAATCAACCTGCTATGACAAATGCGTCGCGGTCTGGCCGCCCTATCTGGGCAACGTATCCGATCCGATGACCGAGGGTTGGACTTTGGTTGACCGTACCGACGGCACCAAACAATGGGCCTATGACGGCAAACCGACCTACTATTTCACCGGCGACAAAAAGGTCGGCGACAAGGCGTGTGACGGGTCACAAGGTGTGTGGCATGTGGTGAACGAGTGAAATCCGCGGCGCGCCCGGTTGTGGCACGCTGGATTAAGATCGCCCGCCAAGTCCTTGCGGGCGCTGGATTAACTGGCCGAAACCGGTAGGGCTGGGCGATCTTCATTCCGTCTTCGTTTTGTCTTCATTCCGTCTTTACGGGAACGCGGACCGTGGCGTGTTAACCAAGGTCCGCGAATCGGCTTTTAACCGTCCAAGCCTTGGGGACCCGAAGGCCCCCTGCCCGCTTAGAATACGTGAAACACGTACAGCGCGATGATCACGATCAACGGCACGCCGAGCAGCCAGGCGATGATACCTTTCATGGGAGTCTCCTTCGGTTTGTTACGTCAGATAATGCAGGAGGCGCTGTTTGGTTCCGCCGTAAGGTGGACGGTTGCAAGATTTTGTTAACCCTATTGCCGCGTGGGTGGTGCTGGCGGACCATCTGCACGTGGTTTGGAAACTGCTCGGAGGCGGTGCCGATTATTCCGGCCAGTGGGGTGCCATCAAGGCGCGGTAATCGTTGGGAATGCGGAGGGCGGGGTCAACCCCGCCCTACACAGAAAGGGCGAGATCGGCTTGTGGCAACAGCGGTTTTGGGAGCACCACATCCGGGACAAAGCGGATTACCGGGCGCATGTCCGGTATTGTTGGGGGAACCCGGTGAAGAATGGCATGGTGAAACAGGCGGCGGATTGGCCGTATTCGTCGATCCACCACGATATCCGCATGGGACTGATAGAGGCGGAATAGGCGGGGCTAGATGTAGGGGGCTTGGTCGGGGAGCCTTAGTCAGGATGAAGTTTAGGGTGCGCTGCAGGCTGTGCTTCAGCGCACCTTAGCTGAAGGATTGGACGGCCTGACTTGGGACGGGCAGCGAAGGGTGCGCTTCAGCACACCCCTTCGCCTTATCAAAGGGAGCAGCCGCGCTTGCCCGCTACCTGGTAAACTTCTTATACTTCACCCGGGTCGGCTCCAGGCTGTCTGGCCCCAACCGGCGGACCTTGTCTTCTTCGTAGGCCTGAAAGTTGCCCTCAAACCATTCCACATGGGCGTCGCCTTCGAAGGCGAGGATGTGGGTGCAGAGGCGGTCCAGGAAGAAACGGTCGTGGCTGATGATGACAGCGCAGCCGGCGAAATCTTCGATGGCGGCTTCCAGCGCTTGCAGGGTTTCGACGTCAAGGTCGTTTGTGGGTTCGTCGAGGAGGAGGACGTTTCCGCCTGATTTCAACAGCTTTGCCATGTGGACGCGGTTGCGTTCGCCGCCAGACAACAAGCCGACTTTCTTCTGCTGGTCGGTGCCCTTGAAGTTGAACGCCCCGCAATAAGCGCGGGAGTTCATGTCGAAATCGCCCAGCTTGATCACTTCGGCCCCGCCAGAGATTTCCTCCCACACGGTGTGGGTGGCCCCCAAAGCGTCGCGCGACTGGTCGACATAGGCCAGTTGCACCGTGGTGCCGAGGGTGATTGACCCCTCATCCGGAACTTCCTGCCCGGTGATCATCCGAAACAGGGTGGATTTGCCCGCGCCATTCGGGCCGATCACGCCGACGATGGCACCCGGCGGCACGGTGAAGGACAGGTTTTCAATCAGCAACCGGTCGCCCATGTGCTTTTTAAGGCCCTGCACGTCGATCACCTTGCCGCCAAGACGTTCACCATTGGGGATGATGATCTGGGCCGAGGTCGAACGTTCCCGCACGGTCTGGGTCGCCATCTCGTTGTATTTCGAGATACGGGCTTTCTGCTTGGCCTGACGCGCACGGGCACCGGCACGGATCCATTCCAGTTCTTTTTCCATCGCCTTTTGCTTGGACTTGTCCTCGCGCGCCTCTTGGGCGGCCCGTTTGGCCTTTTGTTCCAGCCAGGCGGTGTAATTGCCTTCGTAAGGAACGCCGCGGCCGCGGTCGAGCTCCAGAATCCAGCCGGTGATGTCGTCCAGGAAATAGCGGTCGTGGGTGACGACAAGGATGGTGCCCTTGTAGTCGATCAGGTGCTGTTGCAGCCACGCGATGGATTCGGCGTCAAGGTGGTTGGTCGGTTCGTCCAGCAGCAGCATGTCGGGCGCTTCCAGCAGCAACTGGCACAGGGCGACACGGCGGCGTTCGCCACCAGACAGGGATTCGACGTCGGCATCATCGGGCGGGCAACGCAACGCCTCCATCGCGACGTCGATCTGGGAGTCGAGGTCCCACAGGTTTTCAGCGTCGATCTGGTCTTGCAGGGCGGCCATTTCGTCAGCGGTTTCATCCGTGTAGTTCATCGCAAGTTCGTTATAGCGGTCAAGGATGGCCACCTTGGTGGCACAGCCCAGCTTGACGTTGTCGCGCACGTTCAGGGTGGCATCCAGCACGGGTTCCTGCGCCAGATAGCCGACCTTTGCCCCTTTGGCAGGCCAGGCGTCGCCGGTGAAATCCTTGTCAATCCCGGCGATGATGCGCAGCAGGGTCGATTTGCCCGAACCGTTGATGCCCACGACGCCGATTTTCACGCCGGGCAGAAAGTTCAGGCGGATGTTTTCAAAGCACTTCTTGCCGCCGGGATAGGCCTTGGAGACGTTGTCCATGTGGTAGACATATTGATACGAGGCCATGCGCGTGCTCCATCCATCCGGGGTTGGGTTTCCTCTAGCGAAGTCCGGTCGGGCTTGCAAAGGGAGAAGCAATAAAAACGGCGGCCCGCATGAGGCCGCCGTTGCGTTTGATGCAGTGTGTGCGCCGTGTCGTGCGAGTCAGAGAGACTTGCGGCGACGCAGCAGACCAAGAGCGCCGAGCCCTGCCAAGAGCAGCGGCATGCCGGCCGGAACCGGAACCGTGCCGTCGGTCGGCTTGTTGGTGCCGAACGTGATGTTGTCAAAACCGATCTGGTTGGCCACACCGCCAAAGTCGACGGATTTGGCGGTGCCGTTGAACAACACACCGATCGCGGCCCAGACGCCGTTATCTCCGCCAGTCGGATCACCGACGCCACCACCAAGTCGAACGAGGTTAAGCGAAGCAAGCAAGTTGCCTGTTGCGCCAAGTCCGTCAAAGACATTGACCGCGCCATCAAATGCATTTGACGAGTAGAAGAACGAGAATCCGGTTGTAAACCCTGCCGCAACATCCATCACAGCATTGCTGGCGTCCAGGAAGAACATGATGGTGCTGGCAGAAGGTTCGTTGGCGAAGTTGCCGCTGCCGCCCGCATCAGAGTCGATAAGCCCGAGCGTGGCAGTGCTGAAATGAATGCCATAGTTCGTGCCACCACCAACGCCACCGTTGTAGAAGTCGCCGACAGGCGCGAGGTTTCCCACGCCTTCAAAGTCAAGCGTCACGATAGCAGCTTGCGCCGAGGTTACCGCGCAGAGCGCCAGTGTCGCAGCCAGCGCGATGTTTCTAGGCTCTGGACTCATTGATCATATCCAAAAGATGACGATGGCGGCAATCACGATGGCAGACATGAAGGTGTGGGCGCATCGGTCGTAGCGGGTGTGGATGCGCCTCCAGTCCTTCAACTTGCCGAACATGTTCTCAAT
>JBBRKS010000001.1:0-99193 GCA_038231775.1 Rhodobacterales bacterium | reverse complement strand
GGCCCCAGCGGCGGCCTTGAGAAAGCCGTCCTCTGCCGCAAAGCCCGCCATTGCAGCCAGCATCCAAAGGGTGCCGCGCATGTTGTCAGAAGCCATCGGACCCTCCTTGGTCGGCGTGGTCATGCCGGGGGGCGGGGGGGATAGCAAGGGCAACTTGGTTGGCGGGACATGCGGGCATCACGGGTGGAAGCGTCGTGCAATCATGGAGTGTGGGTAGGTCGAGGCGCGCGGATGGGTTCGCAAGGGCAAGGTGATTGGCGGGACATTGCGGCAGTACGGGTGCAGGCGTGGTGCAATCGCGACCGCTCAGATCTGCGGTCTGGGCAAATCAAGATGCGGAAAAGGCCACATTGATGACAAAGAAGAAACGCATCGTTTCCATCTTCTTGCCATTGAAATACCTCAATTCCGCTTGGCAGCCTTGCAGGGAATCGGGGAGTGTGGCCAACTGCGATTTGGGCCTGTGGGGGCCTTTTGTGTCAGCGCGTCTGACAAAACGGTAAAGGTGTATGGTATGAAATCTGCAACGGTAAAGGTTCCGGTTGATGGGACCATCAAGTACAACGTTCTGACGGGAACTGATCTGTCGGACACGATCTCGGGCGGGCAGGGCACCGACCTGATCTATGGCGGCAAAGGCAGCGACCATCTGTATGGTGGCAGCGGCAAGGACGTGCTGGTTGGCGGCACCGGTCAGGACTTTCTGTACGGCGGCAGCGGCAATGACACCTTCGTCTACACGCAGGCGGCAGATGCCGGTGGCGTGGGCATGGCCGACGTGATCGGTGATTTCCAGTCGGGTGCCGACCGGATCGACGTGCATGCCTTCATGGCGGGCGGTCATTTCATCGGTGCCGCCGGTTTCACGGCGGGTGAGGGTGCAACGCTGCGGTACACCCAGTCGACCGGCATGCTGGAAGGCGACATCAATGGCGACGGCGTGGCCGATTTCCAGATCAACCTCGCGAACCACAGCGTGCTGGTTGCGACCGACTTCACGTTCTGAACCGGAGGTCAGGGTGGGGCGCGGCCCTGCCCTGACGATCTGGGGCGCTGCACTGCAGTGACGACTAAGGCGCTGCCGGGCTTTCAGGTATGGACCCCGCTTGCCGATCAGGGTTTCGCCGCGCATTGAATGGTGCGGCAACGCCATGTCGTGAAAGTTGCGGTGTGTCCCTGCCGTGGTGATCGGGCCGCACCCCCACATTTGCGCTAGGGTTGCGGCCCCGCCCTTGGCCTTACAAAACCCCCGCAAACTCCATCGCGGACTTGATTTTTGCCTTTGTCCCGTCGGTCAGGGTCAAAAGCGGCAGGCGCACCTCTTCGGCACACAGACCCAGCAGGGACAGGCCGTACTTCGCCCCGACCAGACCCGGCTCGATGAAAATCGCCTCGTGCAGCGGCATCAGCTTGTCTTGATACTCCAGCGCCTTGGCGTAGTCGCCGCGCAGAGTGGCCTCTTGAAACTGGGCGCACAACTTTGGGGCCACGTTGGCGGTGACCGAAATGCAGCCCACCCCGCCATGCGCGTTAAAGCCAAGCGCCGTCGCATCCTCACCCGAAAGCTGGACGAAATCGGCACCACAAGTGGCGCGCTGCATGGAAACCCGTTCGATCTTGCCGGTGGCATCCTTGACCCCGATGATGCGCGGCAGTTTCGCGAGCACGCCCATGGTGTCGGGCAACATATCGACCACCGAACGGCCCGGGATATTGTAAATGATGATCGGCAGGGCGCAACAGTCATGCAGCGCTGTAAAATGCGCGATCAGCCCCGCCTGAGTTGGCCTGTTATAGTAGGGCGTCACCACCAGTGCGGCCGTGGCACCCACTTTTTCGGCATGGCGGATCAGGTCGATCCCCTCGGCGGTGTTGTTCGACCCGGCCCCGGCAATCACCGGAATACGGCCAGCGACCACGCGCACCACCTCTTCAACGACCTGACGATGTTCGGCATGGCTGAGGGTCGGGCTTTCGCCGGTCGTGCCCACCGGAACCAGCCCGTGCGAGCCTTCGGCGATATGCCATTCGATCAGCTTTTTCAGCGTCACCAGATCCAGCGCGCCATTTTTGAACGGCGTGACCAGGGCAGGGAAAGACCCTTTGAACATGGTGACGACTCCTTGATTGTTCGGCAGATCAGCCGGGGTTTTAGGGCAGGCGCGCGCCCGCAGACGCGGTGCCCTTCGTAACGGGGCTTGGACCAATTGCCAAGTATGGGCGGGCAGCCACCGATCACCTCATTTCGTATTGTGGCGCGCAGGCGCATCGGGCAAAATCAGGCGATGATCCGCTTTGCCCCCTTCGTCTACGCGCTGGCCTTTTTGGCTGGACTGCCGCTGACCCCTGCCATGGCCTATGAGGCCAAGGAAATCAGTGCCTTGCACACAGCCGAAGGGCTGGCCAACCACAAAGACTGGGAAGGGGCGATGGCCTCGGCGATGTCGGCGGGCAATGTCGGCGTCGATATCATCGAATGGCAGCGTTTGCGCGCCGGGGCCGGGCTGATGGGCGACTACGAGAACTTTTTGACCCGCCACCCCGATTGGCCCGGCCTGACTTTCCTGAAATCCGCCGGAGAGGAGGTCGTCGCGCAATCGTCCGATCCTGACCGGATTCTGGCTTATTTCGGCGCAGACGTGCCGGGAACTGCGGCGGGCGTTCTGGCTTTGACCGGCGCACTGGAGGCCAAGGGCCAGCACGCCAAAGCGGTCGATGTCGCAACCCAAGGCTGGACCACGCTGAAATTTTCCGCCGAGGCGCAAGCCAGTCTGCTGGCAAAGTACGGCCCCGATCTGACGGTGGCGCATGAGGTCCGGCTGGACCGCATCCTGTGGGACGGCGACCGGGTCAGCGAGGCGCAGCGGATGCTGCCTTTGGTGTCCAAGGCCTGGGGCGCGCTTGCCAATGCACGCACCGCGCTGCGGACCGACAAGGACGGTGTGACAGCGCTGGTCGCGGCGGTTCCGCAGGGGTTGAAGGACGATGCCGGGCTGGCGTTTGAACGCTTTTTGTACCGGATGCGGCACGACAATTATGCCGATGCGGCGACCTTGATTGTTGAGCGTTCCACCTCTGCGGCGCGGTTGGGCGACCCTGGGGCCTGGGCTGACAAACGCGCCAGCCTTGCGCGCTATCTTATGCGCAATGATGCGGCCAAGCTGGCGTATCAGGTCGCCTCGACCCACAGGCTTGTGGATGCCAAGGCCGCGGGCGATCTGGAATTTCTGAGCGGTTACATCGCCTTGCGCAAACTGAATGACCCGGCGCTGGCGTTGAAGCATTTTGCGCGGCTGACTGGTGCCACCACGCCGATCAGCCGGTCGCGCGCCCTGTACTGGATGGGCCGCGCTTATGAAGCCGCAGGCGACACGGCGCGGGCGAAAGGTTCGTACCAGCAGGCGGCGCAATTGCAAACCTCGTATTACGGGTTGCTGGCGGCTGAAAAGCTGGGGCTGACGCTGGATGCAACGCTGCTGTCGAACGCACCACCGCCGGGCAACTGGAAAACGGCGTCCTTTGCGCGGTCGTCCGTGCTGGAGGCGGCTTTGCGGCTGGCGGCTGCGGGGGATGAGCAACTTTCGGCGCGCTTCCTGTTGCATCTGGGGGAAAGCCTGTCGGATCAAGAGCTTGGCACGCTGGCCGCGATGTCGTTGAAGATCGGGCAGTACCGCTCTGCCGTGTTGATCGCCAAGGCTGGGGCTGAACGGGGGGTGATCTTTGCCGACACCTATTTCCCGGTGCCCGCCATGATCCCCGACAACCTGTCAGTCAGCCGCGCATTGGTGCTTTCAATCTCGCGCCGCGAAAGTGAGTTTGACCCAGAGGCGCGCAGTCCTGCCGGGGCTTTGGGTCTGATGCAGTTGTTGCCGACCACGGCAGCAAAGGTCGCCAAGGATCAGGGCCTGACCTATTCGGCGGCCAAACTCGCCTCTGATCCAGCGTATAATGCCACGCTGGGGGCGGCGTATCTTAAAGAAATGGTCGATGAATTTGGCGCTTCCGTCGCGTTGATCGCATCCGGCTACAATGCGGGGCCAAGGCGTCCGCGTGACTGGATCGCAGCTTACGGTGACCCTCGGCTGGCCGGGACTGACCCTGTCGATTGGGTCGAAATGATCCCCTTCACCGAAACCCGCACCTATGTGATGCGGGTGGTTGAGGGGGTGGTGATCTACCGCGCCAAGCTGCGCGGGCAGGCCGGGCCGGTGAACGTGACGGCGGAACTGACCGGCCGTTAGGGCTTTAATACCACCGCCAGATCGACCTTGTGGCCGGTGCCAAGGTCAAGGCCTCTGACCTCTCCCAACATCTGCAAATCCGGCGGGGCTGCGGCCATCGGCAACGCCACAACCTGGCAGCTGGGCTTTGCAAAAGTCTGGGCGATCTGATCAACCGATTGAAATTGCACGCGGGTGTTGGTCATAAAAACCAGCGAAGGTTCGGCATAGCCCGCCACGCTGAAGGCGCAATCGGGATGCGTGGCGGCAAGTGCTGCCAGCGGGCGGGCCGGCCACAGCGGGTCGATGCTGGCAAGGGTCGGGTAGATCGTGGCATTCAGCGCCAGCCCTGCGACCGCCAAAGCCCCGGCCAGCGGCACTGCCCCCATTTTCGCGGCCCACAGGATCAGGCCAAGGCTTGCCAGCACGGCCACGCTGCCAATCCAGAACCCGGCAGGCATCGCCACACCCAACAGTCCGGCCTGCCACACCAGTGCGCCCAGCAGAACCAACGGCAATATCCCAGGCAGCGCCACCGGCCACAGACGCCGCAAGCCGCCCGACTGCACCGCAAAGGCCACCAGCAGCGCCAGCGCCGGATAGGTCGGCAAGGTGTAATGGACCAGTTTGGTCGGCGTCACCTCGAACACCACCCATGTCGGGATCAGCCACAGCAAGGCAAAGCGCACGACCGCCTCGTGCCGCCCGCGCCAGATGACGGGCAAGGCTGCGGCCAACGGCATAGCGCCGGGCCAAAACGTCAGCCACATCGCGGCAAGATAACTGCCGGGGGGGGCGCCGTGCTGTTCCTTGGCCGAGGCCATCTTTTCAAACATGTCATGGCCAAGAGAGGCGCTCCAGAACGCACCATGGCTGATCGTTGAGATGGAGATGAACCACGGGGCCGCCAGCACCACGAACAGCGCCAGCCCCGGCAGTGGCCGCAAATTGCGCAAGGGTTGCAGGCTGCGGGAGAAAAGGCAGTGTCCGGTCAGGGTAAATCCCATCACCATCGGGCCGATTGGCCCCTTGATCAGGGTGCTTGCCGCCAGAACCGCCCAGAACCCCATGGCTTGCGCAAATGGCAGCCCGCCGGGCCGCGTCGCCTTGGCCAGCAGGTATTGCCCCACAGCGACAGAGGCCAGCAGCATGGCATCGGTCTTGGCCAGATGCGCCTCTGCCCCCAGCATCAGGCTTGCGCCCAAGGCGACTGCCGCCAGAAGCGACGCCTCGGGCGTCAGGTACAGCCGCGCTGTGGCATGCGTGAACCCCACCGCCAACAGCGCGCCCAGCAGGCTGATCAGCCGGTAGGACCATATCTGATCCGGCTGCCCGGTCACCGCCGCCGCTGCCGATTGCAGCCAGTAAATCCCGACCGGCTTTTTGTAGCGCACGGCGTCGCCAAAATGGATGTCGACGAAATCGCCCGACGCCAGCATCTGGCGTGAGGCTTGCGAGAACAGAACCTCGTCCCGGTCTATCGGCGGCAGGGTGAAAAAGCCCGGCAGCGCCAGAACCAGCATGACCAACAGGGCCACCGCCAGCCCGCGCCCCTGTGCCACCTGCCGTTGAACCCAGACCATTGCGCTGTCCTACCCTAAGAAAGTGCCGGACAATTTGGCGTCCGATGCAGAACCATACCTCGTTGGGGGTCAGTCTGATCCGTGACCATAGAACGAGCCGCCGAACCTGACCGATCCGCTTGAAACCAGTAACCAGCCCCCCCTGACTTGATTCCCCGGTGTCCATCCAAAGGAATAGATGGGGGGTCTGGGGGGTGTGACCCCCAGCCGGGGCCGCCGCGCGCCCTTAGCCGTTTTCGCGCAGGACCGCGCCTGCAAGGTAAAGTGACCCGCAGATCAGTACGCGGGCTTGTGGAGATTGGGCGGCGATGGCGGTCAAAGCCTCGGCCACAGAACCTGCAACCTCGGCCTTTATGCCTGCGGCCACAGCAGCGTCGCGGGTGACCTCTGCGGGCAGGGTGGCCTTTTCGCCGGGGATCGCCACGGCGTGCAGCATCGTGGTCTGGCTGGCCAAAGGCACCATATACCCGCGCACGTCCTTGGTGTTCAGCATGCCGCAGATCAGATGAGTTTCGCGCACCGGCATCCGCGCCAAGGTCGCAGCAACCGCAAGCCCGCCAGCCGGGTTGTGGCCGCCGTCGAGCCACAGCTCGACCCCCGGCGCGCTGTCGGTCAGGGGCCCGGTGCGCAGGCGTTGCATCCGGGCGGGCCAGTAGGCGGTGGTCACGGCCGCCTCGCAAGCGGCGGCGGACTTGCCCAGATAGCGCAGGGCGGTCAGCGCGGCCCCGGCATTTTGAATCTGATGCGGCCCGGGCAGATTGGGCAGCGGCAGGTCCGACAGGCCGTTGTCATCCTGATAGACCATGCGGCCATGTTCTTCATGCACGTGCCAGTGCTGGCCAAAGGCCAGAACCGGGGCGCCCAGACGCAGCGCGCGCGCCTCTATCACGGCCATGCCCTCATCCGTCTGCGGCCCGACGATCACCGGCACCCCGCGTTTGATGATCCCGGCTTTTTCAAAGGCAATCTCGGGCAAAGTCTCCCCCAGATATTGCTGATGGTCGATGGACACCGGGGTTATGATGGTCAGCGCGGGCTTGTCCACCACGTTGGTCGCATCCAGCCGCCCGCCCAGACCAACCTCAAGCAAGGTGAAATCAGCCTCGGTCCGGGCAAAAGCCAGCAGTGCAGCGCAGGTGGTGATTTCAAAAAAGGTAATATCACCCGCGCCATTCTTTTGCACGCATTCGTCCAGCAGTGCTGTCAAGGCCTGCTCGGAAATGATCTGACCGGCCAACCGGATGCGCTCGTGAAACCATGCCAGATGGGGCGAGGTATAGGCGTGCACCACCGATCCGCCCGCCTCTAGCCCGGCGCGGATCATCGCCTGAGTTGACCCTTTGCCATTGGTGCCCGCGATATGGATCACCGGCGGCAACTGCCGTTCGGGGTTGCCCAAGGCGGCCAGAAGGCGGTGCACGCGGTCAAGCGTCAGGTCGATGACCTTGGGGTGAAAGGTCATCATCCGTTCAAGGATCGCATCGGACGACGTCATTTTTTCGCAAGCGCCGCCGGTTTGGGATCAGCCTCTGGCGCGGGCAGGTCGCCTTTGATGGCTGGTGGCTGGCCGGTCAACATGCGCAGAATGGTCGCCAGTTCGTCCTTCATCGCCTTCCGGTGGGTGACACGGTCCAACATGCCGTGGTCCAGCAGGTATTCGGCGCGCTGAAAGCCTTCGGGCAGTTTTTCACGGATGGTTTGTTCGATGACACGCGGTCCGGCAAAGCAGATCAGCGCGTTGGGTTCGGCGATCTGCACATCCCCCAGCATGGCATACGATGCGGTGACACCCCCGGTTGTCGGATGGGTCAGCACGACGATATAGGGCAGACGCGCCTCGCGCAGCATCTGGATGGCGACCGTGGTGCGCGGCATCTGCATCAGGGACAGGATGCCCTCTTGCATCCGCGCCCCGCCTGCGGCGCAGAATACGACCATGGGCCGCTTGTGTTTCACCGCCAGCTGGGCGCCCGTGATCATCGCATTGCCGACAAACATGCCCATCGACCCTGCCATGAAAGCAAAGTCCTGTGCGACGGCCACGATGGGGGTGCGCAAAATCTCACCCTCGGCCACGACCATGGCATCGCGCTCGCCAGTGGCCTTTTGCGCGGCCTTCAGGCGTTCGGGGTACTTCTTCTGGTCGCGAAAGTGCAACGGGTCAACCAGCGGTTCGGGCACTTTCACCTCGGTGAAAATACCGCCGTCAAACAGCGCCGTGAAGCGGTCGCGCGGGGTGATCGCCATGTGGTGATCGCAATTGGTGCAGACGTTCAGGTTGTCCGCCAGTTCGCGGTGAAACAGCATGGTGCCGCATTCGGGGCACTTGGTCCACAAATTGTCCGGCGTTTCGCGCCGGGAAAACAGCGAGTTGATCTTGGGACGGACGTAGTTGGAGATCCAGTTCATCGGCTGGCCTTTCGGTCGCTCTGTTCGTGCCCGAGATAAGCCCGTCAGACCCGAATTGCAATCACCCGATCATGGGAGAGGTGCCACGGCGCGGACGGGGGCCGCGTTTCGGCGCGGGCGGTAAGGTGGCCTTGACCGTATGAGTTGCCATGCCCGATCTTTCATCAGATTTTCGAGGCGGGTGCCCGGACCTGCAGCCCTGTCCAAGACCTGTGGTCCTGCACCACTTGGTTTGTGCCCCCAGTCCGTCCCGCCGTGGTCAGGGGAGGGAAAGGGTGCGGCATTGGGTCTCCGATCATCACACTGCCCATCTCACGCCTGTGGCACGGTGGGCGCAACGGCTGCATCCCATCGCGCCACCCGCTTGCTTGCGATGCCGGGGCTGGATAACGGTTGGCGCAGGTTTCGGGGCATCGGGCCAAGGGGCTGTCCGGATGGGGTTCAACATGCCGACAACCGTGCTGCAGCGTTGCGGCGTTGGACTGATGGGTCTGGCCCAGACCCTGACACTGGCAGGTTGCCTTTTGGCGTTGCCCACAGGTGGGGTGCACCAGATCACGGTGCTGGACGGGTCTGTCAACGTGCAGGCCCCGCAGGGCTATTGCATTGATCAAGAGGCGTCTGCCTCTTTGGGGCCTGCCATCGTTGTCCTGATCGGGCGCTGTACGGTTGCGGGGCAGGTTGCGGCAGCCGTGGTGACGCTGACCATCGGGGCCCCTGCCTCTGCCGGGGTGCTGCTGGCGGGGCCGGATGCGCTGGGCCAGTTCTTCGCCTCACGCGATGGGCGAACCGTTCTGGCACGCGACGGCGACCCGGCACATGTGACGGTGCTTCAGACCCAGATTTCAGGCTCGGCTTTGCTGTTGCACGTCAATGACCAGACAGCGGGAGAATATTGGCGCGCCATCTCGGCGATCAACGGCAGGCTGGTGACGATTTCTGCTTCGGGGGTCGAAGGCGCACCGCTGACCCCCGGCCAAGGTCTGGATCTGGTCCGTGAGACGATGGAACTTTTGGCAAAGCGCAACCCGGTCCGCCCCAAATCCGCCCCACCCGTTGCCCCCACCCCTGTCCCAAAGACGTGACGCAAGGCAATCTTGGACCAAAGGGGTGGAATATTTAGACTGTTGCAGCGATAAGAGAATCGTTTACCGGCTGGAAACAATGCCGGACTTTGGCGCAGGTTATTGGGGCTAAAAGCGGATGGCGCGTCGGATGTCTGGGTTCATGGAAACGCTGTTGCACCGCCGCACCCTTCAGCGCTGGACGCTGGCGGGCGATGCCGCACCGCAGGCCGATCTTGCGACTTTGCGCACCTGGGGTGGGCGGGCGCGTGCCCTGCGCCGCACGCTGGATCAGGTCATCCACGAGGCAGAGCATCGGCTGGCGCTGCCGGTGATCGGCTCTAACGCGATGAAAAAGCCGATGGGCACCGATTGGTCGTGGCGGCCTGCGCTGTGGAAGGGGCCACTGCCGTCGCCGGGCATCGCATCGGTTCCGGGCAAAGCCGTGCTCTGTGACGGTACGACGATCTTTCACGACTGCCGCCGGTCGGAACTGACGGTCCGCCAGATCCGCAACACCCGCGAATCAGATATTGCACCCTTTGGCTTTCGGATGGATGTGTTCCGCTTTGACGGCTCGTTTCTGTCCGTCGTGCTGGACCTGCCCGAAGAGGCGGCGCGCGGACTGCGCTTGCGCCACCTGATCCGGCTGGATGTCATCGTCGAGATGGAAAAGCCGATCGAAATCTTTGTCCGCCTGAACATCAAGCACGGCCCCAATGTGGAACAGATCGTGCGCGAACTGCCGTTGAACGCTCAGGAGGTGACGGTGGAATTCGACCTCGCCTATTCCAAGATGAACGAAAAGCGGGTCGAAAAGCTGTGGGTCGATCTGATCTTTGAGGGGCCAGAGATGAATCAGGTGATCTTGCGCGACCTAACACTATCGCGCCGTCCCCGGGCGGAGTTGTAAGAGGTGGATGTCACGCTGACCAAAACCCGCATCCGCGCCGGCCACTGGGAGGGTCTGCTTGCCTATGCGGACGCCTTGCCCGACCTTGAGGTTGTTCTGCTGGGCGACGTGCTGCCCGGTTTCACGCTGACGCCGGTGCCGGGTGCCCCGGGCGACTACGCTGTGCGCGTGCCCATTCCGGCCGAGGTGCTGAACGAAGGTGTGCAGACCTTCCTGATCCGCGCAAAAGGCGGTGAGACCCTTAGCCATTTCACCATCATCACCGGTGTGGCCATGGAAGACGACCTGCGCGCCGAGGTTGATCTGCTGCGCGCCGAACTTGACATGCTCAAACGTGCCTTCCGCAGACATTGCGTCGAAAGCACCGCCTGACCGCCGCCCTTTCCCCTTTCATTCAGGTCCAAATACTCCACGGGGGTGTGGGGGTGTGGGGGTGTGAACGGGGGTGTGGGGGTGTGAAATCCCCGCTTTTGACAACGAGCGCTGGGATGCGAAACCCCAGCTTTTGACAGCGGGCGCAAACTCAAAATGCCAGCGCAATCCCCGCCCCACGCCCTGCACTCATCGTTTCCCTGCCTTGAACGATCCGCCGTAATACCCCGGAAGTGTCGCGTTAGCGCCGCGATCCTGCCTGATTTGGCGATCAATCCTAGCAGAACCGACCCGACTACCTGCCTGGGGATGAACAATGGACCGACTGACAGAAATGGAAGCTTTTGCCACAGTGGTGGACCAAGGAGGCTTCACGGATGCTGCCAAGAAGATGGGCATCTCAAAATCGGCGGTGTCAAAGCACGTCTCCGCGCTGGAGGCCCGCCTTGGGGCACGGCTTTTGAACCGCACCACCCGGCGCGTTTCGCCCACCGAAATCGGACTGGCCTATTACGACCGGGCACGGCGCGTGCTGAACGATGCGGGTGAGGCGGATGCGCTGGTCACCTCGATGCAATCAGCGCCCTCGGGTTTGCTGCGCATCAGTGTCGCGACCGACTTTGGCGTCAACCTGCTGTCGCCGATTCTGGGCGCGTTCCTGCTGGAATACCCTGACATCACGGTCAACATGGTGCTGAACAACCGCTATGTCGAACTGATCTCGGAAGGGTTCGACATGGCCGTACGCGTCGGTGACCTTGAGGACAGCTCTTTGCGCGCGCGGCGTCTGACCGACACCGCCAAGAAGATGATCGGCTCGCCCAATTATTTCCAGAAGTTCGGCCGTCCGATGAAGATTGACGATCTGAACGACCACAAACTGTTGCATTATTCCAATCAGGCCAATGGCAACGTCTGGAAGGTCATAGCACCTTCGGGTGAAAAGCGTCAGGTCCGCACGGCGGGCTGGCTGACGGTGAATGACGGGCAAAGCCTGCTGAATGCGGCGATTTCGGGGCTGGGGATCGCGTATCTGCCCTCGTTCCTGTACGCCGATGCGATGAAACAGGGGTTGGTCGAAGAAGCCATTCCCGGCCTGCCGGTCGAGGTGCAGGGCATCTATGCCGTCTACCCGCCGGGCCGCTTTACCCAACCCAAGGTCCGCGCCTTCATCGACTTTCTTGCGCGCCAGTTCATGGAAAAAGGGCCTGATAACTGGTAAGGGTCTGATCTGCCACGACAGTGGAGAAAAACTTCAAAGGGTCGGGGTCAGGATGACTTCGACCCTGCGGTTTTGCGTACGGCCTTCAGGCGTTTCGTTGGTGGCGCGCGGGGCCAGATAGCCAGCGCCTTGCGCGTCAATCTGATCGCCCGCAGCGCCAAACCGGGCGATCAGGCTGGCCCGGACGCTTTGGGCGCGCTGGCGTGACAGGCCGGTGTTGGCCTGCAGCGTTCCCACCGCATCGGTATGGCCCACCAGTGTCACATGGCGGGTCGGATTGGCCGCAAGCCACGCCGCAAGCCCGGTCAATGAGGCGTAGTCCTTATTCTCGAGTGCGGCACTGCCGGATGCAAAGACCAGATCATCCAGCGCAACTGCGCCCTGCGCCAGCAAAGTCGCCCCGAAATCGCCGGGCGGCTTTTGCGCTAGTGCAGTTGCGGCGGGCTCTGTCGGTGCCGCGTCAGTGGCTGCGGGATCGGCAACCGCCGGGTCAGGCAAAGCGAGGTCAGTCCCCGTCTGGATCAAAGGTTTTCGGGTTGGCGGTGGCGCGATGGCGGCTGCCGCTGCGGACAAGGGCGTGATCGCGGTAATCTGGACAAAGCCCTGATCGGCGGACCGGCTGACCAAAAGGGCCAGCAATTCCGTGCCGTTTGTGCCCGGACGCATTGCCGCCACATAGCGAAAATCGCCCAGATCGACATGCATCTGCGGTTCGGGAAGCACGTCCATGCCGTAGCGGAAATCAAAGCCGCCACAGGCCGAGGTTTCGCACTGGTAAATCGTCTTGTAGCCCGCGTGGTCCAGCTGGGCCAAAAGGGGCGTGATCAGTTGCAGGGTCGTCAGGCGCTGATTGTCCATCCGGTAGGCGCGTTGGTCGACCGCCCCTGCCGCCTCTTGCAAGGGCATGACCCCCGCCACAAATGGCCCGATCGGCAGCCGCAAGGTTGACGGGCTTTCAGCCCAGCCGCCGATCACCGTGGCCGGGGCTGGCATATCCAACAGCGGCGCTGCACTGGCAGGCATGACAAGGCCGGCGGTGAAGGCAACGCAAATGCCTAACGCTTGGGCATACTTACCCAAAGCGAACGCGCGCTGGTCCATAGCAGAACCATTGCGGCCCAAAATGCAGCCGCACTGACCCAAAGCGCGGGCATACCAAGCCAGACTGCGGGCGTCGCGGCCCAAAGCGCAGGCGGAAGGAAAGTGTCTGATCACTGCTGTGCCTGTGGTGGCGCTATTCTTTATGTCGATAATGATACTGTCCCACAGGCTGCATCCCAAGGGAAGCATAGAGGGCGCGGGCCCCCGTGTTCGCCTCTGTCACGGCCAAAGCCAGCCGATCCGCGCCCTGTTCGCCTGCCCATTGGGCAGCGGCGCACAGGATTTGCCGGGCAGCGCCCTTTCGGCGCAGGGCGGGGCGCACCTCGACCGCGTGGATCAGTGCGGTGGTGCCGTGCAGGGCGACAAAGGCAGCACCCGAGGGATGGTCGTCGGTGCGGCTTAAGATCGCGGTTTTGCGGCCTAAGGCACGGCCCATCACGGCGACGCGGGCCGGGCCGATATGCGCTTCGGCCCAGATGTCGCGGGTGATCTGCATGGGCGGCCAATGCGGGAAGGTCGTCATCCGGGCTGGCGGCGCAAAGGCCGTGACCGGGGCGGCATAGCCTATCACCGGGTCAATCTTGGCGTAGCCTTGGGCCGCAAGGTCTGTATCCAACCGGGCATCCCAAGGCCAGATCACGAAGAGGCGGTCTTGTCCCAGTGCGGCTTGGGCGGCCTCGGCTGTCTGGATGTCTTCCGGGCGCCAATCGCCCTCGGCTGAGGCAGCACTGACGCGCTTGCCGCCGCCTGCACCGTCACGGATCGCCCATGGGCCAGCACGGTGCAGGGCAAGTGGGGGCCAGGTCGCCTCCATCGCGGCGGCGAAGTCGGCAGCAGACATGGCAGCAGTCTGGGCGGCAAAGCCTGCGGCAGGCTGGGCGGCAGACTCGGTCGAGGTCATGCCAACAGCGTTTCAAGTGCCGTCATGGCCGCGTCAAGCCGGGTGGCGTCGGTGCCGCGGATCACCAGATTGGTGCCAAAAACGCCGTTGGTGCTGAAGGGATACGACCCCATCGACAGGTCGGGATACAGGGCGGCGAAGTCGGCAAAGGCGGTGGCAATCTCACCCTCACCCTTGAGCAGGCGCAGGCTGCGCGACAACAGGGGCTGACCATGCGCGATGCCGGACAACACGCCTGCCAGCATCGCCTCGAAGATCCGGGGCACGCCAGCCATCACATGGACATTGCCCAAGGTAAAGCCGGGCGCGATGGAAACCGGGTTGTCGATCAGCGTGGCTCCGTCGGGAATGCGGGCCATGCGCTGGCGCGCCTCGTTGAACGGCAGGGACTGGCGGTCGTAGTTGGCTTGCAGCAAAGCCATGGCATCGGCGCGGTGGGTGATGGCCACACCGAATGCCGCAGCGATGGCGTCGGCGGTGATGTCGTCATGCGTAGGCCCTATGCCGCCAGAGGTGAAAACGTGGTCATAGGCAGCCCGCAGCGCATTCACCCCCGCCACGATGGCGGCGTGATCATCGGCCACCACCCGCGCCTCTGTCAGGGCCAGTCCGTGTTCGGTCAGCGCCATTGCCAGATGGTGCATGTTGCTGTCGCGCGTGCGGCCTGACAGGATTTCATCGCCGATCACCAGCATTGCGGCGGTCTGATTGGTCATTGCGCGCTCCTCTTGCGTTGCAAGGCGGGTATAGGGGCCTTGCACCCTCTGGCCAAGGGCGCAGGTTTCTCTTATCTAGTGGATAAAGGCAAAAGGGTCGGACAGTTGGACGAAATGCGCGGTCGCATCACCAAAGATGGCATTCGCACCTATGAGGATGCGGATTTTGCAGGCATGCGGGCGGCGGGTCGCATCGCAGCCACCATTCTGGACGACGTGGGGGCCTTGGTCCAGCCCGGCGTCACGACCGCCGAGCTTGACGATTTCATCCGGTCCGAGGTGGCCCGGCACGGCGTCACCTCGGCCACAATCGGCTACAAGGGCTATCAGCACGCGTCCTGCATCTCGGTCAACCATGTGGTCTGCCACGGGATTCCGGGGGCGAAAAAGCTGGTTGAGGGCGATATCCTGAACATCGACGTGACGGTGATCGTGGACGGCTGGTTTGGCGACACCAGCCGGATGTACGGCGCAGGGCCAGTCAACCGCAAGGCGGAACGGCTGATCGAGGTGACACATGAAGGCCTGATGGCCGGGATTGCCGCCGTCAAGCCGGGCAACACCTTTGGCGATATCGGCCACGCCATCCAGAAATTTGTCGAGGCGAACCGCATGTCGGTGGTGCGCGATTTCTGTGGCCACGGTCTGGGCCGGGTGTTTCACGCGTCGCCGAATGTGCTGCACTATGGCCGTCCGGGCACAGGGGCTGTGCTGGAAGAGGGCATGTTCTTTACCATTGAACCGATGGTCAACCTTGGTCGTCCCGAAACCAAGGTGCTGGCCGATGACTGGACAGCGGTGACGCGCGACAAAAGCCTGTCAGCGCAGTACGAACACTCGGTCGGGGTGACGGCCACGGGGTGCGAGATTTTCACGCTGTCTCCGGCGGGCAAATTCTTTCGGCCTTAGGCGGTTGACCACCCCCGGGGCCAGCCCTGGACCCCGGACTATTTGAACCTGGATGAATGGGATCAGGCGCGGGCGCGTGACGGGCGCGGTGTGCCCAGACGCGGATGCAGCTTGCCTGCGACGGTGAAGGCCAGCCCCATCAGCGCCCCGGTGGCGGTGAAGATGGCGGCGGTCGGGGCGATGGCCAGCACCGCCCATGCCATGCCCGGTGTCACGACCGATGACACATCGCGAAAGCTGGAATAGATCGCCGACATCTCGGTCCGTTCGGACGGTTTGACCGACATCAGGAACGGCAACCCGCCGATCACGTCCAGCGTCACCAGCATGGTAGAGGCCATCATCAACGCCACCACGGTCAGCCATGGCCACGGTGCCACAAGGCTTGCCAGCAAAAACAATCCGCCACAGACCGTAAACGCCCGGCGCACCGAAATGCGCACCGAAGACCGGCGGGCGAATTTCAACAGGGTTGGCGCAAGGAACAACAGCGCGTTCGAGATTGATAGGGCAGTGCCGCCGACATTCTTGCCCAGACCCTGTTCGATACAGAAATACGGCAGGTAGACGACATAAACCCACCAGCCGGTGGACCGGATGACCGCAAAGGCCCAGCCCGCAATCAACCTTGGCTGCGCGAAAAAGCGGCCAAGATAGGCCAGCGGGTTGATCGCCGGACCTTTGGCGCGGATGATCGCCTTGCCGTTGCCAAGCCGCAAGTACCAGAACATCACCATCAGCGCGAAGGCAAAGGTTCCAGCCATCAGGAAGGGTGCGGGCCGCCAGATCGAATGCAGCCAGACGCCCAGTATCGGCCCGACGGCCCAGGGTGTGGCGGCAAAGAACATCTGCAGGCTTTGGCTGCGGCCCAGATTCTCGCGGTCGACATAATCCAGCACATAGGCGTTGAAGCACACAAACGTGGTGGCCGTCGCCATAGCATTGGCCATCAGCGACAGGGTCACCGACAAGGGCGTTCCGACAAACGCCAGCGCCATGCCCACAAAATACAGCAGGCAGCCGCCGGTATACATCCAGCGCCGTGGCACAAACCGGGTGAACCAAGGCACCATAAGGCCCCATGTCATCGAGATCAGTCCGACGATGAAATAGGCCTTGGAAGACCCGACCGTCGACCCCATCGCGTCATGCACGACCAGCGGCATGACGGAAATAAGCGAGCCTCGGACGCAAGCCTCCAGTCCGGTCAGGACGGCGAAGTTCCAAAGCGCGGGGGTGCGGGGCAGGGGGATGTCGTCAATCGGCATGACCCTTGGGTCGCATGGCCAATCCGTTGCGTCTGGCCCCGATGCGACGGCTGGAGTCAGTCTGCGACTGTTTTGGGCCGCTGAAGGTGGTCAATCAGGCGGGCGCGGGCGTCAGGCAGCGGGTGATTGTTGTCCCTGGCGGGCAAAGCGCGGGTCAGGAAATGGCCGGTCAGGTGCAACGCCTCGGCCACCTCGGCCGGGGTGCCGTCGTGCAGGATCAGCGCGCGCGGCAGGGGCAGCAGGCGCGGCGCCCAGTCGGCGGCGGCGGCCCGCGACACCGCCCGCCCGGTGCGGGGGGAAACATAGGCCAGATCCTGCGTCACCCCGGTCACCGCACAGGTGGCAAGGTCAAGGCCGTAGCCCATCGCGTCCAACAGGCGCATCTCCCACAGAAGGTAGGGCATCTGCCAGTCGCCGCCCTGTTCCAACAGATCCAGCAAGGTCAGGGTCTGGGCATACAGGGCGGGATGCGGGTCACGCTCTGGCAACGCCAGATGAAGGAGCGCGCAGATCGCGTTCAGGGCCGCCAGCGCGCCCCGGTCATTCATCAGGGCCGCGCGCGCGTGCAGGGGTTCGGTCTTGAAGCTGCCAAGGTGTTCATCGAGCCGCGCCTGCCATTGCACCGACAGTTGCGCGCCCGGTTGCAGAACGCCCGCCATACGGCGCGACCCGCCGCCCCGGACGATGCCAAGGTGGCGGCCATGCGCTGCCGTAAAAACCTCGATGATCGCAGAGCTTTCGCCGTGCAGCCGCACGGACAGAAGCGCGCCTTCGTCTCGCCATTCCATGGGGGGAGTATCGCTGCGCAGTGCTTTGGTGGCAAGACAGGGGTTGTCTCGGCCCATGGTTCGGACAAAGATTGGTGATGCTGTCCCGGATTGTGGCCTTGTTGATCGGTGTTCTGGCCCTCGCGGCGTTGCGGGGGCAGTATGATGTGATCCAAGAGCCGCCGGATCAGAAGCTATGGCTGATGGCCGGATATTTCACCGTGTTGACCAACCTGCTGGTTGGCGCGTCGATGTTGGCGGTGGCGTGGCGCTGGTCCATGCCTGCGCGGGTGGCGGCGGGTTTGCTGATCGCGATTGTGATGGTGGGGCTGATGTATCATCTGGTGCTGGCGGCGTTATGGCAGCCGCAGGGGTTGGCGTGGTGGGCGGATCAGGGGCTGCACACCTTTGTTCCGCTGGCCTTTGCAGGCTGGTGGCTGGCGTTTGCCGACAAGCAGATTGGCTGGCGCGATCTGCCGCTGTGGCTGATCTGGCCGTTGGGGTACGGGGTGTATGCGATCATCCGAGGCGCGATGACCGGGTTCTGGCCCTATCCGTTCGTCAATGTGGACGCGCTGGGTCTGGCGCAGGTGGCGGTCAATCTGGCCGGGCTGCTGGCGATGTTCGCGGTGTTGGGGGCCGGGCTGATCGGGGTGACGCGGTTAGTCCGCTAGACCCTCTTGATCCAGCAAGGTCCGCCCCTGCCGATCTTCCAGTTCAATCACCCACAGGTCGCGGTCGCGCGACTTTTGGCGGGTCAACAGGGCGTCAACCTCAACCTCGGCCCCTTCAGCCATGGTGATCCAGACCCGGCGGTCGGCCATCATGTCAAAACTGCGCTGCACCGCCCGGGCCTGCCCGTTCAGGGTGGCAACCTTGACGATGACGGCCCCGGCGGTCGCGTCGCCCTTTTGGGTGACGTAGGCGGCGATGTCGGCGAGGCGGAGCCGTGTCAGATAGGCCGCAACCCAGATTCCGGTGGCGAGGCGGGGGGACATCGTACGCTCCTGTCTGGGGTGTGACATCAAGGGATATCACATGATAACACACGTGTTATCTGAGGTAATTCGTTGAAATCACAGGTTTTCATGGATTTTGTTAAGACTTTGGTAAGGATTTGGCGGCGGCTTTACGGCCCGCGTTCTTGTCCTATGCGCATCCCCCATGGCGTCTGCGCCAGCGTCGGTCTGCCCCACGCCCTAGATTTTCGGCGGATTGCCGTCTTTGAAATCCAGTCCCATTTCGGTGTAGCGTTCCGGTTCTTCCAGCCAGTTCGGGCGGACTTTTACCTCAAGAAACAGGTGCACAGTACGCTCCAAGAAGGCAGAGATTTCGGCGCGGGCGGCGGTGCCGATTGACTTGATCGTCTCACCCTTGTTGCCAAGCACGATGCCTTTGTGGCCGTCACGGGCGACATAGATGATCTGGTTGATCTTGGCGGACCCATCGGGCTGATCCTCCCAGTTTTCGGTTTCCACGGTCAACTGGTAGGGCAGTTCTTCGTGCAGGCGCAGGGTCAGCTTTTCGCGGGTCATCTCTGCCGCGATCTGGCGCATCGGCAGGTCGGCGATCTGATCCTCGGGATAGAACCATTCGCCTTGGGGCACGATGTCGGCGAGCCACGCGGTCAGCTTGTCCACCCCGTGGCCGCGTTCGGCGCTGATCATGAAGGTGTTGGTGAAGGGAAAGGCGATGTTGGCCTCTTCTGCCAAGGCCAGCAGGGTTTCGGCCTTGACCTTGTCAATCTTGTTGATCGCCAGCGCCACTTGCCCGCCTGACGGAAAGCGGTCGCGCAGGCCCGCGATGATGGATTTGGCGCCTTCAGTCAGGCCACGGTTCGCCTCGATCAACAGAACGATCACATCGGCGTCGGCGGCACCGCCCCAGGCTGCGGCGACCATGGACCGGTCAAGGCGGCGGCGCGGGCGAAAGATGCCGGGGGTGTCAACGAACACGATCTGGCTTTGCGCGTGCATTGCAATGCCGCGTATCCGGGTGCGCGTGGTCTGCACCTTATGGGTGACGATTGAGACCTTGGCCCCGACGATCTTGTTCAGCAGCGTCGATTTCCCGGCATTCGGCTCGCCGATCAGGGCAACGAAGCCTGCGCGTTTGTCTTCAGTCATGGACGTGTCTTTCACTCATTTGCTTGCCTCATAGTCGAGTTGCCCCGGCTTGGCCAGTTGCATCGGGTGACGCCCCATTCGCGCGGGCGGGTTGCTCTGACACTTGTAGCTCTTGAAAACGCCCCGGAATTGCAAATACTCGGTCGGGATTGGGGTCATGGTGTTTGCGCAATGTCTGTTTTTCGTCAGATCATCCGGTTTTTCATCGGCAAACCTGCACACAGACGTTGGCCCGTCAACCGGGATGGGAATGTCGGGCTGACGGGTGCAGCGGGTCGTGCAGAAGGGGGTGAGCGCTTTCGTCAAGACTCGCTGGATATCAGGCACTTAGCCACCGGGTTCAAACCTCATCTCGTCGGGCTGGAACTGAACGGGCGCTGTTTTGTCGTCGATGGCGATACGATCGTGATTCAGAATACAACGATCCGCCTCGCCGGGATTGACGCACCTGAGATGGATCAACCCTGGGGCAAAAAGGCCAAATGGGAGTTGGCTCAGTTGTGTCGCGGACAAATGATACGCGCGGTGTTTGACGGAACGTCGTCGTATGAGCGAGGTGTGGCAACCTGTTTTCTACCCGACCGTCGTGATCTTTCTGCAGAGATGGTCAAGATGGGGCTGGCACTTGACTGGGCCAGGTTCTCGGGCGGGAAGTACCGTCAGCACGAGCCGCCCGGCATTCGTCAAGTCCTGTGGCGGGTGGAGGCGCGACACAGGGGCCGCATGCCACCCATGAACACGCGCTAGTCGCCCTGCATGATCCGCGCCAATAACGTGCGCGCTGCCAGTTGTTCGGCCTGCCGTTTTGATCCGGCACGGGCCTGTTCGGTGTTGCCATCGGCGAGTGTCACGCGGACGGTGAAGGTTGGTTGGTGGTCGGGGCCTTCGCGGGCGGCCTCGTCATACACCGGGGGGGCCATGCCGCGTCCTTGCGCCCATTCTTGCAGGCTGGTCTTGGCATCGCGGGCATCTGCGTCAACCGCAGTGATGCGGGCACCCCACAGGCGGAGAATGACAGTGCGGGCGGCATCAAAACCGCTGTCCAGATAGATGGCTGCAATGACCGCCTCTATGGCGTCACCCAGCAGCGCCTCTTTGCGGCGACCTCCCGAGATCATTTCGGACCGGCCCAGTTTCAGCACGTCACCGATCCCGAATTCGCGGGCCACATCGGCACAGGTTTCCTTGCGCACCAAGGCGTTGAACCGGGGGGCAAGCTGGCCTTCGGCGGCGGCGGTGTCGGCGGACAACAGCGCCTCGGCCATGACAAGGCCAAGGACGCGGTCGCCCAAAAACTCCAGCCGTTGATTGTCGGTCCGGGTGGTTGACGACATTGATGCGTGGGTGAGCGCCTGCACCAGAAGGGCAGGGGTGCGGAAATCATACCCGATCCGGCCCGTAAAGGCCTGAATATCTGCCGAAAGCTTCAATTCACCGCCTTGAAGAAGCGGTCTGACCGCCAGGTCCAGAACTGGAACAACGACGATCCGGCAGACGAGAACATGATCCGGTCAGCCCGGCCCACCAGATATTCGGCAGGAACAAAGCCAACGCCGCCGACATTCTGGGCAAAGCGGCTGTCCATCGAGTTGTCGCGGTTGTCGCCCATGAAGAAATAATTGCCCTCGGGCACGGTGAACACATCGGTGTTGTCGGCAAAGCCGTTGGTGTCGATGTTCAAGACGTCATGTTTCACACCATTGGGCAGCGTTTCGACCGAGCGGATCTTTTCGCAGATCCCGCCATTGCCGACCGGCGCATTCGAACAGCGGGGCGAGTTGCCCATCGACCCCTGCGCCTCGAAAGTTTCGCTGAAGATGCCCGCGTCAACCTGCGGCGCTTCGGTGCCGTTGATGAACAGGATGCCGTTCTTCATCTGGATCTTGTCGCCCGGCAGGCCGATCAGACGCTTGATGTAATCCTCACCGTTGACCGGATGGCGGAACACCACCACGTCGCCACGCACCGGGTCACCGGACAAGAGCGGCAGTTTGATGCGGCCGGTGATCGGGCAGGCGGCAAAGGGGCAGGAATAGCGCGAATAGCCATAAGCCATCTTGTTGACGAACAGAAAGTCGCCGATCAGCAGGGTGTCCTTCATAGACTCCGAGGGAATCCAGAACGGTTGCAGCAGCAGCGTGCGGAACAAGCCTGCGATCAGCAGGGCATAGACCACGGTCTTGATGGTTTCGACGATGCCGCCGTCGGCCTTGTCCTTCGATGCCATGTAAGGGGCTTTCCTGTAGGGTTTGGCGCTAGATGCGCGGGAAGCCTGATGGAGTCAAGGAGAAGGCGGGGCGAGGCCGGTCAACTCGGTGGGAAGTGGGGTTTCATGCGGGGCGTCCAGCGGCAAAGCCTCGATCATGACAAAGGCCTGCGCCCAGGGGTGGTCGTCGGTCAGGGTGACATGGACGACGGCGCGGTAGCCTTGCGGCGTCATCTGCGCCAGACGGTCGGCGGCCCAGCCGGTCAGGTGCATGACAGGCTGACCGGTCCACAGATTGCTGACCGCCATGTCGCGCCACGCGATGCCCATGCGCAACCCGGTGCCCAACGCCTTGGAGCACGCCTCTTTGGCGGCCCAGCGTTTGGCGTAGGTGGCGGCGGTGCCGTGCGGGCGGGTTGCGGCCTTGGCCTGTTCGCGTTCGGTAAACACTCGGTTCAGGAACCTGTCACCAAAGCGGTCCATCGTCCGTTCGATCCGTTCGATGTTCGCAAGGTCGGTGCCGATGCCGAGGATCATTGCGCCGCATCCTTGCGTTTGATTGAACCGGATCAGGTGTCGCCAGCCTGAGTAAAGCCTGTGCGTCCGCATGTCGAGTGCGCTGCCGATCCTGACGCCCGGGCTGCGATCAGCGCGTGCGGTGCGCTGACGCGGGACGTCGTCAGAATCCGCCGTTCAACACTCCTCTGCGAAAAACCGCGCCGCATGATTTGCATCAAGGCGGTGGCGCGCGTTTCGGGCTTCATGTCGGTCTGGGCAATATGCCCGGGACATTTAGGGATCACCGACATGAAATTCATGATTTTCGCGGCGGCGGGGTTGTTGGCAACCCTGTCGGTCGGGGCCGCGCAGGCGGATGCCACGGTCAAGGTTTCCCTTTGGGACAAGGGGCCGGATTCGGTGGTGCTTGACGACGCCCACATGAAGATGATGGGCAAGGTGGACATGTCGATGGCCAGCATGGGGATGATGGGCATCAAGCTGGACGTGACGACTGTGGCCGCCGGCAAGATTACCTTCGATGTGACCAATGACAGCAAGGACATCATCCATGAGATGATTCTGTCGCCACTGCCCGAAGGTACGACCGAACTGGCCTATCTGGCCGATGAAAACCGGGTGGATGAAGAAAAGGCCGACCACCTTGGCGAGGTGGCAGAGCTTGACCCGGGCAAGGGCGGCAGTCTGACCGTCGACCTGAAGCCCGGCACTTATATCGTCTATTGCAACATCCCCGCCCACTTCGTTGACGGGATGTGGACGACGCTGACCGTCACGCCGTAAGACTTGCTTTGGCGAAGTAGCGTGCAAGCGCCATTTGTCGGCCCGTTTCGGCGGGGCGGGCTTCGGCCGGGGCTGCGGGCGATGACGATACCGCGGCGCGCTTTGGCTGGCGTCTTTACAAAAGGCCGTGCTGAAGCCCACCCCTTCGTGGATTTTGGCGGTTTCAGACGAGGTTGCGGGCGAGGTCCATGTGGTGGCGCATTTCGGCGAGGGCGTCTTCAAGGCCAAGAAAGATCGCCTCGCCGATCAGGAAATGGCCGATGTTCAGCTCCATCACCTCGGGGATTGCGGCGATCGCGCCGACATTGTCGTAGGTCAGGCCGTGTCCGGCATGGACCTCTAGCCCCAGCGAATGGGCGAGGGCGGCACCCTTTTGAAGGGCGATCAGTTCGGCGTCGGCCTCGTCTTGGCGGCCTTCGGCGTGCAGATCGGAATAATGGCCGGTGTGCAGTTCGACCACGGCGGCACCGATGCGGGCCGAGGCTTCGATCTGGCGCGGATCGTGGCCGATGAACATGGACACGCGGGCCCCGGCGGCGGTCAGGGGGGCGATGAATTGCGCCAGACGGTTGGCATCAGTGGCGACATCAAGCCCGCCTTCGGTGGTACGCTCGGTCCGCTTTTCGGGGACAAGGCAGACGGCGTGGGGCCGGGTGGCAAGGGCTATCGCCAGCATCTCATCGGTCGCGGCACATTCGAAATTGAGCGGGATGCCAAGGCCAGCTTTCAGCGCCGCCATGTCGGCGTCGCGGATGTGGCGGCGGTCTTCGCGCAGATGGGCGGTGATGCCGTCGGCCCCGGCGGCCTCTGCCAGCAGAGCCGCGCGCAACGGATCAGGCCAGGCGCTGCCGCGCGCATTGCGCACGGTGGCAACGTGGTCGATGTTCACGCCAAGGCGCAACTTTCCAAGGTAATTCATGACTTTCACCCCATTTGTTACGTCATATCTAGTTTGGAACGCGCCACATGGGAAGGGCCGCATGGGAAGCGTCGGTGTGCTGCATCAAGGCTTGGAGGGTGGCTGGCCTCCAACACCCTCCCGCGAATATCTGGGCCAATATGAAAGATCACAGGGGAGGGGTGGGTGGCGGCTCTGGTTGCGGTTTTTCAGCTTTCAGGTGGGCAGCGCGTTTTTGCAGGCGGCGTTTGCGCAAGGTTTGATAGGCGGTCAAGGTCGGGATTGTCAGCCATGACAGCAGGGCCGAGGTGGCAAGGCCGGGCAGGATCGAGCCTAGCGTATAGGGCCAGTAAATCCGCTGCCAGAACAGGATCAGGCCGTCCCAATGGGCCGTCTCATCAGTGAAGGCGGCGCGCAGGTTGTGCCACAGATCGCGCCCCGCAGCCCCAAAGGCTGCAAAGACGCCGTTCAGGCTGACTCCTTCGGGAGAGCCAAGCATCCAGTGTCCAAGGTTCAGCGAGGCAAGCGCGATGATCGGTGTGGTGACCGGGTTGGACAACAGCGTGGCCAGCACCGCCGCCAGCACGTTGCCGCGCATCGCCCAGGCCAACAGGGCGGCGGCCGGCATCTGAAAGCCGAAGATTGGCGGAAAGTTGGCGAAGGTTCCGGCAAAGACGCCGCGTGCAATGCGGTGCGGCGGATCAGGCAGACGGCGCAGGCGGTGCCACAGATAGACGCCCGCCCGTTTGAAGCCGCCCTGCGGATAGACCTGCTGGCTGAGCCAGTCGCGCCAGCTAAGGGGCGTGCGGCGTTTGAACATGGTCCCAGCCCCCGGATCAGGATGATGCTGTATCGAGATATGGTCGGTGTGACGAATTTTGAGGGGGTGGGTGATCTTTATGTGAAACCTTCAGCGTTTCTGCCGCAAGTTTCACGGCTTGCGCGACACGTTCCTGACCCGGGCGACCTGTGCGACATCGGTTTCAGCCTCAAGTGCGGTCATCACCATATGGAAATGTTCCACATCGCGCAGGTCAACGTCGATCAGCAGCCGGTAAAAATCGGGTTTGCGTTCGGTGAATTTCAGGTCCGATATGTTGGCCTTCTGCTCACCTATCACGCTGCAGATGCGGCCCAGCACCCCGGCATCGTTGGAAATCGCCACGTCCAGCGTGACGGTATAGGCGACCGGGTGGCGACCGGATTGCCAGTGCAGATCGACCCAGCGGGCGGGCTGTTCTTCCAGCTCTTCCAGTGCGGGGCAGTCAATGGCGTGCACGATCACACCGCGCCCGGGATAGGTGATGCCGACGATACGTTCACCGGGAACCGGCTGGCAACACAGCGCGCGCTTGAACGTCTGGTCTGCGCCAAGGCCGATGACCGGGCGCTGGGCGTCAACCTCGTCCTTTTGCGAGGTGGACAGTTCGGGATACAGCGTTTCCAGCACCTTGCGGGCAGTCAGTTCGGCGGACCCAAGGCGGGCGAGCAGTTCTGTTTCATCGGCCAAGCCCAGCATTTTGGCGGCGGTGCGCAGGGCCTTGTCGGTCGCCTTGCGGCCCATATGGTCGAACGCGGCGCGGGCCAGTTCCTGACCCAGTTTGACAAAGCGCCCACGGTCTTCTTCACGCAAGGACCGGCGGATCGCAGCCTTGGCGCGGCCTGTGCTGACAATGTCGATCCATGAGGATTGCGGGCGCTGGCCCTCGGCGGTGATGATCTCGACCGACTGGCCGTTTTTAAGGCGCGTCCACAAGGGCACGCGGATGCCGTCGATCTTGGCGGACACGCAGGAATTGCCGATCCGTGTGTGGATGGCATAGGCGTAATCCAGCGGCGTCGCCCCACGCGGCAATTGCACCACATCGCCCTTGGGGGTGAAGCAGAAGACCTGATCGGAATACATCTCCAGCTTGACGTTTTCCAGAAACTCGTCGTGATCGCCCTCATTCAGGCGTTCAGTCAGTTGCGCAATCCACTTGCCGGGATCGACGGCGAAGGGGTTCTTGGCGCGCACGCCTTCGCGGTAAGACCAGTGGGCGGCAACGCCAGCCTCGGCCACTTCGTGCATTTCGCGGGTGCGGATCTGAACCTCGACCCGCTTGCCGTCGCGACCTGAAACAGAGGTGTGGATCGACCGGTAGCCGTTCGATTTGGGCTGGCTGATGTAATCCTTGAACCGCCCCGGCACGGCACGCCAGCGTTGGTGGATCGCCCCCAGAATGCGGTAGCAATCGCCCACGCTCATGCAGATGATCCGAAAGCCGTAAATGTCGGACAGGCGCGAAAAGGCGAGGTCTTTTTCCTGCATCTTGCGCCAGATCGAATAGTGTTTTTTGGCGCGACCAAAAACATCGGCCTCGATCTTGCCGCGTTCCAGTTCGGTGCGGATGTCGGCGGTGATCTGGTGGACCACGTCACCGGATTCTTTCTGCAGGGTCAGGAAACGCCGGATGATCGAATTGCGCGCCTCTGGGTTCAAGACGCGAAAGCCAAGGTCTTCCAATTCCTCGCGCATCCACTGCATACCCATGCGGCCTGCCAGCGGCGCATAGATTTCCATGGTTTCGCGAGACTTTTGAATCTGTTTTTCGACCGACATGCTTTTGATCGTGCGCATGTTGTGCAGACGGTCAGACAGTTTGACGAGGATGACGCGCAGGTCTTTCGACATCGCCATGAACAGCTTGCGAAAGTTTTCCGCCTGTTCTGACGCCCCGGTTGACGACAGTTGCAGGTTGGTCAGCTTGGTCACGCCGTCAACCAGTTCGGCGACTTCATGGCCGAACAGACGTTCCACCTCGGTATAGGTCGATTTGGTGTCTTCGATTGTGTCATGCAGCAGAGCGGTGACGATGGTGGCGTCGTCAAGTTGCTGTTCGGTCAGGATGGCGGCCACGGCGACCGGGTGGGTAAAATAGGGTTCTCCCGATTTGCGCCACTGGCCTTCGTGCATCTTGACCCCGTAGGCATAGGCCTGCCGGATCAGATCAGCGTTCGTGCGGGGGTTGTAGTTGCGGACGAGGGCGATCAGGTCTTCGACGTCGATCATCCTCGTCCCGCCTTGTGCGATCCGACAGGATCAGTTGTCGCCTTGCGCTTCCATCAGCGCGCGCAGCAGCTTTTCTTCGGACATGTCGTCCTGCATCGGGCGGTCAATCTCACCCGACATCAAAAGCGCCATCTGATCGTCTTCCGGCTCGTCAACCTCAATCTGGGTCTGATAGCTTTCGATCATCCGTTCGCGCAGAACCGAGGCGATCTGCGTTTCGTCCGCGATCTCGCGCAGGGCGACGACCGGGTTTTTGTCATTGTCACGGTCGACCGTAACCGGAGAGCCGGACTGGATCTCACGCGCCCGATGGGCGGCCAGCATCACCAGTTCGAACCGGTTCGGAACCTTGTCAACGCAATCTTCTACCGTCACGCGGGCCATGGATGCTCCAACTCTTGGGGGCTCGGGAAGGACCTAGATAGTCTTGTGAAAAAGTCTTGACAAGCGCCAAATGCGAAGCTTTGGCCAGTCAGACCGGGCGAACCACATCAATTTCGGTTTGAGGCAGGGCCAAAACCATCTGGGCGACGGTCTTGCCCAGCACAGGGTGGCGCCACTCCGGGGCAATATCGGCCAAAGGCACCAGCACAAAGGACCGGTCCTGCAGGCGCGGATGGGGCAGAATCAACTGACCGGGTGCTGAACGGCCCTGCAATTCGGCCGCAAGGTCGGCCCATTCGGTCCAGGTTGCAAGGTCGGGCAAAACCGCGCTGTCATAGGCGATCAGGTCAAGGTCCAGCGTGCGGGCAGCCCAACGGCGGCGCCGTTCGCGGCCAAACTGCGCTTCGACATCATGCAGCACCGCCAGCACCTGATGCGCCGTCAACCCGGTGTGCACCAAGGCAGCGGCATTGACATAATCGGGCCCGGCACCCGCCGGAAAGCACGGCGTGCGGTAAAGGCGGCTGACCGCTGCGGGGGCTAAACCGGCGGTTGCCAAGGCTGCAAGCGCATCCCCCAGCACCTCGGCGGGTTCCTTCCCACCCAGCGACTGATTTCCGCCAAGTGCAATCAGGGCAACGGAATTTCCGGCTGTCATAAATTATACACTTCCGTATAGCCACCCTTGTTCGCCCGTGGCCGCGCTGATACGCCATCAGCATGGCACAGAGCCATAGGCATTGCTGATATCGTCCGGGTCAATAGCCGGGCGACGGAATTGAAAGGAAACCCGATGTTTTACAAAGATGAACGTCTTGCCCTGTTTATCGACGGCTCCAACCTTTACGCGGCTGCAAAAGCGCTGGGTTTTGACATTGATTACAAATTGCTGCGTCAGGAATTCATGCGCCGTGGCCGCCTGTTGCGGGCCTTTTACTACACAGCCTTGCTGGAAAACGACGAATATTCACCGATTCGCCCGCTGGTCGATTGGCTGAACTACAACGGCTTCACCATGGTGACAAAGCCTGCCAAGGAATACACCGACAGTCAGGGCCGCCGTAAGGTCAAGGGCAACATGGACATCGAACTGACGGTCGATGCGATGGAACTTGCGCCGCGTGTCGATCATGTCGTGCTGTTTTCCGGCGACGGCGATTTCCGCCCGCTGGTTGAAAGCCTGCAACGTCAGGGTGTGCGCGTGTCGGTCGTGTCGACCATCCGCAGCCAGCCGCCGATGATTGCCGACGAACTGCGCCGTCAGGCCGACAACTTCATCGAACTAGACGAGTTGCGCGAAGTGATCGGTCGCCCGCCCCGCGAACCGCGCCCGATGGAGCGTGAAGACATCAGCATAGAAGCCAAGTGACATCTGACACTTTGGCTGGGCCGGGGCGGGAAACTGCCTCGGCTTTGTCATATCCTGTGACGCGGGATTTCGACGGCGGATTGCTGCGGCGCTGGGACTTTGTTCTGACGGCAAAGGATGCGGTGGCCGTGCTGCGGTTGCGGCGCGGGTTGTCTCGGCGGGCCAAGATCGGGCTGGGGCTGGCCTGCCTTGCCAGTGGACTGTTCGCCGAATTGGACCGATGGGGCGGTCTGACCCTGCTTGCGACAGACCTGCTTGCGTTTGCGATGCTGTACGCTGGACGCGATGTCTGGCGGCGCTTTAAGGCCAGCCGTCTGGTCCCAATCCCTAGGCCCGGCGTGCTGGAGGAGTGGATCGACTGTATCGCGGGCACTGAAATCGACAGTCGTGACGAGGCGTACCTGTCGCCCGAACTGATCGGCGAAGTTATTCTGACCCGCACCCATCTGTTCATCCGCAGCCACACCACCACCATCGTCGTGCCGCGCCACGCCTTTGCCGATGCGGATGAGGCTGAAGAGATCGCTGCCTACATCACGCAACTGTCGCGTGGCCCCTATTACTTTGACGCGCCTCTGGACGATGCAGGCGCAGACGGCTAGGTCTGGGGCGATGGAGAGGCCGATGAAACCTGCTTTGACCTTGTACCTTGCCGCCCCGCGCGGCTTTTGCGCCGGTGTCGACCGGGCGATCAAGATCGTTGAACTGGCCCTGCTGAAATGGGGCGCGCCGGTCTATGTCCGCCACGAAATCGTGCACAACAAATATGTCGTGGACGGGTTGCGCGCCAAGGGTGCGGTCTTTGTCGAAGAGCTTGACGACTGCCCCGCCGACCGACCGGTCATTTTCTCGGCCCACGGTGTTCCGAAATCGGTGCCAGAGGCGGCAAGTGCGCGCCAGATGATCGCCGTCGATGCGACCTGCCCTTTGGTGACCAAGGTGCACAACGAGGCGGCGCGCCATTCGGAAAACGGCCTGCAAATGGTGATGATCGGGCACAACGGCCACCCCGAAACCGTCGGCACCATGGGCCAGTTGCCGATGGGTGAGGTGCTGTTGGTCGAAACCGCCGACGATGTCGCCACCCTTCAGGTGCGCGACCCGGCCAAGCTGGCCTACATCACCCAGACCACACTTTCGGTCGATGACACCGCCGGGATTGTCGCCGCCCTTCAGGCTCGGTTTCCCGGCATCATCGGGCCGCACAAGGAAGATATCTGTTATGCCACCACCAACCGTCAGGCGGCGGTCAAGGCGATTGCAGGCCGGATCGACGCGCTTTTGGTGATCGGTGCGCCGAACTCGTCAAACTCGATGCGGTTGGTTGAGGTTGGCAAGGCTGCGGGCTGTGCCTATGCGCAACTGGTCCAACGGGCGGGCGATATCGACTGGCGGGCATTGGATGGCATCAGGTCGGTGGGTGTGACCGCAGGGGCGTCTGCGCCCGAGGAACTGGTGAACGAGGTGATTGACGCATTTCGTGCGCGGTATGCCGTGACGGTTGAACTGGTGGAAACCGCGCAAGAGGCCGTCGAATTCAAGGTGCCGCGCCTTTTGCGGGAACCGGCATGATCCCAAGATCAGCGCTGATCCTTGGCCTTGCCGGGCTGATCCCGTTCGTTTGGGGCGCGTTAACCCAGCTATACCCGGCCTTGGCCGACTGGGGCACAAGGTCGCTTGGCCCGCGGTTCGTCGGCCCCTATGTCTCACTTTCCTATGGCATCGTGATTTTGGCCTTCATGTCGGGCGTGCTGTGGGGCTTTGCGACGCGGGCCAGCGCATCCGTTGCGGCGTTGGGTTATGGGCTGTCGGTGCTGCCAGCACTTTGGGCCTTTCTGTTTGTCGGCGGCGGCCCTGAATCGGCGGCGAAATGGCTGACCGCCGGGTTTGCGGGTCTGTTGGTTCTGGACTTTTTGTTCTGGCGCCAAGGGCTTGCGCCTGAGTGGTGGATGCAGTTGCGCCTGATTTTGACGGCAGGCGCGCTGGTGTGCCTTGCCATCCCGACCCTGCTGTAGTGGAGGCTTGATGCCGGATTTGTTCGCCTACACCGACGGTGCCTGTTCGGGCAATCCCGGCCCCGGCGGCTGGGGGGTGCTGATGCTGGCGCGTGAAGCAGGCCAGGTCGTCAAGGAGCGCACCCTGTCAGGGGGGGAGGCGCTGACCACCAACAACCGCATGGAGCTGCTGGCCGCCATCTCGGCCCTGGAGGCGCTGACCAAGCCGGTTGAAATCACGATCATCACCGACAGCGCCTATGTCAAAAACGGCATCACCGAATGGATGGACAACTGGAAGCGCAGGGGCTGGCGCACGGCTGGGGGGCCACCGGTCAAGAATGTCGATCTGTGGCAAAGGCTTGATGCAGCCCGGTTGGGCCACAAGGTCGTGTGGCGCTGGATCAAGGGCCACGCAGGTCATGTGGAAAACGAACGTGCCGATGAGTTGGCCCGCGCAGGGATGGCGCCGTTCAAGAAGGGTTAGTCGGGCGGGGGAGAGTCGGGGTAACCCCCGACTTACGTTATTGCTCCAGCGCTTGGGCGGGGTCGATGCCGACTTGGGCACACATCCGCGCGGCATAAGAACCCGCCATCGGCACATTCTTGCGCCACCACGGTTTGGTGCCGTTGGTGTACAGGTGAACCGACAGGGTATTGTCGGTGAAATGCCCCTCGACACGGCCGTAAGGGTCATAGAACACGTCGTTCAACTGGAACGGCACCGGGTACAGATAATCCGGCGTCAGCGCCTTTTCGAAATCGCCAGTCTGCTGGGCGAAATAAGTGAAAGCCTGCGGGCCAAAGGCCGTCCGCTCGGCGTTATAAATCCGAACGGCGTGCGGAATGCTGGCATCCTGCTTTTCGATCTTCTTGCGCTGCTGCTTGGAAAACCACGGCGGCGCGTCGGGCAGATTGAAGTAATAGTCCAACAGGCGGTGCATCAGCTCGCCCTCTTTCGGGATGTAAACCACGCCGCAATTCAGCGCGCCGCGAAAGCCGTGGCCCGCGTAGATGTTCTGCATCTCATCCGGAAAGGGCTTGTGGCAAAAGGCGTCGCAGTCGATCCACACCGCATCGGTCGCCTGAATCATCTTGTAGCGAAACACGTTGGACAGAAAACTTTCCGAGGTTTGCGCGATGATGTCGCGGTCAAGGCTCATGATCTCTGACGCGGGTTTGACGATCACGCCCTTGGGCACGTTCGAGACTGCGTCCGTGCAATACAGCGTCGTCGGATGGCCCTGCTGCACATGGCTGAGCAGGCACATCTGATTGAGGTAGTGCAGCTTTTCGCCGATCCACAACGAGGCGACGGGGCGGCGAATTTGGGTGCTCATCAGGAACCTCAGGAAATTGTTTCATTTTTCGCCACAATGTCAAACGCCATGACAGCTGTCCAGCCTTTGGGCTGGTACGCGCGGTATCGTCGTGCTTTTCTGATGCGATTGCGGGCAAAGAGTGTCAGGGAAACGGCAGCATGACGGCACGGGTGGCGCGCAGGGCAAATCACAGCTGGAAACGGTTTATGACTGACCGTTCAGTAACCTTTGTACCCACGCCGCTGGTGCGCCGGACGGACCGGTTTTTCCTGATGGGCAGTTGCTTTGCCGAGGAAATTCGTCTGGCCCTTGATCAGGTTTTAGGTGCTGGTCAGGTCGGCCCCGATCTGGCAGCGGTTCCGTTCGATCCGGCCACGGCCAAGCTGGATGAACTGCCGCACCGCAACCATATGAACACCTACAACGCCTATTCCGTGCTGCAAGAAATAGAGCGCATCCTTGGCCTGTGGTCCCCCGCGCCTGATGACTTCTGGACTGTGAACGATCGTTTTCAATGCCCCTACCGACGGCTGGTTTTTGCCAACACGCCGGAGATTTTCGCCCAGGTCTGTGCCGATCTGGACGCGGCCTTACGCGCAGGGTTTGCGGCGGCGGATCATTTTGTGTTCACCTTCGGGATGACAGAGATTTTCATCAACCGCGTTTCTGGCAAGGCGGCCAATCAAAAGCCGGGCTATGGTCTGGCCGGTGGTGAGGACGAAACCGACTATCACAGCGCCGGTTTTGCCGACAATCTGGCCGCCATCACCCGCACGGTTGATCTGATCACGGCGCAAAAACCGAATGCGCAAATTTTCGTCACCGTTTCACCTGTGCCGTTGAAGCGCACCTTTTCAGGCAACGACATCATGGTCGCCAACACCCAGTCGAAAACCACCCTGCGTGTGGTTCTGGCAGAGGTGGCGGCATCGCGGCCCAACGTGACCTACTTTCCGTCCTATGAGGCGGTTCTGGCCTCTGGAGATGCGGCGTGGGAAAGCGATTTGCGCCATGTCCGCCGTCCGGTGGTGGAACAGATCACCCGCGCTTTTGTCGACAGCTACTTCTTCCCGCCCGACCCACAGGCTGCCGGCTAACCCTGATCGGCCAGCCGGAATTCGCGGGCGACGTTAATGTCAAAGCGTTCCAGCGCCTCGTAATCCATGGCGGTCAACAGGTCTTCGACCTCACCCAACCGTTTGTGCCAGGTCTCGAGCAGACGGCCGTACAGGATGATGTGATCGGGCAGCGGCGACAGTTGCGGCAACGCTTCGGCCAGAATTTGAGGCGACAGGCGCGGGTCGGTCAGCAGCAGGACCTTGGGCTGCGCCTGCCTGACCAAGGCCACCAAAGCGTCAGCAGGCACCGTCAAAGGCAGATCAGACAGCACCAGCCGGTCGCTGAAAACCCGGCCATTGCGCGCCATGATGCGGGCCATCACGGTGCGCAGGCTGGCATTATCTTCCTGCAAGGTCAGCCGCAGATCGGGCCGTTCGCGTGCCAGATTGAGCGCTAAAAACCCAACAGCCGAGCCAATTTCCAGCACGGCGGCCCCCTTGGCCAGGATCTGCGGGAGTTTGCGCGCCAGACTGCGTTCGAACTTGCCCGACCGGATCAGGCCCTGCGCAGCGCTTGGAAAAATCCGCCCATCCAAGGGCAGATGCAGCCCGTGATTGTCCACCCATTCCACCGCGACTTCGGCGGAAACATCAGGCAGGCCGGGCACATAGCCGCCCATCGGCACCTGTTCGACCACCGCTTTGGGCTCGCCCTTGCGGTCCTCCTTGGCCTTGGCGTTGCGGCTTTTCTCCACCTCTGTCATCAGGGCAGCGATCTTTTCCTTATCGCGCGGTTGCGGCGGTTTGGCGACAATCTGGCTGATCGGCACGGCAGAGGCGCGGGCAAGGTCGGCGACCAGCGCGTGATAATCGTCGGTCAGCCGCAACTCTGCCAGCCGCGCTTCCGCCCGTGCGACGGCAGCGTGATGCAGGCGGTTCAGGTCGGGGTCGGCCAGCAACTGCGCAATGATTTCGCCCCGCCGCGCGCTATAGCGCAGCATTGTGTCATCGCGCACCTCGTTGCGATCCTGCAGCGACCAATAGTCGGAATTGTACTTGTCTTTCTTGTTGTTGACGTTGCCGCGCAGTTTGCGGATGGCGTAAGAGTCCACTGATTTCACCGCGTAATGGTTCAGTTGCACCCAGTCATAGCCGACCGTCCGGGTGATCGACCGCCATCCGCGAAACTTGAAATAGTCCTCCATCACCTTTCCTGACCCGGTCAGCCATTTCACCCGGTCGGGAAAATCGGTCTTGATGTGACGGGTTTTCATCTTGGGGCGGTGAATGCCCAGCTTCCAATAGTCGGGGTCAAAGGCGAACAGAGTCTTGACGCCCCAGCCCTTGTTCCATTCCGTCGGCGCGGCCATCAGGTACTGTTCGGTGACGGGCGCACGCGACCAATCGACCACTCCGCCCGACCCGAAGATGCGCCAGGTCACCACAACACCGTTGGCATCTTGCGCCTTGGCCGCACTGATCAAGTCGTCCAGCGTACCGTCGCCGTAGCGGATCGACAGAAACTCATCCGCATCAAACACCATGACCCAATCGGACAGACCGACCACAGGTTCGTCTTGCGCGTGGTTCAGGGCCGAGGGTTGCGGGCGAATTCCCTCCGCAATCACGTTGCGCCGGTGATGCGCCAGACCCAGCGCCTCAAGCCTGATCAGCATGTCGTCGGTGCCGTCCGAACAATCGTTCGTATAGACCACAAGGTCGGTAAAACCCACCGCCAGATGATGGGCCACCCATTCAATCACATAGGGCCCTTCGTCCTTCATCATCGACACGGCGGTGACCTGACCATGCGGACTGACATGCGCTTTTAGCGGAAAATCAACGCTGCCCCACAGGTCAGCCGCCCCACGCGGACGGCCCGCAAACGGCGCCAGCACCCGCGTCGTTTTGCCACCCTGACCCTTGCCCTTTTGCGCCAGAACCTTGGTTTGCGCCGTATCCGTCATGGTTGTCCTGTTCGTTTGTCCGCGCCAATCCTTGGCCCGCCGGGTTTGCCACAGCAAGCCAAGACGCGCTTTGGGGCACAATTTGTTGCGATCCGGTCGGGTTTCGCCAAAATTACCGCGATTCAGGCGTCCTTTCAGGCCTTTGGCGCGCAAATGGCGTGACAGGTGGCAGGTGCGCGGGCATAGTTCATTCAGAGCAAGGCCCTGCGTTCAATGACAGGGCAGTCGAGGCAGGAGTACACGATGAAATCCCCCGCAAGCGGTTCAATTCCCGTTGTTTTGTCTCATTTCAGGGTCTAGGCGGTGGCCAAGGACCTTTTGACCGATTTTGAGGCGGATGATCTGCCTGACGAGACGCCGCAACGCGTCGCGGTCGCACATCCTCCGCTCTTTTCTGACCTCACCAAAGCGCTGCACCAACAGGCTTTTCAGGTCAGGGGCGACTATGTCGATCTGTGGTTCGAACGCGCCTCTGATGTGCTGGTGGTCACCTTCGATAACTTGTCTTCGGTCGGGCAATACACGCCTGCGCAGCCGTGGCTTTTGGGGCGCACCAAGGCCACCGGCGCGTCAATTCTTGGGATGATCGCGCACCGCAAGGACTGGTATCGCAACCCGGATACGGCGCGCTGGATCACCGATTTGCGGGGCGCGGGGTTCTTTGCCGGCTTTGCGCGGGTGATCTTTACCGGCACCTCGATGGGCGGGTATGCAGCACTTGCGTTGTCGGTTCTGGTTCCGGGGGCAGAGGTGCTGGCGTTTTCGCCGCAATCCACCCTGACCAAATCCACCGTGCCGTTTGAAAAACGCTACCGCTATGCGCAAAAAGCTTGGGATTGGGCCGATCTGCCGCACCGTGATGCCGCCAATGCGCCGCGCCATGCTGCGAAGATCCTGCTGGTTTATGACCCGTTCGTACCCGAAGACAAGGCCCATGCCGCCCGCATAAAGGGGCCAAATGTCACGCATTTTCATCTGGACCACATGGGCCACCGCGCCATCCGGATGATGCGCACCGGCAATGCGGTGCAGGTTCTGCTGGATCAGATCGTGCAGGGCGCTTACGATCCGGCGGCGCTTGCCCGCGCCCTGAAAGGCCGACACCGTGACCTGAACTGGCAGCGCGCCGCGATGGGAGAGGCGGAAAAGCGCGGCCATACCGGCTTGATCCGCACTGCCGCGATGAAGATGCTGGCGGATGATCCGACCTCGGCCTATGCGCTGCGCCTTGTGGCCCGTTTTGGTGAAAGACCCCTGCGCGCCGACAGTCTTGTTGCGGTGCCCGACTGTGCGAGCGGCCCGTTTGCCGGCCATATCCAAACCCTGCACAACGCGCTGGTGCTGCCCGAGCGCCCGCAGGATCAAAAGCTTGCGGCGGGCGTGCTGGACGCCAAAGGCAACTACGCGCCCTTGTCACGCGGCTGGATCAGGGCGGGAAAACCGATGCCCGAACCTCGCCTTGCGCCGAACGAGCCGATCACCGACCTGCCCGGACGCCACCTGTATGCCGGTCATTTCCGCGCCCATTTCGGTCATTTTCTGGTGGAATCCACCGCCCGGCTGTGGGCGCTGGACCACATTCAGGGCAGGTTCGATTCCATCCTGTACCTGCCTTATCGCGGCGATACTGCACCCATTGCCCGGGATGAGGCACCTGCCCATTTCTTTCGCCTTCTGGGCATAAAAACCCCGGTGCGCGCCATGCCCGGCGCTTTGCGCGTTGAACAGCTTTGCATTCCCGAACTGGGGTTCGGTTGGGAGGATCGCTATGCAGGTTCGCCCGCATTTCACGCCTTTATGCGCGGCCGTCTGGGTCATATCGCGGCTGAGGGCAGTGAAAAACTGTACATCTCCCGGGCCAGACTGAACCCGCAACGCGGCGGTGTTTTGTGTGAAACGGTGATCGAGGACAATCTGGCCCGGCTTGGTTTCGAAATCTTTCACCCCGAACGCCACCCGCTGGAGGTGCAGATCGCCCGCTATAAAGCCGCCCGTCAGGTGATTGCGCTGGACGGGTCAGCCCTGCATCTGGCGGCGTTCGTCCTGGACCCCAGTGCGCGCGTAGCCATGATCCTGCGCCGCAGCCGGGCCAATGCTGCCGATTATGTGCGCCAGTTCAAGGGCTTCTGCGGCATCGACCTTGCGGTTGTCGATGTCATCGCCCGCGACTGGGTTGCGATGGAGGCGAACCGTTCTGACTTTCGCTCGATTGGAGAGTTGGATTTCGCCGCCCTGTTCGGCTGGCTGAAAGGTCTGGCGCTGATCCCGCCGCAGTTCCGCCCCTCGATTCCGGATGCGGCAACGGTTAGACTTGTGCTTGAAGGGTTTCAGGACAAGCGCGGCGCACCGTTCCGCGCCTTGACCCCGGATGAGGTTTTCCCTGAACTGGTTGAGGATTGAATGGCCCCCAGATTGACGATCTATTACATTGTAGAGCCGCCTGAATATCAGGTCATGGCCTGCTATCTGACCGCGTCCTTGCGCGAAAACTTTGGCGATACGGTGGCTTTGGTCGGGTATTGCCCGGCGCACAAGATCGACCTTGTGCACCCTGATGTCCGGGCGGCGCTGGCCAAAATGAACTGCGACCTGCGCCCGATGCTGACCGAAGGCCGCTTTGATCCGCCCTATCCGCATGGCAACAAAATCCTTGCCACGCTGGAACCGCGCGATACCGAATTTTCGTGCTTCATGGACAGCGATATTCTGACTCTGCGTCCGAATGCCGTCGAAAACATCATCAAAGAGGGCTGCGTTTCGCTGACCCCCGCCGCCTCTATGGGATGGGCCAAGCAGACCATCTGGCCGTCGATTTATGTCGCAGCGGATATGCCCGTGCCGACCGAACGCATCCGCCTGATGAAGCAGACCAAGGGCCAGCCGCGGATGCCCTATTTCTCATCCGGTTTGTTTTCCTTTCCCGAACAGTTCCGAACACCTGACGGCAAAAGCTTCCCCGAGGTGTGGATGCAGGTTGCCCAAACGCTGGATGCCGCCGATCTGCCCGCCAAACGGCCCTATCTGGATCAGATGAGCTTGCCATTGGCCATTCAGAAGGCCGGGCTGACGTGGAACCTGTTGCCCGACGTGCAGCATTTCATTCTGGGCGGCAAAGCGCGCGGCGAGCCGCTGCCGACCGACCGCGAGATTTACACCGTCCATTACCGCAACTGGCCGATTGTCAAAGAGATCGGTCTGTCGGGCATGGCGAAGTCGCTTTTGGTCAAACATGCGGGCGTCAAAAAGGTGGCGCAGGCCGAAGCCGAGCCTGAGGATGCCGACGCCAAGGCCCGCTCAAAGGATGAGCGTTTGGCCAGAAAATCGGCGCGCCGTGCGAAAGAGGCTGAAGAGGCAGGCAGTGCCACGCCGTCTTAGCAGGATGTCGCTTAGTCTGATCGGCCGGTCGGGGGATTTCAGCCTGTCACGGCCCTTGTCGCTGCAATGTCATTTGCTTTGAAACGCGACTAGGGGGCTAGTGATCGGCATCCCTTGGGCGGAGTTATTGCCGTGGAATCGCTAAGCCTTCTTGAAGAGATCCGTTTCGGCTATGGCCCTCTTGCCGGAACCACACCATCGCCCGGCGGGCTTGAGCCTGATCGCGTTCTGGCGCAGTTGACCGCCACCGACACAGCCGCCGCCGCCTGGGATCGCCCGCTGCTGGCCGACCGCTATACTCTGATCGCGGCCTATATCGACGCGAACAAGGCGCGCAAAGCCAGCAAAGACACCGCCAAGCCGCCCAAGGACGAGAACGACCCGCGCATCAAGATCAAGCAGATGGAGCATCTGGACGTGGCAAGCTTTGTGGCACGCCCGGCGGTGGCCACGTTGGGGTTTGTTGAACGGCTGGTGAACTTCTGGGCCAACCGGATCACGGTGGCTGGCAACGTTGATCACTATGTTCAGTCTTTCCGGGATGAGGCGATCCGCCCCAACATCGCCGGGCGCTATGCCGATATGCTGAAGGCCACGCTGTGGCACCCCGCCATGCAGAATTACCTGTCGCAGACCGGGTCAATCGGACCGGATTCGCCAATTGGCCAGCTTAAGAATAAGGGTCTGAACGAAAACCTTGCGAGAGAGTTTCTGGAACTCCACTCGATGGGGCATGGGTACACACAGACCGATGTGACCGAATTTGCCAAGCTGCTGGCAGGCATGTCGCAGGATGAAAAGGGCCGCAAGGTCGACAAAAAGCGCGCTGAACCAGGTGACAAGCACATTTTGGGTGCCACCTATACCGAGGGCATCGAACAGATTGACGCCTTTGTCGAAGTGGTGGCGCACCGGCAGGAAACGGCAGACGCCGTGGCGTTTTTCATGGCGCGGCATTTCATCGCCGACGCGCCGCCCGCCGATCTGGTGACTGCCTTGTCGGCGGCCTATCTGGCCAATGACACCGAATTGGTGCCGGTCTACCGCACCATGCTGGAACACCCGCTGGCCTCTGACGTCATCCGCACCAAGATACGGTCGCCGCAGGAATATCTGGTCGCCTCGTTGCGGTTGCTGGGGATGGACGGGCAGGAAAAAGGATTGTTGGGCTTTCCCCAAGCCAACATGATGCTGAATGTACGCCTGACCTCGATGGGGCAGCCGACCTATAAACCGTTGCGGCCGGATGGCTGGCCAGAGGTTGCGGCGGGCTGGATGACACCGCCGATGATGGCGGCACGCATTGACTGGGCGGTGGATATCTCTCGGGCCATGGGCGATCAGGCCAGCCCGGTTGACCTTGTGGATTTTGCGATGGGTGACCTTGCAACGCCCCTGTTGCGCCGCGCCGTGGGCGGGGCCGAACAACGCTGGGAGGGATTGGCCGTGCTGATCGCCTCGCCCGATTTCAGCCGGAGGTAAATCATCATGGCTCATGATCTGTTGGTGTCACGTCGTGCTTTTCTGATTGGCTGTTCGATTGCAGCCTCGCCCCTGTTGACGCCCGTTACTTTTGCGGCGGCACCGGGTGAAAACCGGCTGGTGGTGATCGTGCTGCGTGGGGCGATGGACGGGCTGGACGTGGTGCGCCCGGTGGGTGACCCGGCCTATGCCGCGCTGCGCCCGACTTTGGCTGCCGTTGCGGGGTTGCCGCTGACCGACTTTTTCCACCTGCATCCGGCGGCAGCAGGTCTGATGCCGTTGTGGAAAGCTGGTGAGTTGGGCTTTGCACACGCGGTCGCAACCCCCTATCGGTCAGGCCGCAGCCACTTTGTAGGGCAAGACGCGCTGGAAAATGGCACCGGAGCGGCGGACGGCAACGAGACGGCCAGCCGCGACGGCTGGCTGAACCGGGCGCTTTCGCTCATGCCGAACACAGCACCCGACACCGCCGTTGCGGTTGGCCAGCAGCGCTTGCTGATCCTGGACGGCAGCCACGAAACCGACCATTGGTTCCCGGTCGAGCAAAGCCCGCTGTCCGCGCAGGCCCAGGATTTGTTGACCGCCGTCAACACCGCCGACCCGATGTTTTCGCAACCCTATACCGAGGCGCAGCATCTGATGCGCAACCTGAATGGCGAGGCGGCCCCCAAGGGGGGAGTGGCCTATGGCCAGTTGGGCACCTATGTGGCGGAGCGTCTGATGGGGGCGTCGCGCATTGCAAGCTTTTCGTTTGGCGGCTGGGACACCCACCGCACGCAGGAAAAGACGATGGCAGAACAGTTGACCGGACTGACCGACGCGCTGTTGGCCATGAAGACCGGACTTGGAAAGGCGTGGGGCACCACGCTTGTGGTGGCGATGACCGAATTTGGCCGCACCGCGCGTGAGAATGGCACCGCAGGCACCGACCACGGCACTGGCGGTATGGCGGTTCTGGCGGGCGGGGCGCTGAAGGGCGGCAAGGTGTTTGGCACCTGGCCGGGTCTGGCCGATGCCAACCTGTTGCAACAGCGCGACCTGATGCCGACCGGCGATGTGCGGGCCTATCCGGCCTGGGCCTTGCGCGCCATGTTCGGCGTCGATGCGGCTGGTTTGCAGTCCACCGTGTTTCCCGGCCTTGATCTCGGCCGCGATCCCGGCATTTTGCTATAGCGCCCGGTCCCGCTGGCGGTAGCCAGTCGAGCGCGTTCCGCGCACTGCTTTTTTTCGCCTCTGGCTTGCAGCCAACCGGCTTGGACGTCGCTCTGCTGGGGAATATTTGAACCTGGATGAATGGGATTGCCGGAGCGTGGGTTGATGCCGTGTGTCAGAACCGCTGCGATTTGCCCGGTTGCGGTTTGTGAACCGGTGTTTACAGTTCGCGGATGGCTCGTCCAAGAACCCTTCCTGATTCTGATGTCTTTGCCGCCATCTTGCAGATGATCGCGGCGGAGGGTGAGAAGGCCGTGGCGTTTTCCGCTGTGGCCCGGGCGACCGGTCTGGCTGGTGCGTCTTTGGTGCAGCGCTATGGTCCTTTGCCGCAAATGGTTGAGCAGGCTTTGTCCTGGGGCTGGGACGCGTTGGACGCCGTGGCCACCGCCGCCGAGGCCGAGGGGGCAGAGCCGTCTTCCGCCAAGGCGGGCAAGGCTTTGCAGAAGGGGCCGCAGGCTTTGCTTAAGGCGTTGAGCGACAAGGCTGAGGGTGTGCCGATGGCAGCGCTTTTGGCCGCAAGTCTGCGCCACGTGCGTCTGCGCGCGCGGGCCGCCGACTGGCGTGACCGGGTCGAGGCCCTGCTGGCCACCCGTACCCAAGACCGCGACTCTGCCGCGATGATCTTTGCGGCCTGGCAGGGTCAGGTCTTGTGGCAGGGTCTGGGCGACAAGGACTTTCGCCTGAAAGACATGCTGAAGAAGCTGGGTTAGGCTACATTGCGGCATTGAATGTTGCCGCAAAGCCATCCGCAAGTTGGGTCAGGACACGTGTTCAGCGCCGGGCGAAGTAGGTCTTCCAGATCCACAGCAGCACAAGCGCGCCCAGCACCGCGCCGACAAAGCCGGCCATCCAGCCCGCCACCTCGGCCAGTAACCGGATCACCAGCCCGCCGATGATCGCACCACCCACCCCGATGGCGATAGTCGTCGGGATGTCGGTCTGCAGTTTCATCATCCGTGTGGCCAGAAATCCAGCCGCCGCACCCACCACCAGAAGCAATACGAATTCCATCGGCGTCTCCTCTTTGGCACTGTATATGGGCAGGCCGGACGCCAAAGGGAATAGCGGTGCGGCGGTCCTGCGATCCCTCTTGCCAGATGTTATGCCTTGCGCCATGACCTGTTTCATGTCCCCAAGCCGTGACGAAGCCCCGTCCTAACCCGTGACCAATCCATGACAGACGACGCCCTGACCCTTGCCTTTCTGGCCCCGCTGAAGCGGCTTGCAGCACGCCACCCTGGCATCGAAGGGCAGGTGCTGTGGGCGGCTGAGGTCGAGGATGGCTGGCTGGTGCAGGACGACGCCGCCGAACTCCTGGATGCCGAAGAAATCCCGTTCTACGTCGAGGGCCTTTTGATGGAAGGGTTTGGTCTCGTCTGGCAGGCCATGGCCGAGGCCGGTGAGGCGCGCCGCGACCCGGATCACATACTTTTGATGGTATGGGAGCCGGGGATGACTCCGCCGCCAGCCCCGGTGCCTGCCGAGGGTTGGACCGTTCTTGCCACCGGACGTTGGGACGGCACACCGCAACCATGAGGCCGCTTTGCGATTTGACAGTCTGACCCTGCGTGCCTTTGGGCCCGCGATGCCGCACGCCCAACCGGTTGAGGCCGTGCGCGACGCTGTGGGCGCGTTGCTGGGGCTTGGCCTGACCCAAGCGGTGCTTTGGCTGATCGCATCGGATCTGGGATTGGATCTTGGTTCGAGTCTGGCCGGGGCCGGGTTTTGGGCGCATCCGATGCTGATCGCACCCCTCGGGGCGTCGGCCGTGATGATCTATCTTATCCCGGCCAGCCCGATGTCGCAGCCATGGTCGGTGGTGGCGGGCAACACGCTGTCCGCCGCCTTAGCCTTGGCTATCTTGCCTTTGGTCGGATTGATTTTGGGCGGACCGCCCGTGATGACGCTGATCGTGGCGGTCTTTGCCGCCATCCTCGTGATGGCGTGGGCGCGGTGCCTGCATCCGCCGGGCGGTGCTGTGGCGATTGCAACGGTTCTGGCCGCTCCGGCAGGCCTGCAAGGCAGCCTTACTTGGCTGGGGCTGACGGTGTTTGCCGGGTCGGCGCTGCTGGTGGCCTTTGGATTGGTCTTTCACCGGGTGACCGGGCGGCGCTATCCGTTCGCGCCGCTGCCTGTTGCTGATGAACCTGCTGTGGCGGAACCCCTGTCCATGCCGCCCTCTCCCCTGGTTCTGGCCGCGGCACTCGCCCAGTTGCGGCTGGAGGGGACGGTTGGTGTCGACGACCTTGCCCGCCTGATCACAACGGCTGAGGCGCTGGCGCCGCACCCCAAGCTGACGGCTGCGCAGATCATGACGCGTGATCCGGCAACCTTAAGCCCTACGGCAGACTGGCGTCAGATCTCTGCCCTGTTTGTCAGACAGGGCTGCCGCGCTCTGCCGGTGGTGGATGGGCTGAACCGGCTCTTGGGCCTTGTGCCGGTGCTGGTTATCCTGCGGCCCGGCGCGCAGGGCCTGTCTGCCCATCATCTGATGCAGGCCACAGTTGCCACCGCCAGCCTCGACGCTTTGCTTGCCGATCTTTTGCCCGCGCTGCTGCAGGGTCAGCAAACCTGCCTGCCGGTGCTGGATGCCGATGGCAGCCTGTGCGGTGTGATCACCCGTTCTGACATTCTGGCAGCCCTTGTCCATGCCAGCGAAACCTCTCATGAAGGACCATCCGATGACCACGCCTGACCTGTCTGCCGCTGACGAGCAAACCTATGCTACCTTGCACGCGGCCTGTGCCGCACTGGGAACCCGCCTGTTCACGGTGACGGTGATGGATGCAGCCGAAGAACTGGCCCGCCGCGCCTATACCTCGCATCCGGTCGAATATCCGGTGTCGGGCACCAAACCGGTGACGCGGGACGGCTGGTATGAGGTGTGTATCGACGGACGCCAGACCTTTGTCGCCAACACCACGCCGGAATTCGCCCGCTACTTCTTTGACCACGCGCTGATTACCTCGCTGGGCCTTGGGTCGTGCATCAACGTGCCAATCTTCGCAAATGACGGACCGGTGCCGGGCCGCGTCCTTGGCACCGTCAACCTGCTGGCCGAAGAGGGCCATTTCACCGCTGAAAAGCTGGCCGCCTATGACGCCCTGATCGCCCGCGACCGTGCCGCTTTGCTGACCGCCATGTCGCACCCCTGATCGCATCCCCGCTGTGCGCATATCCCGTCGGGGGAGCACGGGCTGTGAAACCCCATGCCTGCAACGCCAGCCCCACAAGAATCCCCCTTGCGTCCTGCCCTGCCTTGTCTAATTTGATCATAAGCCCGCGCCAAGCGGCACCGCGCAGTCCGCGCATTTGATCAGGGAGCCTGCAATGCAAACCACAAAACTGATGGGTGTGGGCCTTCTGGCCTTGGCCCTTGCGACATCACCGCTTCTGGCTCAGGTCACCGCCATCGGTGCGGGTGAGGGTGAGGTCGATATCGTCGCCTGGCCGGGCTATATGGAGCGCGGCGAAAGCGACAAGACGTTTGACTGGATTACCAAGTTTGAGGCGACCTCTGGCTGCAAGGTCAACGTCAAGACCGCTGGCACCTCGGATGAAATGGTCAGCCTGATGAACCAGGGCGGCTTTGACCTTGTGACCGCCTCTGGCGATGCGTCGTTGCGGCTGGTCGCAGGCAAGAAGGTGCAGGAAATCAATACTGCCCTTATCCCGTCGTGGGACAAGGTCGATCCGCGCCTGAAAGATGGGGCGTGGTTCACGGTGGATGGCAAGCATTACGGCGTGCCCTACCAGTGGGGGCCGAACGTGCTGATGTACAACACCGACACCTTCAAAGAGCCGCCCAAATCGTGGTCCGTGGTGTTCGAGGCGGGCGATTTGCCCGACGGAAAGCCCAATTCCGGCCGGGTCGAGGCCTATGCCGGCCCGATCTATCTGGCCGATGCAGCCTTGTACCTGATGGCCCACAAGCCCGACCTTGGCATCACCAACCCCTATGAACTGACCCCACCGCAATATGCCGCCGTGCTGGACCTGTTGCGCGCCCAACGCAAACTTGTGTCGAAATATTGGAGCGATTCGACCGTCCAGACCGATGATTTCAAGAACGAAGGTATCGTCGCCTCGACCTCGTGGCCCTATCAGGTCAATCTGCTGAAACAGGAAGAGGCGCCGATTGCCTCAACCATCCCGGAGGAAGGTGCGACCGGCTGGTCTGACACCACGATGATGGCGACCGACGCGCCGCACCCGAACTGCGCCTATCAGTGGATGGAACACACGCTGAATTCAAACCTGCAATCCGACCTGTCGGTCTGGTTCGGGTCAGTTCCCGTTGTGCCCACCGCCTGCACCGACGGATCAGGTCAGCAAACCGATGCCGGGTGCAAGGACAACGGGGCGGAGGCGTTTGACAAAATCCACTTCTGGACGACCCCCATCGCCAATTGCGCAGCGGGTGACGGTGCATGCATCCCCTACGCCCAATGGGTGACCGACTATATGGCCGTGGTCGGCGGCAACTGACCAAGCAAGGCCACAGATTGGCGAGCGGCTGACATCCATAAGGCCGGGCAGAGGCACCCTTTGCCCGGTAGTCGAATAAAGCGTACGCCCGAAGCCCGGCCATTGCTCGATTCTCTGACCGTCGCCACGCGTAACACTGCCGCCCCAAGCCTTTGACGCTCAAGTTCAAGCCACCCCAATCCACGGTGCCCAAATCCCCACCACGTCAACCCCCGCCGTCGAATTTCGGGCCGTCACCCGCCACTTCGGCCCTATCAAAGCGGTCGACAGCCTTGATCTGACCATCGCGCAGGGGGCATTCTTTGCCATGCTCGGCCCCTCCGGGTCCGGCAAGACCACCTGTCTGCGCCTGATCTCGGGCTTCGAACAGCCAAGCCCTGGCCAGATACGGATCTTTGGCGAGGATGTCTCGGCAGTCCCGCCCCATCTGCGTCAGGTCAACACGGTGTTTCAGGACTACGCCCTGTTCCCGCATCTGAACGTGTTGGACAATGTCGCCTACGGATTGATGGTCAAAGGCATGCCCCGCGCCCAACGCCAGACCAAGGCCGAGGAAATGCTGGCCCTTGTGAAACTTGACAGCTACGGCGCGCGCAAACCTGCCCAATTGTCGGGCGGCCAGCGCCAACGCGTCGCCCTCGCCCGCGCTTTGGTGAACGAACCCAAGGTCTTGCTGCTGGATGAACCGCTTGGCGCGCTTGACCTGAAACTGCGTGAGGCGATGCAGGATGAGCTTAAGGCCCTGCAAAAACGCCTTGGCCTGACTTTCATTTTCGTCACCCACGATCAGGGTGAGGCGCTGTCGATGGCCGACAGCCTGGCGGTCTTCAACAATGGCAAGATCGCGCAAATCGGCACGCCGCAGCAAATCTACACCCAACCCGCCACCCGTTTTGTCGCCGATTTCGTAGGCTCCTCCAACGTCCTGCCGCCCGCCTTGACCCAAGCGCTTGGCGGCCCCGCTAAATGGTCATCGCTGCGCCCAGAATCGTTGCGCCCGGAATCGTTGCATCCGGAATCCACGCTCGCGCCCGCCCCGCACGCAACTGCAACTGGCCGCCTCACCGGCACAGTCCAAAGCCAGCGCTACCTTGGCACCGGCACCCGCGTGACCCTGTCCGTGCAAGGCACCGAGATCGCCGCCTTCCTGCCCGCCGGAATCCCGGTCCCGGCAGAGGGCGCACCCCTGACCCTGGCCTTCGCCCCCGACGCCCTGCATATCATGGACGACGCCCCATGATTGCTCTTTGCCAAATACTCCCGCCGGAGGCTTTTGCTTTTGTGCAGGACACCGGGGCCATCCCTCCCCCCGATTTTTCGCAGAAAAATCGACCCCGCACCCTTGCCGAATTTTCGCAGAAAATTCATCAAGCCAATACCGTCGAATTTTCGCAGAAAATTCGCCTAACCGAACCCGCTGAATTTTCGCAGAAAATCCATGCCCCCAAATCCCCTGAATTTTCGCAGAAAATTCGTGCCGGCGCCTCCTCCAAATGACACCCACCAGATCCCTGCCCGACCACCTTACCACGCTGTTCTGGCGCCACCCCAAACTCCTCCTGGCCCTCCTGTTGACCCCGCCGCTCCTCTGGCTCGGCCTCATCTATCTCGGCTCGCTCGCAGCCCTGTTGCTGCAGTCCTTCTATTCGCTCGACGATTTCTCCGGCCTGATCATCCCGGAATTCACCCTCAAAACCTACGCGCAGCTGTTCACACCCTCCAACCTGTCGATCATCACCCGCACCCTTCTGATGGCCACAGCCGTCACCCTCGCTTCCACAATCCTTGCCTTCCCGATCGCCTACTACGCCGCCCGCTACGCCAAAGGCCGCTGGAAAGCCGCCTTCTACCTTGGCGTCATGCTGCCGTTGTGGAGCAGCTATCTCGTCAAGGTCTACGCCTTCAAACTGATCCTCGCCAAAGAGGGCATTGTGACCTGGGTCGCCACCACCACCCACACCGACTGGCTTTTGAACGCCGCCCTCGTGTTGCCGGGGATTGGGGGGAACTCGCTTTCCACCTCGTATCTCGGTACTTTCACCGTGTTCTGCTATGTCTGGCTGCCCTATATGATCCTGCCTATGCAGGCCGCGCTGGAACGGGTGCCCACCTCGATGATTGAGGCCGCAGCCGATCTTGGCGCCACCGCACGGCAAACCTTCTGGACGGTCACGCTGCCCCTTGCCTTGCCGGGCATCATCGCGGGGTCAATCTTTACCTTTTCGCTGACGTTGGGCGATTACATCATCCCGCAGATCATCGGCAATTCGGCCAGCTACATCGGCATGGCGGTCTATCAGCTGCAAGGCACCGCCGGAAACGTGCCTTTGGCCGCCGCTTTCGCCGTGGTGCCGATCCTGATCATGCTGGTTTACCTGACCCTCGCCCGCAAGGCGGGCGCGTTCGATGCCCTCTAACGCGCCCCTCCCCCTGAAACTCGCCGCAGCCGGGGGCCTCGCCTTCCTGCACCTGCCTATCCTGTTGATCTTCCTATACGCCTTCACAATTGAAGAGCGCTCTTTCGCCTTCCCGCCGCCCGGCCTGACCACCAAATGGTTCGCCATCGCCTGGAACCGTGCCGACATCTGGCCGCCTCTGATCCTGTCATGTCAGATCGCACTGCTGTCCACCTGCCTTGCCCTGATCCTTGGCACGCTGATTTCCGCCGCCATGAGCGGGGCAAAATTCTGGGGTCGCGACCAGTTGTCCCTGCTGATCATCCTGCCCATCGCCTTGCCCGGCGTAATCACCGGCATCGCCCTGCGGTCCGCCATCCCCCTGCTGCATCTTGATTTTTCGTGGATCACCATCGTGCTTGGCCATGCAACCTTCTGCATCGTCATCGTCTACAACAACGCCGTCGCCCGCTTTCGCCGCCTGTCCGGTGCGATTCTTGAGGCGTCTGCCGACCTTGGTGCCAACGCCTTCCAGACCTTCCGCCACATCCTGCTGCCCAACCTTGCCACCGCCCTGTTGGCCGGCGGAATGCTCGCCTTCGCCCTCAGCTTCGACGAAGTCATCGTCACCACCTTCACCGCCGGAGCCGGAGCCGCCTCAAAAACCCTGCCGATCTGGATGCTGGACGAGCTGATCCGCCCGCGCCAACGCCCTGTCACCAACGTGGTGGCCATGGTCGTGTTCGCGGTGACCTTCCTGCCGATCCTTGGTGCCTATTACCTGACACGGTCGGGTGGAGAGACGGCAGGTGGGGGCAAGTAGGGCAGCGTTCCCCCCGCCGCTGCAAGACTCCCTCGCACATTGACCCTCCCGAACATCCCCGGATCACGTCCCACCCGCCATCAACCCTGCAAAACCGCCCGCATGCCTGATCATGGGCGCACATCTCTGCCGCCACAACCGCGCTTGAGAATGGCCGGACCGACGCTTATATGCGTTCAACCGGCCAACCTGTGGTTGCCAAAGAAACGATCCCCGAAAGACCTGCCATGACGCCTCAATCTGCCGATGTCTCTGATACCCTGATCGACGAGCTTGTTGCCTGGTTACGGCGGGCAGCCCTGAAGGGCGCTGATCTTGAGACGTTGTGCACCGGCACCTTTGAACGGCTTTCGGCGGCGGGCATGCCTTTGTTGCGCGCCAATGTCGGGTTTTCGATGCTGCATCCGCTTTATGACGCGCTTAGCTTTACCTGGGCCCGTGGTCGCGGCGTCGAAGCCGTCGGCCATCAGCGCAGAGGTCAGCAAACCCTGCAAAACCGGTACGAGGCCAGCCCATTTTACCACCTTCTCAAGCACGGACTGGGTCATCTGCGCCGCAGACTGAATGACACCACCGCGCCAGAGTTTCCGGTTTTCGCCGAACTGATTGCCTCGGGCGGTACGGACTATATGGCATTCGTGGAATCCTTCAACGGCGACGGCGACGGCTCCCGGGGCATGATGGGGTCGTGGACCACCGACCATCCGCAGGGATTTTCCGAACAGATGATCCGCACCCTCGTGCGCGTCGAATCGAACCTGGCTGTTGCGACCAAGATGGCCGTGCTGGACAAGCTTGCCGACAACATGCTGTCGACCTACCTTGGCGGCGATGCTGGGCGACGGGTGCTGTCAGGTCAGACCAAGCGCGGCGACGGCGAAACAGTCCGCGCCGTTCTGGTGATGGGTGACATGCGCAATTCTACCAGCTTCGCCGAAAATCACGGGCGGCAGGTCTATATTGAAACCCTGAACGAGTTTTTTGATGCGATCGCCACGCCGTTCAACCGAAATGGTGGTGAGATTCTCAGCTTTATCGGTGACGGGTTCCTTGCCGTCTATCCGTGCGAACGCCACAAAGAGGCGTCTGAAGTGGCGGCCAGTGCGGCCCTTGATGCCGTGCGCTCAGCCGTGGCGCGGATGGCCCGGCTGAACACCCGCCGCCACGCCGAGGATTTGTCGGCCATCGGCTACGGCATCGGTCTGCATGTCGGCAACGTGATGTTCGGCAACATCGGCCTGAAGAACCGGCTGACCTTTTCAACCTTCGGCACCGCCGTGAACGAGGTGCAGCGGCTTGAAACGCTGACCAAGGCCTACCGCAAGACCGTGATCGCCAGCGACGCCTTCACCGAATATGCGGGCGGTGAGTGGGAGGTTCTGGGCACCGAAGCCCTGCGCGGCACCCAGCACAACGTGATCTTGCACACCCCGTCAGCCGCCGAACTTGCGCGCGACTGCACCGATTGCGGTGCCGAAGACGCGGCAGAAATCGGCAGCGACGCAGAAAACGTGATGCGCCTGTACCGCGCCCAACCGCGCCGGGCTTAAAGGGCAGGGCGTGGTTTGACGCTTTAAAACCGGCGCAAACGCTGTGCTGCCAGTGCGGCAACGTGCTTGGGTTTGGGCCAGAGGGAAATCGAGAATTTCTCTGACCCCCAACCCGTGACGCACTCTTGCGACCTTAACTGACCGAAATCACTCTGGTGTGTTGGTCAACGTTGATCGCGCGGCACCCACAATGCCATCGTCAAACAGCGTGGCGGAAGTTAACAGGAAGTGAATCTTTTTAAGTATATTAATTTATATCAATATCTTAGCTGTCATAACACGCGTGTTATCGCGCCGCTTGCCGACCTGCCCAACGCCCCGTCGCCAGACAGCCGGTCAGCAGGTAGCCACCCGTCGGGGCCTCCCAATCCAGCATCTCGCCGCAGACAAACACCCCCGGTAGGGCCTGCAATTCCAAGCCCGCCGTCACGGCATCAAACCGCACGCCACCGGCGACTGAAATCGCCTCGTCCAGCGGTCGTGGCCCTGCCAGCCGGATTGGCAGCGCCTTGACCGCCTGAATGGGCGACAGATCGCGGCCAAACTCCATCACCAAAGCGGTTGAGGCTGCGGGCAATCCAAGCTTTCGCAACCGGTTCGCCAAAGTCTCACGCGGGCGCATCGCCGCCAGCCGCGCCGCCACATCGTCCACGGCAACGTCCGGCGCAAGGTCCAGCAGCAGGGGGGCACCGTCCCGCAAATCCTTGGAAACCGAGTAAATCCCGCCGCCCTCAACGCCTTTGGAGGATATGATGAACTCTCCGCGTTCGCGCCTTTTGCCGACACAAAGTGCGGCCCCCTTGACCGCCACCCCGAAAAACTTCGCCATATGCGGCGACCAGTTGACGGAAAACCCCATGTTGGCGGGTTTGAACGGGGCTATCGCCACGCCCTTTTCGGCCAGCCAAGGCACCCAGGCGGCATCTGACCCCAGCCGCGCCCAACTGGTGCCACCTAACGCCAGAACCGTCATATCAGGCCGCAGAACCTGCACCGAGTCCGGGGTTTGAAAGGCGAACCCGTCCTGAAAGCCCAGCCAGCGCCAGCGGCTGCGCAGTTCGACACCCAACCCGTTCAGCCGCAAAAGCCAGGCCCGCAACAACGGAGAGGCTTTCATCGCCACCGGAAACACCCGGCCTGACGACCCGGTAAAGACCGCCACCCCCAAACCCCGGCACCAATCCATCACCTCCTGCGGCCCGAAATCTGCCAGCATCGGTGCTAGTGCAGGGCAGTCACAGGCAGCCAGAAATGCGCCGGACTCCTGATCCTTGGTGATGTTCAGCCCGCTTTTGCCCGCCATCAGAAACTTGCGCGCCGGCGAGGGTTTCGCCTCGCAGATCACCACCTTGTGCCCGGCTTTTGCCAGTTCTTCTGCAGCCATCAACCCGGCGGGACCAGCGCCGATGACCAGCGCGTCAGCCATTCCGGCCGTCCTTGATCTGACCCAGGTGGTACGGGAAGGGCATCACTCTCGCGTTGGACTTGCAGGTGTTCCAGATCGCGACCGCTGCGTGCGAGATGAATTTCGTCGCCCTGCCGTCAACGCCTTTCAACCGAAACTTACCCAAAAGCGGCAGAAAGCGCTGGTAGAACCGGTGAGTGGTCCCAACGATTCCGCCACTGCCGGGCGAAAGCGCCTTGGTCCGAGAGGGCTGTGCGCGCCGATCAATCAAACGCGCCCGACGGTAGGGAAGGATCAACAGCGCAAACTCTGGCCACGCTGCCGGAAACATCCCGCGGCCCATCGTCCGGGATGCAGCTTGTCTCGCCAGATATGTCATGCCGCCCCCCCCTGTTCGGGCGGTCATGCCACCGCGACTGGGATGTGGCAAGTCTGCCGTCACGCCCGACCAGCACTTGGTGAAAGCGAAACCGGGTCAATTCCCATTGCCCGCAGCGCCAACGCCCATTTGCCCGCCGTGCCTTGGCCATAGATCAGCGCATCCGAGGCGTCGCCGGTCAGCCAGTCATTGCGGGCAATCTCACCCTCCAACTGGCCCGGCCCCCAGCCGGAATATCCCAGCGCCAGAATGGCTTGGGCCGGGCCGCCGCCATTGCCCAATGCCTCCAGAACGTCTAACGTCGCTGTCATCCGGTAGCCGCCTTCAATCTCCATCGTCGCCCCGTCTCCGCTGTAATCGGGTGAGTGGAGCACAAAACCGCGCCCACGTTCGACAGGGCCGCCGATCAGCAGGCGAATGTCGCGGGCGCTGTCGCCGTGCGGCAGGTTCAGTTGGGTCAGAAGACCGGCGAACCGCAGGTCGGGCACCGGTTTGTTCAGGATAAGCCCCATCGCCCCGTCTGCGGAATGGGCGCAGATCAGAATAACCGCGCGTTCAAAGCGCAGATCACCCAAGGCGGGCATGGCGATGATCAGCTTGCCAGTCAGATCCATCGAATCCTCCAAACTTCAGGATGGGGGCAAGTGGCGCCGCTCTCAACCCGATTTCACGGCTGCGTCGCTGCAAAGTGATCTGGCCGGGGTTTCGCCGTGATCCGGGGTTTCGTATGGATAAGGGATGATCAGATATGCCCTCCTTGCCCTCGTTTTAGCCAGTCCGGTGCGGGCTGATATTCAGGACGATGTTTTGCAGGCCGAACTGCTGCCCGGCTGGCGGCAGGCCGATGGTCATTACATGGCAGCACTTGACCTGCATCTGGCCCCGTTGTGGAAGACCTATTGGCGCGCGCCCGGCGACGCAGGGATTCCGCCGGTGTTCGACTGGACCGGTTCGGACAACCTGAAATCGGTGCAGTTTCATTGGCCCAGCCCGCAGGCGATCACGCTGAACGGGCTGTTGAGCATTGCTTATCAAAATGAATTGGTCCTGCCGGTTGAGGTGGTGCCTGCCGATCCGGCACGGCCCGTCACGCTTGCCCTGAAGATGGATCTTGGCGTCTGTCACGACATTTGCCTGCCCGCGCATCTGACCTTTTCAGCCGTGTTGCAAGGAGCCGGTGCGCCCGATAGTCGGATTTCCGCAGCGCTCGCGGCCGGTCCGAAGCTGGTCAAAGGTGCGAAATGCGAGGTGTCGCCGATTGCCGACGGGTTGCGTCTGACGGCCACGCTGGACCTGCCACCGCAGGGCGGCGTTGAAACTGTGGTGTTTGAAACCGCTGACCCGCAGGTCTGGGTCGCCTCTGCCCAAACAGAACGGCACGGGGCGGTCCTTGCGTCGAAAACCGATCTGGTGGCGTCGAGCGGTGCGCCCTTTACGCTGGACCGGTCAGGAGTGACCGTAACCGTGCTGGCCGATGGTCACGCCGTTGAGTTTCGCGGCTGTCCGGCCCCTTGATCGGTCGCTGGGGCAGGGCGAAAGCATCCCCGGCTGTCCATTGCCAGTGGTTTGATCCAACCGAAAAACTGGAACCCAAGTTGCGCAATAGCGCCTTAACGTTCGCGCCGGGCAATACGGATCAGCGTGCGCTCCATCACCGCCATGGCCGGTGCGCGTGAGGTTGACCGCAGCGTCATGTCGGTTTCCACCAGCAGCGACAGGGCCTTTTCGATCTGCCGTGTCGTCCAGTTGCCCGCCTGTTTCATCATCCGGTCGCGGCGTTTGAAAAAGCCGCGCGCTTTGACAAAGCCGGAAGCCGGGCCTTCGGGGTCGGTCGCCATCAGATGCAGGGTGGTAAAGTGGCGCAGGCCCGCGATGCACAGGGTGACCGGCAGCACGCCTTGCCCCTCTAACCGGCGCAAGACGGGACCGATGGCAGCCATCTGCAGCTCTGCCACCGCATCCAGCAGCTCTTCTGCTTCGGTTTCGATGGTGGCAGGGGCGAGGGTGTTGATTTCGGCGGGGGTCAGGGGCAGGGGGTCGCGGTATTTGTACAGCGCTATCTTTTCAAGGGTCTGGCGAAAATCACCCGGATCAAGGGCACGAGACAGGGTCATCAGTTCGGCCATCGCATCGGGCGGCACCTGTGCCAATCCGGCCCGCTTCAGTTCGGTGTCAATCTCTTCCCGCGTTGGCGGGTCGTCGTACAAACCGATGCACATCACAGCGAAATGTTTTTCGGCAAGGGTTTTCAGTGCAGATTTTCCAGTCAGGTTGCCAGCGGTTACGATGATGTTGGCATCGCCGGGCCGCCATTGGTCAAAGCTGGCCTGCAGTGTGGCGGACAGCCCGTCCGTCGCATCCTCGACCACCACAACGCGGGGGCCGGGGAAAAAGCCACGCGCTTTGACGGCATCCAGCAGGGCGGCCTGATCCTTGCGCAGGTCGGCGGCGGGAATGCGGGTCAGGCGCATTTCCTCATCGGCAAGCGGACCGGCAAGTGCCACCACAGCCTCGGCCCGTTTCAGGGCAACGCGCATGGCATCTTCGCCAAAGATCACCAAAGCCGCCTTGCCCGCATCAGGTTTGGCCAGATAGCGCCGCGCCTCGGGGCCGGTCAGCTTCATGCCGGAAAGCTGGCCGAGGCTGCGACCAGCCGCATCACCACCGCATCCGCCAGCAACCGCATCAGGCGCAGGCTGGCGTCACTTTCTGCCGTAAGACCCGCAACCGTCGATCCGGTGGCGGAATACGAGGTAAAGCTGTCGATATGGCCGCCCGTCATGCGCGTCTGATCGGCACGCCGCGTCAGGGTCCAGTCGATGCCGCCGGTCAGGTTATACCGCGTGGTGGCGTTGTCCGGCGTGATGCCAACCCCGACCGGAGTCGTCGTGATGGTATAGGCCAAATCGTACAGCGGATTGGTCGGGCGGCCCAGCCGTTCGTCCATATGTTGAACAAAATCAAAGCTGTTCTTGTCGGTCGGGTCAGCGGTGCGCACGGTGCCCAGCAGCTTTTCCGCAGGCCCCTTGGTGCCGAACGCAGGCGTAAAGCCACAGGCGGCCAGCGCGAAAGGCATCAGCAGGATTGCGCGTCTAGACCACGACATTGATGATACGCCCCGGAACCACGATCAGCTTTTTCACCGGCTGACCGGCAAGGAAGCGAATGACATCCTCGTTCTGCAAGGCAAGTTTTTCAACCTGCGCTGCGGGCATGTCCTTGGGCACGCTGATTTCCGCCCGCCGTTTGCCGTTGATCTGGATGGGCAGCGTGACGGTGTCGTCAACCAGCATGGCCGGATCGGCCTTGGGCCACGGGGCCTGGGCGCAAAGGCCAGCGCCGCCTTGCGCTTTCCAGATCGATTCCGCGATATGCGGCGTCATCGGTGACATCAGTTGGGCCAGCGTGCGCAACGTCTGCTTCAGGACAACGGTTGAGGCCGAGGCGCGGGCGATGGCATTGGTGAATTCGTACAGCTTGGCGATGGCCTTGTTGAACGCGAACCCTTCGATGCCCGCCGTTACCTCGGCAATTGCACGGTGCATTGCGCGCAACAGGTCGTCGTCGCCTTCGCCCTTGTGATCCAACGGCATCTCACCGATTCGGCTGCACAGCGCCCAGACGCGCGAGAGATGCTTGAAGGTCGCCTCGGCTCCCGAGGCTGTCCATTCCACATCGCGTTCGGGGGGTGAGTCGGACATGACAAACCAGCGTGCGGTATCCGCGCCGAACGCCGCGATGATGTTCATCGGGTCGACGACGTTCTTTTTGGATTTGGACATCTTGGCCGAGGGGATGACTTCGACCTGAAGGTCAGAGACCAGCGTGATCGCATCCAGAACCTCTTGCGACACCTCTGGATCGTCGGGATCAACGCCGATATCGGCAAGGCGGCTTTTCGGCACAGTCACCACGTTGCCGTTGATCGCGAATTTCCTCACGTCTTCGGGCAGATGGTAAACCGGGCGCCCATTGGCATCGGTGGTCTTGTAAATCTCATGCGTCACCATGCCTTGGGTGAACAAGGCGTTGAACGGCTCTATCGCTTTCAGGGGCAAATGGCAGGTCTTGTGCATCGCCCGGGCGAAGAACCGAGAGTACAGAAGGTGCAAGATCGCATGTTCAATCCCGCCGATATACTGGTCAACGTTCATCCAGTAGTCGGCATCCTCGGCCACCGTAGGCGTCGTGGCGTGGGGCGCGGTGAAGCGGGCGTAGTACCACGACGAATCTACAAAGGTGTCCATCGTGTCGGTCTCGCGCCGGGCCGCAGCGCCACAGGTCGGGCAAGCCACGTCGCGCCATGTCGGGTGACGGTCCAACGGGTTGCCAGGTTTGTCAAAGCTGACATCATAGGGCAGTTCAATCGGCAGATTCTCTTTGCGTTCCGGTACAACGCCACAGGCGGCGCAATGCACGACCGGAATAGGGCAGCCCCAATAGCGTTGGCGCGAAATGCCCCAGTCGCGCAGGCGGTAGCGGATTTGCCCGGTGCCAAGGCCGCGCGCTTCCATCCAGTCAATCGAGGCTTCGATGGCGTCATAACCCGTCGCAAGCGTCAGGCCTGTGAAATGGCTGTCATAGTCCACCGTCACATCCTTGGCCGGAACCAAAGCGTCATCGCCGATCTTATTGGCGTCGCCCGGCATGGTGAAGGCGTTGACCACGTCCAGATCATATTTGCGGGCGAAATCAAGGTCGCGCTGGTCATGGGCCGGGCAGCCATAGATCGCACCGGTGCCATACTCCATCAAGACAAAGTTGCCGATCCAGACTGGCACGGTCTGATCCGGATAGATCGGGTGGCGCACCGACAGGCCCGTGTCCAGCCCCAGCTTTTCAGCCGTCTCAACCGCTTCCTCCGAGGTGCCAAGGCGGCGGCATTCGCCACAGAACGCATCGACGGCAGGGTCGGCGGCGGACAGCGCTTTGGCCAGCGGATGGTCGGCGGCAATCGCAAGAAAGGTCGCACCGCGCAAGGTATCCGGGCGGGTGGAATAGCAAACCAACTCGGTCAGCCCGTGTGTCGGGGCGGTCAGAGCAAATGGAACCTCGATTCCCCGGCTTTTTCCGATCCAGTTGGCCTGCATCAGGCGGACTTTTTCGGGCCAGTCCTTCAACCCGTCCAAAGCCGACAAAAGTTCAGCCGAATAATCGCTGATCTTGAAGAACCACTGGGTCAACTCACGCCGTTCGACCAAAGCGTTCGACCGCCAACCGCGCCCGTCGATCACCTGTTCGTTGGCCAGAACCGTCATATCGACCGGGTCCCAGTTCACGACGGCGGCTTTGCGGTAGACCAGACCTGCGGCCATCATGTCGATGAACATAGACTGCTGCTGGCCGTAATATTCCGGATCACATGTGGCGAATTCGCGGCTCCAGTCAATCGACAGGCCCAGCGGCTTCATTTGGGCGCGCATGTCGGCGATGTTGGAATAGGTCCAGTCCTTGGGGTGGCCGCCCCGCTCCATCGCGGCATTTTCGGCCGGCATGCCGAACGCGTCCCAGCCCATCGGATGCAGCACCGAATAGCCCTGCGCGGCCTTGGTGCGCGCCACCACATCGCCCATCGTATAGTTGCGCACGTGGCCCATATGGATGCGGCCCGACGGATAGGGGAACATTTCCAGCACATAATACTTTGGCTTGGCCGGATCGCGTCGTGCCTCAAACACACGGGCGTCGTCCCAGTCCTGCTGCCATTTCGGTTCGATCACAGAGGGTTCGTAGCGCGACATCTTCAGCCCACGGATTTGAATTGTGTCTTTTGAATTGTATCTTGAAGGCCGGACCTACGCCGCCATCCGGCCAAAGGGGCCGGGCTTGCGCGCAAACCGCAGCTTAAAGATGCGAGTCGGCGATGCGCAGCTGGCGGGCCCGGTTCAGGATGGCATCTTCCACCGCCGAAACCGTCTCTGGCGCGACCGATGACCCATTGGCCCCCTGCAACGACAGCTTCAATGACCGCGCGTCCAACGCCGGGTCCTGCACATAGATCGTGGCCCGGTAGCTGCGACCACCGCCCGGCGGCGTGCCGTAGCCCGTGATGATCACGCCCGTGAAGGGATCAACCGACTGCACCGGCAGAAAGTTCAGCACATCGAGTGAGGCGAGCCAGATGTACTTGTTCACCTTGACCGTGACATTCGGGTCCTGGTTCTGTTTGAACAGGTCCCAGATCGAGCCGCCACGTTTGTCAGAACTGCGGCCGCCCGGGTCGAATGCAGCTGTTTGCGGGGTTGCAGCGGCCTTGGGGCCGAACAGCCCGCCACTGCCGCATGCCGAAAGCATGCCGACCAGTACAAGCGCCGAAACGACAGCAATATGGCGGTGACGCAACATCCGAACCCCCGATTTCAAGTTTGTGTCTAGTACAGTGGCGCAGGGCTGCCAAGGCTTTTCCAGCGGCTGCAGGCGCGTGGCCTAACTCTGGTCCGAATCGCAAGGGCCGGATGGGCGGCATTTCGCTTTGGCCCAGGTGTCTGTGATAGAGATGGAGACAGGGAATCGCCGCGGCCACCGCACCCGTTTGGCAGGACTATTGCCAGCAAGCGGGGCAACCGGGTTCGCCTTTCGATCCCGTGACCGCCGCTAACGGCTACCAGCGGGCCCATGCAAGGCGGCACCGTGGCGGAACTGTGGCAAACCTGCACCAATGCCCCCGCCTTTCCCGGTGCCTGCGGCGCTTCGCGTTGCAATCAGCCTCTTGAAGGACGAAATAGGGCCATACCCAGCACGGACCTGTTTGCGTTGGGCAACCCTGATAGAGACAACGAGGGAAACTATGAAAAATCTGCTTCTCGCTTCTACCGTACTTGCGATGACCGCTGGCGTCGCAGCCGCTGACGTGACCTTGTCGGGTTCGGGCCGTTTTGGTCTGGTCTACAACAACAACGTTGGTGTAGGCGAATCCAAGACCACGCTGAACACCCGTCTGCGTTTCAACTTCGACGCATCCGTGACCGTCGACTCCGGTGCGACCTTCGGTGGCCGTATCCGTATGCAAAGCACGCAAGGCTCGACCGGTGCGACGCTCAGCGCTGCCGACCTCTACGTCAAGTACAATGGTCTCAAGCTGGAAGTTGGCAACGTCAACACCGCTTATGACTCCGCCGCTCTGATGTACGACTCGGAACTGGACTTCATCGGTGACAGCGCTGGCGACCCGCTGGGTACCTATGACAGCTTCTCGTCCGGCCCGTACAGCGCTGCGGACGTGAACCGTGAAGGTATCGCGGTGTTCTACAACGTTGGCGCCTTGAACGCTGCCATTTCCTACGTGACGCATGACCAGACCGCTAGCGGGTTGGACAACGAGCTTGGGATTTCGGGCGACTACACCTTCGGCGCATTCCAAGTGTCGGCTGCCTACGCCCAGAACGGCTCGGGCATCAAAGACAACAACGTGTCCTATGTTGGTGTTGCTTACAAGTTCAGCGACGTTGGCACTGTCGGTCTGCAATACTTCGATGACGGCGACATCACTGCGGCTTTCGGCGGCGACAACGGCACCCACGTGACTCTGTACGGCAACTACAAGTTCGGCGCGATCACTGCCCGTGCTTATGTCGCTGACACCTCGATCTCTGGTGCTAAAACGGCGTTCGGTATCGGCGCTGACTACGATCTGGGCGGCGCTACCCTCTCGGGCGGCTACCACACCGGCTACAGCAGCAGCTCTGACTTCTTCGCTCTGGGCGTGAAGTTCTCGTTCTAATCCTTACGGATTATCAAGACTGGAGGAGCGGGCCCTGTGCCCGCTCTTTCCTTTTCAGGCCGCTCGTTTCAACTTCGCTCTGGCGTCCACCGCTTTTCTTTTCCGCCGCGCCGTGGTTTTGTGCCGCGATCAGCCCAAGGCATCCGCATGTCCCTGCCCGAAATCCGCGACCGTCTGACCACCGCACTGACAGCCGCCGGTCGTGCCCCGGATTCTGCGACGCTAATCGCGGTCTCCAAGGTGCAGCCTGACGACCGCGTTCTGGCAGTTCTGGCGCAAGGTCATCGGATTTTCGGTGAAAACTACGTGCAAGAGGCGGCGTCCAAGTGGCCCGGCTTTTGGACAGCCTATCCCGAAGCGCAAGTTCACATGATAGGCCCGCTGCAGTCCAACAAGGCCAAGCAAGCGGTAGAGCTTTTTGCCGCGATCCACACGCTTGACCGCCTGAGCCTTGCCGAAAAGCTGGCAAAACTGGCGCAGGCGCGTGGCAAGTGCCCTGACTTGTTCGTGCAGGTCAACACCGGGGCAGAGGTTCAGAAGGCCGGTATCCTGCCCGAAGCGCTGGACGCTTTCGTGTCCCAGTGCCGTGCTATGGACCTGCGCCCTCAGGGCCTGATGTGCATTCCCCCAGAGGGAGCCGACCCAAGCCCGCATTTCCGGATGCTGGCAGAAATGGCCGCCCGCAACGGTCTGACAGGGCTGTCGATGGGCATGAGCAGCGATTTTGAACGGGCCGTGGCGCTGGGCGCGACGCATATCCGCGTCGGTTCCGCGATTTTTGGCGCGCGGCAGTACGCGTAAACCCTGCCAACACTCTATTTTCGCAGGAAAACAGCGAACCCGGCTACCTCAGGTCAGCCACACCCGCGCATAGGGCGGCAGGGCGATGGCACCGTCATGAGTGGTCACCGCGTGATCTGACAGCGCATCATGCATCCGCGTCACACCATGACTGCGTGCGGTGTGTTCGGGCAGGTGCAGCCAGTCTTCGGTCATGTTGAACAAACCCAGCATCGCCCCGGTCGGGGCCTTTCGCACAAAGGCGAACAGGCCGTTTTGCGCCGCTGGCGTCGGCCCTGCCTTGTCTTGCCGCAGATCGACGATCTGCAACGGATGGCCCGCATGGACTGCCTCCGTCACTTTGCGCCGCGCCAGGATGTGCTTGGTGCCGCGAAAGACCTGCCCCGCCGGGCCATCGTCCGAATGCCGCATCCCGGCCAAAGTCCAATCCATCATCGGCCTGTGCACCCAGCGGCTGTCATGCGCGTGTTCGGGCACATCGTGATAGCCGTAGTCGTTCAGCATGGCCAACTCGTCGCCCATATAGATCAGCGGGATGCCGCCAAACGATGCGATCAACGCATGGCCCAGCAAGATCCGCTGCACGGCCAGCGCTGTCAGGTCCAAATCTCCATAGGCGCGCTCCAACCCGGCGAGTGAGGCGAAGCTGCCAGAGATGCGCTTGTCGCCGGTCTGCGGATTGACCTGAAACAACTCTGCCTTGGCAAACGAGCCGGGAAAGCTGCCCTCATAAAAATTGGACAGAAAGCTGCGGTGGCCGTGCCCGGTCATCTGCAAGGCTGCGGCATCCTCGTCCGTGATTGCCCAGCCGATGTCGTCATGGCAGCGGATATAGGTGGCATAGGTCGCATTTGTCAGCCGTTCGGGAAAGTGGGTGCCCAGCACATGCCGCATCAGCCGGGCATCGCGTGTGGCAAGCGCGCCCCAGAACTGCACCATCAGGCTGTTGTGATAGGCAAGATTGCCCTCACGCCCGTCATGCCGCCCGCGCCCAAGATAGGGCAGCATTTCGGCAGGTGCGACGATGGCTTCCTCAAGATGAATCACAGCCGGGCAGGCAATGCGGCAACAGGCGCGCAGGGCCTGCAGCAGCATGTGAACCTCTGGTTCGGACTGACATCGGGTGCCAAGCCGCTTCCACATAAAGGCCACCGCGTCCAACCGCAGCACTTCGACGCCACGGTTGGCAAGGTACAGCATCACCTCTGTGATCTCTAAAAACACGTCCGGGTTGGCCCAGTTCAAGTCCCACTGGTGTTCGTTGAAGGTGGTCCAGACCCATTTGCCGAACGGGGGATAGTGGGTGAAATTGCCGGGCGCGGTGTTGGGAAACACCTCTACCAAGGTCTGTTCGTAGGCCTGCGGTTGGGTAGCGTCGTCGAACATCAGGTAGTAATCCTGATATTTGCGATCTCCCTTGGCTGCCGCAACCGCCCAGGCATGTTCCTTGGCGGTGTGGTTCAGCACCAGATCAATGCAGACAGAGATTCCCCGGGCGCGCAGGGCGGCTGAAACCTCTTCAAAGTCAGCCATCGAGCCGTAGTCGGGGTTGATCTCGCGGTAGTCCATCACCGAATAACCACCGTCGCTGTCACCGGGGCGCGGTTTCAGGCAGGGCATGAAATGCACATAGGTGATGCCAATGTCTTCCACATAATCCAGCCTGGTCAGCACATTGCGCAGATTTCCGGCAAAACGGTCGATGTAAAAGACATAGCCTGCCATGTCCGGCCGTTGGAACCAGTCAGGTTCCATATCACGCTTCAGGTCCAGCAGTTTCAGATCGGCGGGCCGGTCGATCCAACCCTTGTGCAAGGCGGTCAGCAGACGTTCCTTGAAGTGGTCATATTCGGCATTGCGGCCATAAACCGAATCCAGCATCGGCCACAGATCAGGCGCACTGCGCGCCAGACGCAAGGCGAAGACGTCGTCATCGGTCACGGACGCTGATTTTGCCATGCTGAAAGCCCTTCGCGATTCGGCCAAGTTTAGGGTTCCCAAAGCGTTTTGGAAAGCCCATTCACCCCGGAATGATCAGCCGACTTTGCGGGCGCAGGCGCTGTGCGATCCACAGCAGGTCGTGGGCTGCCATGGCCACGCAGCCCGCAGTCGGCGCACCCGGGCTGCGCCAGCGGTGCAGGAAAATCGCCGACCCGCGCCCCGGCACCGCGTCCGGCCAGTTCCAGTCGGTGATCAGCACCAGATCATATTGCCGGTCGGCCCGACGAAGAACCTCGTGCGAAAATATGTGCGGCGCACGGACCATCAGGTTGTAGTCGGGGTCACGCGCATCATCGGACCACAGGTCCGGCGGCCCGATTGGCAGCGCCCAGTCCGCCGGTTTTGCCATCCGGTCGGGCCGGTACAACATGCCGACGATCCGGTGCGTTCCGGTCGGCGTGCCGCCATCGCCCTCTCGTTTCCAATTTGCCTTGATGATCCCGCCGCGCCCGGTCGTGCAGGCAAAGCGGCGGCCCAGAAACCGCAACCCGCTGGGGGTTAGCACCATGTCCAAAGGTTTCATGGCAAATGCCCGGATTTGTGCGCCTTGGTCGCCAGATACTCGGCGTTCTGCGCAGTTTGCCCGACATGCAGCGCCACCCGTTCGGTCACATCAAAGCCGCAAGCCCGCATCATGTCCAGCTTGCGCGGGTTGTTCGTCATCAGCCTGACAGCGCGAAACCCCATCCGGCGCAGAATATCCGCGCCAATGCGGAAGTCACGCTCGTCATCCTCAAACCCCAGACGGTGGTTCGCCTCTACTGTGTCAAAGCCTTGATCCTGCAGGGAATAGGCGCGCATCTTGTTGGCAAGCCCGATGCCACGCCCCTCTTGGTTCAGGTACAACAGAACGCCAGCGCCTTCCTGCCCCATCTGCGTCAGCGCAGCCTGCAACTGCGGGCCGCAGTCGCATTTCAGACTGCCAAGGACATCTCCGGTAAAACAGGCAGAGTGCAGGCGCGCCAGCACTGGCTTGCTGCGGTCGGGGCGGCCGATCTCGATGGCATAATGCTCTTCCCCGCCATCGTCAGGGCGAAAGACATGAACCCGCCCGGCTTGCGATGCGACCATGGGCACCCGGGCCGCCGACACCTCGTGCAAGGGTGACAGCCGCGCCAGCTCCGGCCCGATCTCTGCCACGCTCAACAGCGTCAACCCCTCGCGCAGCGCCAAAGCAGCGCCGTCTGGCACGCCAACCACCACAACCGCTGGCAAAAGCCGCGCCGATTTGGCCAGCGCCAGTGCGGCACGGTGCAAATCGGCTGGCCCGTCCCGAAGTGCCATCAGCGGCCCCTTCATCGGCAGGCGCAGATCATCAGACGGGTCGGCAAGGCTGCGTACCCAATCAAGCCCCACATCGCCGGGCACAGCGATGCGGGCAAGGTCACCGTCATAGGCCCGGGCTTTCAACGTCTCGGCCCGCCGCACGGTCAGGGCGATCACCGGCTGACCCAAGGCGCGCAGGTCCGCCAGCCGTTGGGCATCAAGTTCTTCAACCGCCACAACGACAGCCGCACCCGCGCCGACCAGCACCACAGGCACGCCCATGCGCAGATCGCCCCGCGCGCGGGCCAGTCGTTCGGTCAAGGTCAGGGCAAGGGTCATGGCGTCTCCTGAAACACTATCTAGGGTGTTGCGGGGGAATTTGAAACAATTCCCCGCCCTGCGACACGTCCGCGTGAAACGATTGTCGCAGTTCTTGCAGCGGGCGTGATGCAAGCGCATCTGTTCACCACAGGGACGCTACAGCCGTTGGAGAATACCGATGTCGACACTGCGCAAGATTCTGTTGGTTGATGATGATGATGACCTGCGCGAGGCTTTGTCCGAGCAATTGGTGATGACCGAAGACTTTGACGTGTTTGAAGCTCGCACCGGTGCTGAGGGCATGGAAAAGGCCAAGGCCGCCGCCTATGATCTTGTGATCCTTGACGTGGGCCTGCCTGATACTGACGGCCGCGAACTTTGCAAACGGATGCGCAAGGCCGGGGTCAAGTGCCCGGTTCTGATGCTGACCGGTCATGACACCGACGCCGACACCATTCTGGGTCTGGACGCCGGGGCCAACGACTACATCACCAAGCCGTTCAAATTTCCGGTTCTTCTGGCCCGCATCCGCGCCCAGTTGCGCCAGCACGAACAATCCGAAGACGCGATTTTCCAGATGGGTCCTTACACGTTCAAACCGGCGCAAAAGCTGCTTTTGGACACCAAGGAAAAGAAGATCCGCCTGACAGAAAAAGAGACCAACATCCTCAAGTACCTGTACCGGGCACAATCCGGGGTTGTGGCGCGCGATGTTCTGCTGCACGAGGTTTGGGGCTATAATGCTGGCGTCACCACCCACACGCTGGAGACTCACATCTACCGCCTGCGCCAGAAGATTGAGGCTGATCCCGCCAATGCAAGGTTGCTGGTGACAGAGAATGGCGGCTACAAACTGGTGGCGTGATGCGGCGGGTATGTAACAATTCTGCATATCCTGCGAAAAATTCGGCAACAGGGCTTATGGTTGCCAGATTCGATGGCTATCTTGACGTCAAGCAGCGGTTGTTGCGCAGAGTCTTACGGCAACGTTTTTGAAGTTCCCCTTGTCGTGTCGGGGTTATGGCACGGCACCTCCCTGTTGGACCTGGCCGGGCCTCGTGCCCGGCCTCTTTTTTTTCAGTCCAGATTCAGGTAAAGCGCACAGTAGGCCAGCACCAGAACTCCACCAAGGGTTGCAAAGACAAAGGGCAGATGCAGGGCGAACGGCCCCATCACGGCCCCCATCCCAACCAAGCCGCCGCCCAGCAAAGAGCCGAACGGACGCGGTCCCCAGCCCAGAAATCGGTAGACCGCATTGACCCGGCCGAACAACGGTGCAGGAATATGGCGCTGCCGGTAGCTGACAGTCACGACATTCCACAACATGCCGGTAAAGGCTTCGGCAAACAGGGCCGCTCCGGCGATCCACGGGGTTTCGGTAAAGATCAGAACTGCTGTGGCAAGGCAAAATCCCAGGAGCGACAAAAGCAGCCCGCGTCGTGGCCCAAGTCGGTTCAAAAGCCACGTCGCGCACATCGCGCCCAGCAAACCGCCCAAAGCCAGAACTGACAAAAGTGCGCCGTATTGGGCGGCGTTCAGGTGCAGACTGTCTTGCGCATACAGGACCATCACCGACCAGATCACCTCGTAAAGGAAATTGAACAGCCCAAGCACAAGACCCAACCGCCGCAACACAAGATGCGCCCAAAGCCATGTCACCCCCTCGGCCAAAGCGGTCCAGAACGCCGCGGGCGGGGTCGCCGCATGGCTTTCCACCCGTGGCCGGACGCGTATTCGGGTCAAAAACAGGGCTGACAGGATCAGCATCAACGCATGAAACGCAAAGGGCAGTGCGATGGACGCAGCGATCATCGCACCAGACAGCGGCGGCCCGATGAACTGACCGGTCAGCTTTTCGCTGCTTTGCAGGGCGGCATTGGCAGGTTCCAGGGCTGCAGGCTCTACCACGTCGGGCAGGATCGTTTGCGCGGTGTTGTCGCGCAACACCTCGACCGATCCTACGGCAAAAGCCAGCGCCGCCAGCGCCAGCACCGCCGCAAGGCCCGGCGTCGCCCACAGCGCCAGCGCCACCACAGCCACCATCAGGGCGGCCATCACCAGATCGGCCCGGACAATGGTGCGGCGGTGGTCCAGCCGGTCCGTCCAGACCCCCGCAGGCAGCGCGAAAAACAACCACGGCAGTTGCGGGGCCATCGCGACCATGCCGATCAGCAGGGGGTCACGGGTCAGCAGCGTTGCAAACCACGGAAATGCTACGCCGCAGACCCCGGTTCCCAGATGGCTGAACACCGAAGCCGCAAAGACAAGACGGAAATTCTGCTTCCGCCACAGCGGTTCACGCGACATGGGCGCACAGTGCAAAGCCGCCTTGCGCAAGTCAAGCCACCGGTCTTTCGGATTTTAGCGCGTTTCTTGTTCCCAAAAGCCACGGCGCCTGACTATACCATCGCGCACGGGCCATCGGTTGCCCCTGACCCGCTTTGCCAGCATTGGAGAGATTGATGCGCCTTGTACCCCCCGCCTTGCTTGCCGCCACCTTGTTTGCCGCACCCGCCTTTGCCGAAGACCTTGCCTTCACGCTGGTCAACAATTCCTCGGCCACGCTGCAGGAAATGTATGTCTCGTCGCACGATTCCAATTCCTGGGGCGATAACATCCTTGACGCGAATGTTGACCCGAACGGCACCGCCACCGTGTCCATCGCCGATGGCCTGACGGTCTGCGACTATGACATGCGCTTTGTCATGGACACCGGTGTGACCGCCGATGCGACCCAGGACGTCTGCAAGATCGACACCTTTACCCTGCACGACTGATCCGGTCGCTGCTTGGGACTTGAGGCTTTGTGCGGCAGCGCCTAGGCTTTGGCCCATCAAACAGGAGCGCCCATGTCCTTTTCCCTTGCCACCTGGAACATCAACTCTGTCCGCCTGCGCGAAGGGTTGGTGGCGCGTCTGATGGCCCAAGAACAGCCCGATATCCTGTGCCTGCAGGAATGCAAAAGCCCGGTGGAGTTGATTCCGCAAGATCAGTTCCGCGCCTTGGGCTACCGCTACATGGTGGCGCGCGGGCAAAAGGGCTACAATGGCGTGGCGATCCTGTCCAAGCTGCCCATCGTCGATGCCGGCGAAAGGGATTTCGCCAGCCTTGGCCATGCCCGCCACGTTGCCGCCCGGCTGGAAAATGGGGTCACGATCCACAACTGCTATGTCCCCGCCGGAGGTGACATTCCAGACCGCGACCAGAATGAGAAATTTGGCCAGAAGCTCGATTTTCTGACCGAAATGCGCGACCATTTCCGGTGGGAGCGGCCTGACCGTGCCATTCTGGTCGGTGACCTGAACATCGCCCCGCGAGAGGATGACGTGTGGAGCCACAAGCAACTGCTGAAGATCGTCTCGCACACCCCCATCGAGGTTGAACATTTGCACAACGTGATGGAGGCCGGGACGTGGGTTGACATCACCCGTCAGGATATTCCCACCGGCAACCTGTACAGTTGGTGGTCGTACCGCTCCCCTGACTGGCAGGCCGGCGACCGGGGCCGCCGTCTGGACCACATCTGGGCAACGCCGGACATCGCCTCCTCCGCCCACAGCAGTCGCGTCCTGCGCGACGTTCGCGCCTGGGAAAAGGGCAGTGACCACGTCCCTGTCTTTGCGACGTTTGATCTTTAGGCGGTCAAGTCGCCAGACTAGCCGTTCGGTCAGACTTGACCCTAACGAGGTTAAAGCGCAAAGCCACGCGCATCATGGACCAGACACTTACCCAGTGGATCAACGCCCCGGCGCTTAGAAACCCGCATCTGTCAGCGGTGGCGGTCGCCGTGGCGGTGTACGGCGTTCCCCTGATGGCCTGTTTTGTTGCCGTTCAATGGTTCAGCCGGAATAATCGCCTTCACCTGCGGCATACGGCGATTTCTGCCGGGCTGGCGTTCTTTGCCGGTCTTGGTCTTAACCAGATGATCTTGCTTTTTGTGCACCGCGTCCGCCCCTATGACCTTGGCGTATCGCACCTTGTTATCGCCAAAAGCGCGGACTGGTCATTTCCGTCAGACCACGCGACGGCGGCTGCCGCGATTGCCGCGGTGTTTCTGATCAAGGGTGTCACATGGCGTGGAGCGGTCTTGGCGGTCGCAGCACTGCTTATCGCCTGGGCCAGAGTGTTCGTCGGCGTCCACTACGTCCTTGATGTCGCAGGCGGCGCGCTGGTCGGCATCGCAGCAGCCGTCGCGGTTGCGGTCTTGTACCGACAGGGCAACCGTCTGTACAAATTCGCAACCGCCATCCTGTGACATGCCTTTCTTTGCCCCGGCTGTGGGCAGCACTGCCCCTGCCCAGAAGCGCCGCTGTGCGTTGACACCAGAGTCTGCAGGAAAGTGGCAACAAGTGGAAATTGCTGGGAGGCAGCGATTATCGACGGGTAATCAAGGCCTTGCACGATGCAAGCAGGTGCCGTTGGCCACATTCGGCTTGTCGGCAGGAAACGCCGAAAATGAGGCTTTCGAGTGGTCGGCGGGCTTGGAGGGTCTCGTTGCGGCAACTAGACGTGGGACCGTTTAAGTGGCCGTTAATTAAGGACAATCAGAGTAAAAGGGGCGCTAGGGTCAGGACCCGTTGATCTTCCTGCTTCTTCGTGATTCAGGCTCCGCAAGGAGACTGACCCATGAGCAACCTTTTCTGGCTGACCGACGCACAAATGGCGCGCCTGCAACCCTTTTTCCCCAAGAGCCACGGCGTGCCGCGTGTCGATGATCGGCGGGTCTTGAGTCGCATTATCTTCATAAATCGCAATGGTTTACGTTGGTTCGATGCCCCCAAGGAGTATGGCCCCGCGAAGACGCTTTACAACCGCTGGAAACGATGGGGCGACAAGGGTGTCTTTGCCCGGATGATGTAAGGCCTGACCGGGATGGCGGATGGGGTGCGTCTCCGCACAACCTTGCGGATTATTTGACCGACCCTTTGCCGCGATAGTGGCGGCATGAGCCAGCCGAACCACGCCTTTCTGATCGCGACCTGCGCGGCACTTGATTTGCCGCCTGGTGACGGCGTGCCCGATTGGGTGCATCTGTTGCCTGCGGCACATGGCGAAATCCGGACCTTTGATGGTCGCGGTCCCTACAGAGTGACAGAACCTGCCGGCATCATTGCCGCCTCAATGTCTGCTGATCCTCGCGATGAAAAAGGCCTGACAATCGACGAGAACCACGCAGTTGATCTCGCTGCCGGTATGGGCGGTGCCTCGCCATCACGTGGCCGCATCGTCGCGATGGAAACCCGCGCAGACGGGATCTGGGGGCAAGTTAAGTGGAGTGCCGCAGGGCGTCAGTTGCTGGCTGACTAATCCTACCGCGGCCTGTCACCGGTCATCGAACACGACAAAGCCGGGCAGGTGACCAGCATCCTGCGCGCCAGCCTCGTCAATTACCCCAACCTGCGCGGTCTGGTCGCGCTCAATCAGGAGACATCCATGAACTTCATGGCAAAAGTGGCCCAGATGCTGGGTCTGAAACCAGATGCCTCGGAGGCAGACATCCTTGCGGCCATGAGCGCTGAGGCCAAGGCGGACAAGGCCGAACCTGCCAGGCAGGCCGCACTCCAGGCGCAACTGACCGCAATCGGCACCGCTCTGGGCGTCACATCCGGCGACGGCACGGCCATTCTGGCAGCTGCGCAGGCCAAGTCAGCTGCACTGCCCGATGAAGTTGTGGCGTTGCAGGTCGAACTGGCCACGATCACGACCGAATTCAAGGCGCTGCGCGACGGCGGCATGCGCGACAAGGCCACGGCCTTCGTCGACGGGGCGATCCGCGCCGGTCATGTGGGCGTCAGGCCGTCACGGGACCGCTTCATCGCCCTGCATATGTCCGACCCGGCCGGCACCGAGGACATCATCGGCAAGATACCGGTCCTTGGGCCCAGCGGGGCCACGCTCGTGCCGCCGGTTTCTGCGGACGGCACGATTGCGCTTAACGCCGATGAGATAGCCGCCGCATGCGCGTTGGGCCGTGATCCGAAACTGTTGGCCGAACTGATGGCTGACGACCGCAAGAAAGGAACTGTCTGATGGTTGCGCTGACCGCTGACCGCAATACCCCCCTGAAATCGGGCGACCTTCGTGTGGGCCTGATGGGTGCCGTGTCCAAGATCTTCAAGGGCGCTCTCCTGATGCGCAATGCTGCCGGTTATCTGATCAAAGGTGCCATTGCGACCGGCAGTTTTGGCGTCGGCGTGGCCCAGACCTACGCCGACAACACGTCAGGTGTCCGCGCCGCCGCGCACCGTCATAGAAGCGATGTTGACCGCCATGGCGGGCCATGCGCTTAACCCGATGGCTCATGGCGCATTCGGGCCGGGGCTTACCGCATGCCGGCCGATCCCCTGACGGCGGATGACGCGCGCGGCGCGATCAAACTGACCACGAGGGCCTCGCGGGCCCAGAACTTCAACGCGGTTCGCGGGCAATTCGTCAGCCCCGAGCATGACTGGCAGGCGGATGATTTCCCGGCATGGACCAGTGCAACTTATCTGGCCGAAGACAACGGCGAGCGGATCTGGGCGGATATCACGCTGCCCTTCACGATCTCCTCGACCATGGCGCAGCGCCTGGCCAAGATCCATCTGGAGCGGCGCAGGCGGCAGATGTCGGTCCAGTTCCCCGGCAAGCTGTCCGCGTGGCGGGCGACTGTCGGGGATGTTGTGCCGCTGACCTATGCGCGCTGGGGCTTTGCCGCCAAACCCTTTGAGGTGACGGCCCTGAGCCTTGCCATCGAGGGCGGCGCTTTGGTGCCTGACCTGAGCCTGACAGAGACCTCACCCCTGATCTACGACTGGGCGGCCAGTGAAGCGCAGATCTACGCTGCAGCCCCGCGGTCCAGCCTGCCGTCCGCATTCGATGTTGGTCAGCCCAGCCCGCCCACGGTGACAGAGGGACTTTATGTCACGCTGGCCGGGGACGGCGTGAAAGCCAAGGCGACGTTGCAATGGGCGACGACGGACGCGGCCCTGATCGCAAGCTATGAAGTGACCGTGTCCTATGCGGGCGGGGCATGGCAGGATCTGGGCAGCCCCAGCGCGCAGGCACTGGAAGTTCTGGATATCACGCCGGGCAGCTGGACCTTCCGGGTCCGGGCGGTATCCGCCGTGGGCGTGCGATCCGCGTGGGCCGCCGCTAACGCCGAGATCTTCGGTCTGGCGGCTTTGCCTGCGCCGATCACGGGCATTTCGATGCAATCAGCGGGCGGACTTGCCGTCCTGAAATGGAACCTGCATCCCGATCTGGACGTGCGGATCGGCGGGTCGATCGTGATCCGTCATTCCGCCGTAACCTCGCCTGACTGGTCTTCGTCGGTCAGCATGGACCGGGTCCAGGGCGGACAGGCCATCGCAGTGGTCAGCCTGAAGCCTGGCACCTACCTTTTGGCGGCCGTGGACAGTGGTGGGCGCATGGGCCCCGTCGTCACGATCGCCACCGACGGGATCGGCGCGTTGACGTTCTCGCCGGTGGCTTTCTTGATGGATGACACGCTCTTTGCCGGGCCGCGGACGGGCGTTGGCGTGCTGCCGAGCGGCGGGCTGGTCCTGACCAGCACCCGGCTCTTCAGTTCGATCACGCTCCTTTCCGGTGTGGCCTCGGTCGCCTGGCTGGACGGGCAGGCGCGTCTTGCCGGCACCTATGAGTTCGGGGTCGCGATGGACCTTGGCACCCCGCAGCGCGTCCGCCTGCGGTCGGTGATCAACCAAGCCTCAAGCGCCATCTACGACCGCATCTCGCGCCGGACCGGGCCGATCAGCGTCTGGCAGTGCTTTGGCGGTGCGGCCGGGGCCGAAACCGACGTCACGATGGAGGCCAACCTGACCAGCGATGATCCAGCGTCAGGCGGGGCCGTCTGGTCGGGCTGGCAACGCGTCGAGGCCCACGAACTGATGGCGCGCGGCATCAAGGGACGCGCTCAATTGCGCACCACTGACCCCGCCTACGTGCCCCGCGTCACCCTTTTGAAACTGCAAGCTGAGGTTGTCCTATGAGCCAAGTATCAAATTATGCCATCGCAGACGGAGACGGCATCACCGTTCTCGCTGCCCTGAACGCCCTGTTTGGCGCGATTCAAAGTGTGAACAGCGGGGCATCCGCCCCTGCCAGCCCGGTGTCGGGCATGCCTTGGCTGGACACGTCGACCACGCCGCCAACCCGTCGCAGGCGCAATCCCGCCAACAGTGGCTGGGATCTGGATGACCTTCTGGCCGTCGGTCTGGGGGCGACGACGATCACGGCCCTGACCGATGTTTCCAATCTGACGGTGCCGGGATTTTATTATGCGTCAAGCGGGGCTACCGGCCTGCCTGCGATCACCTCGGCCTATGCCGACATCCACCTCGCCGCGCCGACCACCAATGGCGGCATCAATGTCGCATTCGCGCTGGCTTCCAACCGGATGTTCGTTCAGCGCAAGTCAGGCGGGACGTGGCAGGCATGGGTCGAATTGCCAACCGGAGCGACCGCCACCGGGCTGTCTGTCTTGCAAGCGGCCAGCGGGCCTTTGGCCCGCACGGCGATTGGCGCGTACGGTGCAACCGATCTGGCCGTGGCCGCAGATATCACTGCCGGCACGGTCGGAGCGCTGTTGGACGCAGCCGTCTTTACCGCCAACAAGCTGATCCTTGGCACATCGCAGGTGACCACCAGGGGCACGTCAAAGGACTTTACCGGCATCCCGGCGTGGGCCAAACGGGTCAAGGTGATGCTCAACGGCGTTTCGACCAACGGAAGCCCGGATATCATCGTGCAGCTGGGCGTCGGCAGTTCGCCGACGACTGCCGGATACGCAGCGTTCAGCCAGACCGGATCTACAGGTGGTTCATTGACCAGAGGGTTCGCGGTCAGCCAATCCACTTCAGCCGCAACCGCAAAGACTGGATGCATCGAACTGGTCCATATGGGCGGCAATATCTGGGGCGAATCCGGAATTGTCGCCGGATCCAACTCGATTGTCAGCGTCAGCGCCGGTTCACTCGCCCTCGGAGGCGTCTTGGGCATGATCAGGCTCACGACCGTGAACGGCACGGACACCTTTGACGCTGGCAGCCTCAACATCACGTGGGAATGACCATGACGCTTGTTTCAGGCACCCTTTTGCAGGCGTCGGGCCAAGCGGCTGCCGGTGCAATTCTTGAATTTGTTCCACACCCGGAAGTCGTGCAGTCCGGTATCTTCGCCGCCCAGTTGCCCACTGCTGTTCATGTGACCGCCGACATCGATGGGCTGGTAACATTCAATGCTTTGCCCGGACGCTACGTCGGCACAGCACAGTTGGCCCCCAAGACATGGGCCCTGACCATGATCGTGCCGGATATCGGACCCGCCACGTTGCGCGCCTGCCTCGAAGCGGGCGGCTATGAACTGACACCCGCAAGCACAGCGGCGGCTCAGGCATCGGCCAACGCTGCTGCCGTCTCTGCCGCAGCCGCAGCAACGACACTGGCAAACCCGTCACGCTAAGCGGGGTGCAAACCGTGACGGGTCGGAGACTTTTACCTCGGAAGTCGTCCTGTCTGGCCTTGCCACCGATCCAGGTGGCCCAGCTGATGGCTCAATCTGGTACAACGCAACTCAGAAGCGGTTCAAGGGACAGTCCAACGGCGCCGCTGTGATCGTTGGTGCCAATGCAGGTGCTGCGTGGCTGACCCCTGTTTCGGGCGATCACATGATGACAACGCTGGGGTCTGGCAGCGCCCCGGGAACGCTGTCCGGCGCTGCTGACCGGCTGGATATTTTTCCCTTCACGGCCCGCGCCGACACTGCTGTCGTCGGGCTGTCAGTCAACGTGACCGGTGCGGTTGCCGGAGCCGTCGGCAAGATCGTGATGTACGACAGTGACGCGAATGGCCGCCCGAATGCGCTGATCCTCGAAACAGGTGACCTGGACTTTTCCTCCACGGGCATCAAGACGGCTGTGATTGCACAGACGCTCCTTCAGGGTGCGACATATTGGTTCGGCATCAGGCACAGTTCGACTGCAGTCCTGTCCGCGTGGCCTACGTCTGCGACCCCCGATATCAATGGAGGTACACCCAGCACCAACGCTTGCAAGATCCTCCGTCGCGCATTCACCTATTCGAGCGCGGCTCCGTCGACATGGGGTTGGACATCGTCTGACCTGAATAGCAACGCGGCGACGGCCATCTGGATGAAGGCATGACGACGACAACTCGCGCTGCATCCTGAGAGAGGATGGCCGGGGAGGGCTGGCACCCTCCCCAACTCGGGGACCATTCAAACAACCCCGCCGACCAGACAAACCTTATGGCCGCATCGCCCTTTCGGGCAGGCACAGAAGGTTCGATTCGTATGAAATCTCCGTTAACAAGCGTCACTCCAGTTCATCCCGTCGCCCCCTGGATGGGCGGCAAGCGCAATCTCGCCAAGCGCATCTGCGCCCTCATCGATGCCGACACGGGTCACCGCACCTATGCCGAGCCGTTTGTCGGCATGGGCGGCATCTTTCTGCGACGGACATCGCGTCCGCGGGCAGAGGTGATCAACGACGCCGGCCGAGACGTGGCCAACCTGTTTCGCATCCTGCAGCGCCACTATCCGCAGTTTCTGGAGGTGTTGCGGTTTCAACTGACGACCAGGGCGGAGCTCTGCCGCCTGGTCGATACCAACCCCGACACCCTGACCGATCTGGAACGCGCAGCGCGCTTTCTTTACCTGCAGCGGACTGCCTTCGGTGGCAAGGTTTCGGGCCGCAACTTCGGCGTCTCTCCTGACCGGCCGGGCCGCTTCAACCTGTCCACCCTGGAGCCGATGCTGGAAGACCTGCACAGCCGGCTGTCTGGCGTGGTCATCGAATGCCTGGACTTCGATGAGTTCATCCGCCGGTACGACACACCCGCGACCCTCTTCTACCTCGACCCGCCGTACTGGGGCTGCGAGGGCGACTACGGCAAGGCGCTGTTCAGCCGGGCGCGGTTCGAGGATTTAAGCGCCCGTTTAAGGAGCCTTAAAGGGCGCTTCATTTTGAGCCTGAATGACCTGCCCGAGGTGCGCGCCTGCTTCGCCGGGTTCGAGATGGCGGAGGTGAAAACCACCTACACCATCGCCAGCAACGGGACCTCTCCGGAGCGGGCGGAGCTGCTGATCTCGAACAGGAAGCTGGGGAAGACCGAAGCGTTGTAGTTTCTTCCACTGCAACTCCTCCGGACGCAGAACAGCGGGCATGAATCCTGAGCGGGCTTAGATCAGCTTCAGTTGTGTTGGGCCGGGGATATGTTCCAAGACCAGCATGACTACGACCTCCTTGGTCAATCCTGCCGCGCCAAGTGTTTGCTCTTCGGCGATACGGCATCGCAGGGTGTCGTTGGCTGAGAGCGCCGTCTTCCCATTGATGACATCCGCAATGAAACCCATGTCCTGCATTTCGGCTGTGAAAGGTTTCTCACCACCATCTGAGAACCGCCATTTGTAACCGTCGCGAAAGGCAGCGGTGATGATACGAAGGAGGACTTCGCGCTCGATCTTCTCGATGAGGGGTTCGTCAATGACTGGATCCGGGACTTTCAGGGCAATCAGGTCGCCCTTTTCCAGATGAAGGGCGGGACCGTCGTCATTTTCGCTAAGTTTGATCGACGTGACTCCGGCGACGCCAAGAGCCTTTCGCCCAAACTCCTCGACAGCTTCGCGGGTTGAAAGGTCATTCAACAAAATCAGCGTCCGTTGGTCGACAACCACCGTGCCGCCGTCCTTGACGATTATAACTGTCCCATTCGGTTGAGGTGCAACAGTCTCAGGCTTTTTGCCTTTCAGCCACTTCAAATCGCCGAACAGCCCCAAAGCCGTGGATACCGTACCGCCCCCAACTTTCAGAAGAAGGTCAAGCAACTGGTTTGCCGCAACAACCCGATCAGGGTTTTCAGTGATCGCATCCAACATGTCCCCGATCGCCGTCAGAAACGAGATGTCGACACTGAGAAGAGCTTCGAAGCTACCGAGGTTGGTGGCCTTCATCCGCAGCGTTGCCTGGGCCCGATTTCCATTTAGAGCCTTGTTGGCGGACTGGATGACTTCGCCGAGAGAAAGCAGCGCAGGTGCCAGGTCGCGGACGTCAATTTCGCCGCCATCGAATGTCTCGCCTTCAAAGGCAAATGCGAACGTTGAACTGCTCATATGACATCACCCTTGCATTCGAAGGGCACGACAGCCCGATTTACATTCTACCCGTCTGGCCGTTCCTAGTTTGAAACATCTTCTCCAGATCGTCCAATTTCCCGACCTCGGTACAAAAACGACGCTGCTGCCAACTCTGGTGTCAAACCCTGCCAACTCTGGTGGCGAGCCACACACGCGTAACCGGGCAAACAGTTGTCCACAGAAGATTTCTGCACACATCGCTTTACAGACTTCCCCCCTGCCATCACTATATCTAGTAAGGACTGCATCGGGTAGCGCAGTTCCTTGCCAGACACCCAGCCGCTAGTGGGTCCAGGCCCAAGGGTGGCACAATGATGAGGCCGGGCATGTCACTTGCGGAAGACTTCATGACGTCTGATGAACTTCACCCGATTGATGTGGTGGAAACGCTGGCCGAACACCACGCGTGGGAGTTTGACCGGGTCACCGAAAATCAGATCGCCATGGCGGTCGAGGGGCAGTGGCGCACCTATTCCCTGACACTGGCGTGGTCGCCGCAGGATGAAACCCTGCGCCTGATCTGCACGTTCGAGATGGAGCCGCCCGAGGGCCGCCATCTGCAGCTTTACGACCTGCTCAACCGCTGCAATGACATGGTCTGGACGGGCGCGTTCACCTATTGGGCCGATCAAAAGCTGATGGTATGGCGCTATGGCCTTGCCCTGACCGGCGGTCAGATCGCCGCTCCCGAACAGATTGACCACCTGATCGCCGCCGCTGTGATGGCGTGCGAGCGGTTTTATCCCGCGTTCCAATTGGTCGCATGGTCAGACCACACGCCTCAAGCCGCCCTGAAAGTCGCCATTGCCGAGGCGTATGGCCGCGCCTGACGCCTTGGTATTTCGCGATTTTTCCCAAAAGCTGGTTCCCACTATTGTGAATTGGCTTTAGCGTGTCCCCGGTAAAGCGGAGGCGAAGATGCTTGATACAGTGGCGCGGGACGGTCTGGTTTTGTTGGGATGCGGCAAGATGGGCACGGCCCTTCTGACCGGCTGGCTGGCGGCCGGGGTGCCTGCCGCATCAGTCTGGGTGATCGAACCGAACCCGAGTGACTGGCTGAAATCTTCTGGCGTGCATCTGAACAAGGGGGTGCCACCGGCGCCTGCCGTGGCTCTGCTGGCGGTCAAACCGCAGATGATGGGTGCAGCGTTGCCCGCATTGCAGGCGTTGGGCAACGGCACAACGCTGTTCATCTCGATCGCCGCAGGCACCTCGATTGCGACGTTTGAGGCGGCCTTGGGACAGCATACTCCGATTGTGCGCACCATGCCCAACACGCCCGCCATGGTTGGTCGCGGCATCACCGGCATCTGCGCCAACGCAGCCGGACAATCCGGCCTGCCTCTGACCCGCGCCTTGATGTTGGCGGTGGGCGAGGTCGTCGAACTGGACGGTGAACATCAGATTGACGCTGTCACGGCCATCTCAGGCTCTGGTCCCGCCTATGTCTTTCACCTGATTGAGGCGATGGCGGCGGCGGGTGTCGCCGAAGGCCTGTCACCCGAGGTTGCCATGAAACTTGCCCGCGCCACAGTCTGCGGGGCGGGGGAGCTGGCCTACCGGTCGCCCGAACCTGCCGCACAATTGCGCATCAACGTCACCTCGCCGGGGGGCACCACAGCCGCCGCTTTGGCACATCTGATGGAGCCCGAAACCGGATTGCCGCCCCTGATGGCTCGCGCTGCCCACGCCGCCGCCGAGCGCGGACGGGAGTTGGGCAAGTGATCACCTATGACGACTTTGAAAGGGTCGATATCAGGGTCGGGGTCATCACCCGCGCCGAACCCTTCCCCGAGGCGCGCAAACCCGCTTACAAACTGTGGCTCGATTTTGGGCCAGAGATCGGTGAAAAACGCTCTTCCGCCCAGATCACCACGCACTACACGCCCGAAACGCTGATTGGCCGTCAGGTGCTGGCGGTCGTGAACTTTCCGCCCCGTCAGATCGGCAAGGTTCTGTCAGAGGTGCTGGTCCTGGGCCTGCCCGATGCCGACGGTCAGGTCGTGCTGATCGGCCCCGGCCATGACGTGCCACTTGGAGGCAAACTGTTTTGAAACTTCTGATCACCCGATGTCTGCCGGAAAAGGTCGTGGCCCGCGTCTTCGAACGCTTTGACGTGACCTACCGCAACGAACCGACCCCCCTGAATGCCGCTGCCCTGCGTCAGGCCCTGCGCGATTACGACGCCGTTCTGCCGACCTTGGGTGACCTATTTCGGGCTGATGTGTTTGCCGATGTCGCCAATCCCCGCGCCAAACTGCTGGCCAACTTTGGTGTGGGCTATAACCACATCGACACCGCAGCCGCCCGCGCCGCAGGTGTGCTGGTCTCCAACACCCCCGGCGCTGTCACAGATGCAACCGCCGACATTGCGCTGACCCTGATCCTGATGACCGCCCGCAGGGCAGGGGAGGGAGAGAGGTTGCTGCGCGCCGGCCAATGGACCGGTTGGCACCCGACCCAGATGCTGGGGATGCATGTCAGCGGCAAAACGGTTGGCATCATTGGCATGGGCCGGATTGGCAAGGCCATCGCCCAGCGCTGCCATTTCGGCTTTGGCATGAAGGTTGTTTTTCACAACCGCTCCCCCGTCAGCCCCGACCTGCCCGCCAAGCAACTGCCGCTGGCAGAGGTGCTGCAGGCCGATGTCGTCGTGATTGCCGTCCCCGGGGGCACGGCGACACACCACTTGATCTCATCGCCCGAACTGGCCCAGATGCGCCCCGATGCCATCCTGATCAACATCGCGAGGGGCGACGTGGTGGACGAGGCGGCCTTGATCGCCGCCCTGCAATCCCATCAGATCGCCGCCGCCGGTCTTGATGTCTATGAATTCGAACCCCGCGTCGCCCCCGCTTTGATGGCGATGGAAAATGTCACCCTTCTGCCCCACCTTGGCACCGCAGCCTTAGAGGTGCGCGAGGCGATGGGCATGATGGCGGTCGACAACCTGTTCGCCTATCTGGACGGCCAACCGCTGCCCAACCCGGTCTGACCCATGATCCGGCCTGCGCCCCGCCTTGGCCAAAGACGCTCCGCGGGGAGTATTTGGCAAAGAGCAATCGCAAGACCCGCTTTGCCGTTCATTCCGGTCCAAATAGTCACGCCGGAGGCTGCAACGCCGATCAGGCGCGCGCCGCCATGATCCTGTCACGCGGGCGCCGGTTCATCTTTGTCCACATCCCCAAGACCGGCGGCACCGCGCTGACGTTGGCGTTGGAGGCGCGGGCGATGAAGGACGATATCCTGATCGGCGACACCCCCAAGGCGCGGGCGCGCAAGGGTCGGTTGGCCGGGGTCAAGGCGCGGGGGCGCTTGTGGAAACACTCTAGCTTGTCCGACATCGCGGGGCTTGCGACTGATGCGGAAATCGCGGGGTTTTTCACCCTGACCCTTGTGCGCAATCCATGGGACCGGGCGGTCAGCTATTACCACTGGCTGCGCGACCAGCACTTCGCCCACCCCGCCGTAGGGCTGGCCAAAAGCCACGCGTTCGGCGATTTTCTGGCCCATCCGCAGACCCGGACCGCTTTGGCGCTGTGGCCCTATGCCGCCTATATGCGCGACCGTCTGGGCTATGAACGCGCCAGCCTTTTCGCCCGGTTGGAGCATCTGGACGCCGACCTTGCCCCGTTTGAGGCGCATCTGGGTTTTGCCCTTACCCCTTTGGTGCGTGCCAATGAATCGGGCCGCGACCGCGACTGGCGCGGATATTATACCGACGACAGCGCGCACCTGATCGCCGATCTTTGTGCCGAGGATATCGCCCGCTTTGGCTACCGCTTCGATCCAACCGCATTTTAGCCAAAGGCCGCTGGCCTGCCACATTCCTTGCGATCTGCTGACCTGTGCCTAACGCTTAGATGGCGTTGAACAACGGGAATGCTGATCATGGGACGTCACGATCTTACACTAGGGGCAGCGCTGAAGGGCCATCTGGGTCTGGCCGCCGGGCTTTACGCCCTGACCCCGGTTCTGACCCCGACCGGTTGGGTGCGGGTGCAACAGCTTGGCCCCGGCGATCTGGTCGTCACCCTTGACCATGGTCTGGTTCCCATCCTGATCATCCGCCCGCAACCGCGCCAGGCGTTGTGGAGCGTGCGTGTCCCCGAAGGTGCGCTCGGTAACGACTGCGCCATCATTCTGCCGCCGGGCCAGACGGTGCTGATCACCTCACCTTACGCCATGCCCTTCACCGGCGAGACCTCTGCTCTTGTGCCCGCCGCCGCGTTAGAGGGGTGGCGCGGCATCGCCCCCCATGTGCCCGCCTGCCGTGAGCCGATCCTGCAACTGGACCTGTCCCGCCCGGCGTTGATCGAAGCCGGGCCGGGGCTGGTGATCGGTCTGGACACCGTAACCAAGGGCCCCGCTGATCTGATGCGCCTTTTGGTCAGCGCACCGGATCGTCAGGTTCTGCCATTGCCAGTGGCGCGGCATCTGGTGGCGGCGCTTGTGGCCGAAGATACCGGGCTTGCCCTGCGCGCCGCCGAACTGGCCGCCGGTCAGGCCGCCTGCGACAGACCGGCAAAGCGCGCATAAAAGCTTTCGCCCTTGGCCGCCATTTCGGTCAGCAGTGCCGGGGTTGCAAACCGGGGCCCAAGCGCTGCCAGCCCGGCGCAAATCTCAACCGCTTTGCCCGCGCTGATCATGTCCAGCCAGCTGAACGGCCCGCCCGACCACGGCGCAAAGCCCCAGCCGAGGATGGCCCCAACATCGCCCTCGCGGATATCGGTCAGAACGCCGTCTTCCAGCGCCCGCACAGCCTCTAGTGCCTGTATCATCAACAGACGCTGCTGCACCAGGATCAGATCGGGTTGCGCATCAGACACCGGCCAATGATCGGCCAGACCGGGCCAAAGCCCCTCACGCTTACCTGCCGCATCATAGGCGTAAAAGCCCGCCTTGGCTTTGCGCCCCAGCCGGCCCTGATCGGCCATCGCGAACAGCACCGCATCCACCGCACTGTCTGGATAAGCCTCCCCCATCGCCGCCTTGGTGGCCTTGGCAATCTTGACGCCAAGGTCAATCGAGGTTTCGTCGACCAGTTGCAGCGGCCCGACTGGCATTCCCACCAACCGCGCCGCGTTTTCGATCAGCGCCGGCTCGACCCCTTCGGCAACCATGCGGATGCCTTCGTTGATATAGGGAATGATGCAACGGTTGGCATAAAAGAACCTTGCGTCGTTCACCACAATTGGGGTTTTGCGCAAGGCACGCACGAAATCCATCGCCTTGGCGACAGCGCGGTCGCCGGTGTCCTTGCCTCGAATAATCTCAACCAAGGCCATCTTGTCGACTGGTGAGAAAAAGTGGATGCCGATGAAATTCCCCGGCCGCGACGACGCCCGCGCAAGGCCCGAGATGGGCAGGGTCGAGGTGTTGGTGGCAAAGATGCAGTCCGTCCCCACCACCGCCTCGACCTTGGCGGTCACCTCTGCCTTGACCTTGGGGTCTTCAAACACCGCTTCGACGATCAGATCACAGCCCGCAAGCGCTGCGTAATCGGCGGTGGCGGTGATGCGGCCCAAAACCTCTGCCTTCTTTTCGACCGTCACCTTGCGGCGCTGAATGCCCTTGTCCAACAGGTCGGTCGAAAATGCCTTGCCGCGTTCTGCCGCCTCGACCGAGCTGTCGACCAGCACCACCGCAATCCCGGCATTGGCCGCGACATAGGCGATCCCGGCCCCCATCATGCCCGCCCCGATCACGCCGACGGATTTGACGCTTTCATCGGCCATGGCCGGGCGGCGTGCACCCTTGTCCAACGCCTCTTTGTTGATGAACAGACTGCGTATCATCGCCGATGAGGATGGGTCCAACAGGACAGAGGTAAAGGCCCGCGCCTCGACCTTCAGGGCCAGATCAAAGCCGATCAGCGCCCCTTCGTAAGCCGCCTGCAACAACGCTTTGGCGGCAGGATATACCCCCTGCGTGCGGCCCATGATCATCGCATTGGCACCGACAAAGGTCATGAAGCCCGCCGGCTGATAGGGCGCGCCGCCGGGCATCTTGTAGCCCTTTTGATCCCATGGCTTGACCAGATCGGCCTCTTTAGCGGCCAGAACCCATTCCTTGGCACGGCTCAACAGCAACTCGGGCGCCACCACCTCGTCAATCAGACCTTCAGCCTTGGCAAGGCGCGGTTCCACCAGCTTGCCCTCCATCAGAAAGGGGGCGGCCAGCATCACGCCCAGTTTGCGCACCAGACGGGTGGTGCCGCCAGCGCCCGGAAAGATGCCGACAAGGATTTCCGGCAGCCCGATCTTGGCCTTGGGACTATCGGCGGCAATAATGCGGTGGCAAGCCAGCGGCAGTTCAAACCCGATGCCCAACCCGGTGCCCGGCATCGCACAGACAATCGGCTTACCACCTTTCAGCGTCTTCGGGTCCATCCCGGCCCGCTCGATCTTGCGCAGGATGGCGTGGGTCCGCATGATCCCGGCAAAGACCGCCGCTGCCCCGCCTTCCTTCATCTGCGCAATCACGTTCAGGTCCATCCCGCCCGCGAAATCCTTTTTGCCCGAGGTCAGGATCACCCCCTTGACCGCCGCATCACCCAGGGCCTGGTCAATCATCCCGTCCAGTTCGGCAAACCCCTGCAGGGACATCACGTTCATCGACCGGCCCGGCACATCCCAGGTGATCGTGGCCACACCGTCGCTGTCAACGGCATAAAGAAAATCGGTCATGTCTTGGGTCCTTGCGTTTCAGGGGGCAGTTCCAGAGTCTTTTCGGCGGTCAATTCTGCGGTCATTTCTGTGGCCGTCTCGGGCGGCAGTTCCAGCCGCACCAAGGGCCAGCGGCTGTTGGCCAGCCCGTTGGTGACAGAGGCCGCACGCCAGCGGTTGCACATCAGCCGCAGCGTCATCAACGTCCGGTACGGGGCAATCACCCGATCCTCCCCGGCAATGACATGCGAAACATACGAGCCAGAGATCAGGTCGCGGTCCAGAAATGCAGCCTGATCAACCAGCCGGATGTAGTCGGTCACGCGCTTCGCCTTCAGCGTCATGCGCAACGCGTCATATCCGGCGCGCAAATCGCCTTCGGTGCTGACGATCTTGCTTTCATCATGGCTGACAACGGCGCAGGGCAGGCAGATATGGTCGCGGTACGTCGCCCAATCGTCAGCAAGAACGGCGGCAGACACGGCATCAAGGCAAGATTGCAGGATGGCAGCGGCGTCCATCAGCGCGGCCTTCCATCGGCGTGGAAATAAGCGCGCGCCGGGCCAGTCTTGTGGGTGACAAGGTCGTGGTCGGGGTAGTGGATCACGTCATCTGCCCGGCGTGATCCGATCACCAGATAGCGCGCCTCGGCCCCACTGCGGTTGTGCAGGCAATGGCCGATTGCCAGACCGGCGGGCCAGCACGCGACATCGCCGGGATACAGTGTCGTCTCATCGTCTTCGGCCAGAACCACCTCACCTGACAGGATCAGAACCATCTCGTCCTCGCCCTCATGCCAGTGGCGAAACGACGATTGCGCTCCCGGCGGCAGGATTTCGATGAAGGCACCGAACTGCGTAAGCCCTCCCGGGTCGGACAAAAGCTGATAGGCATAATCACCCAAGCCGCCACCCAGAACGGGATGCGCGTCTCCCGTGGCCTGTTGCAGCGGTTGGGCGGGCAGTTTGGCCATCAGCGCGGCCCGGTCCAGTCGCTGCCATCCTTGTAGGTAAAGCGCGCCTTGCCGGATGCGATATGCACCTGCAGGTCGACGTCGCTGTAGGTTGCAACTTCGGCCCTGGATTTGGTGCCAACCACCAGAAACTTTGCCACAACGGCAGAGCGGTTGATGAACTGGTGCCCGTCGGTTGACCCTGCGGCAAACGCAGCACAATCGCCGACCTGCATCAGGCTTTCGCCGCCATCCTGCACCAGAACGCAGTCACCCTCGGTCACCATGACAAACTCATCCTCGTTCAGATGCCAATGGCGCAGACTGGACAAGGCACCGGGCTGCAAGATCACAAGGTTCGCACCAAACTGTGTCAGCCCGCCCGCATCGCCCAACCGCAGGCTGGACCGTCCCGCGACCATCGCCGCATAGGGTTCAGGATAAATTGACCCGGTCTTGACCGGCACCTTTGTCAGATCAAGCTTCGGCATTCACACCCCCCGGTTTTCAAATTGCCCATCAGACAAGACATCGGCCCGCCCCATCGCCCAGTTCAGATGCCCGATAGAGCTTTCGATGCCCGAAATCCGCCACCTGTCATCCTGTCGCAACAGCCGCATCCGTGTCTCGAACGGGTCAACCAGCAGTCGTGCGCGCACCAGAATATGCGTTTTGCACTGGACCACCATTTCATCCGCGCTCACCGCGTCTGTCCCCAGAACCAGCCGGTAAATATCGGTGACGCCGTGCAGTCTGATGATCGAGACATAAAGGTCGAAATCGTCGCGCAAGGCGGCATCGTCACTCAGGGTATAAGCCTTGGCGCCGCGTGGCGTGAAGGTTACCGGCAGTGTCATGATGCTGCGGTACAGGTCAAAATCGGCCGAAAGCAGCGCCTTGGTCAGTTGGTCCCCCAAACCTTCAAAGACGCGCTCGGCCATGATCAGACCCGTTCCAGAATGGTGGCAGCCCCCATGCCGCTGGCCACACACAACGTGGCCAGACCCAGCGCTTTGTCCTGCCGCTCCATCTCATCCAACATGGTGCCGATGATCATCGCCCCGGTGGCCCCCAACGGATGGCCCATCGCAATTGACCCGCCGTTGACGTTGACGCGGGCCGGGTCCACGTCAAACGCCTGCTGAAAGCGCAGGACAACGGCGGCAAACGCCTCGTTCACCTCAAACAGGTCGATGTCGCGGACGTTCATGCCTGCGCTGGTCAGGATGCGTTCGGTGACGGGCACCGGGCCGGTCAGCATGATGGTCGGATCGGTGCCGATTTTCGCGGTGGCGCGGATGCGGGCACGCGGTTTGATGCCGTGGATGCGGCCAAACTCGGCATCACCGACCAGAACCGCCGCCGCCCCGTCGACGATCCCGCTGGAGTTTCCGGCGTGGTGAATATGGCGAATGCGTTCAAGATGCGGGTATTTCATCAAGGCGACCTTGTCGAAACCGGGCATGCCCTCGCCCATTTCAGCAAAGGCTGGTTTCAGCGCGCCAAGCGTCTGCATGTCGGTTGAAGGCCGCATGTATTCGTCGCGGTCCAGGATCAAAAGCCCGTTGCGGTCGCGCACCGCAATGACGCTGCGGGCAAAGCGCCCCTCGGCCCAGGCGACGGCCGCACGGCGTTGGCTTTCGACGGCCAAAGCGTCCGCCTCGTCGCGGGTGAACCCGTATTCGGTTGCGATGATATCGGCCGAAATCCCCTGCGGGACAAAGTAGGTCTTCATGGCAAGGCCGGGGTCAACCGCAATCGCCGCCCCGTCTGATCCCATCGGCACGCGGCCCATCATTTCGACCCCGCCTGCAATATAGCCGTGGCCCGCACCACCCCGGACCTGATTGGCGGCGATGTTGACCGCCTCCATTCCCGATGCGCAGAACCGGTTGATCGCAAGGCCCGGGATCGCCTGATCAAGACCTGAGGCCAGTACGGCAGACCGGGCCAGACAGCCGCCCTGCTCGCCCACCTGGGTCACATTGCCCCAGATGACATCTTCGACCGCGTGGCCGGTCAGACTGTTCCTTGCGGCCAAAGCGTCCAGAATCTGGGCCGAAAGGGCGACGGCGGTCACCTCTTGCAGGCTGCCGTCCGCCCGCCCCTTGCCCCGAGGAGAGCGGATCGCGTCATAGATGAAGGCGTCGGTCATGTGGTCCTCACTTCGTCGTCACTGCGGGGAAAAGGCGCGCGGCATCAGATCATAGGGGTGCTTCCAGCCCGGCAAGGCCGCAATCCGATCAAGCCAGCCTGCAATATGAGGCCAGTCGGCGCGGTCAAAACCAAACGGTTCGGGGTAGTACAGGTAGCTGCAACACGACAGATCGGCGATTGTCGGATGGGCCCCGACGATCCACTCGCGGCTGGTCAGATGGCCGTCCAGCACCTGATAGGCCGATTTCAGGCGGCCTTGCAGAAAGGGAAAAACCGCCTCGGGGCGTTTGTCGGGGGCCAGAAAGTTCATCAGGAACCGCAGGGTGCCCGCGTTGGACGAGAATTTGTGATTGTCCCAGAACAGCCAGCGCAACACTTCGCGCCGCTCTGCCGCATCGCGGCCGCCGAATTTGCCGGTCTGTTCGGCCAGATATTCCAGCATCACGCCCGATTGGCTAAGCGTTATGTCGCCGTCGACCAGAACCGGCACCTCGCCCATCGGGTTGATCGCCCGGAACTCCGCCGTGCGGGTGCCGCCGCTGAAAAAGGCCACGGATTCCAGATCGTATTGCGTGTCGGTCAAAGCCAGCAAAAGCGCCACCTTGTACGCATTTCCGCTTTCGCCAAACCCGTAAAGTTTCATAGTGCGTCTCCTGTGGTGGTGTGCCCTTGCCCGGCGCCGGGGGTTTTCCACCCCCGGACCCCCGGAGAGTATTTTTGCCTGAATGAAGTTAACCGGAATTTAACCTTGATCGGGAAGATTTGGCGGGCGGTACAGGCTGGAGAGCCGATGACCGTCCTGGGTGAAGACCTGACTCGCCGAACCGGATAGCCAAAACGGGGGATCATCGGGGCAGGGTCGATCTTTGCAGTTTCATTCAGGTGCAAATACTCCCCCGCCGGAGGCGTTCGACCGACTGCGACGGGCCATGTCATTTCTTGCGGTCCTCCAGCTCCAAGTTGAACAGGCGCAGGCGGTGGGTCAGGGTGTCGGTATCAGTGACGCTATCGAAATGTTCGAACAGGAAGGACAATGCTTCGCCTTCATCCAGACCCGCCTCACCGGCAAAGCGTTTCAGGCGGCGGTAGCCGTCTTCCGTCATGGCGACGGGAAAGCGGCGGGTCAGGCGAAAGCGTTTCGGCATCGGGTTCCCGGTCTGGTTTTGGGGCGCGGTGTTGCGGTCCGTCGATCAATTCCGTTTTGCGTCATCCGTCATTATGCGATCCGGTTCGGCGTCTGTCCTCCATCAGCCTAGAAGGCTTCTGGTGCCAGTGCCATCACGGTTTGTCCGCCCGCCTCGATCCGCGCCAGATGCAGCGCGCAGGCGGGCAGGTGGCGGGTGACAAAGTGCCGGGCGGTGACAAGTTTGGTCGCGCTGAACGCATCATCCCCGTCAAGGGCGGCCCTGGCCATCCGGACCCACATCAGGCCCAGACACACATGGCCCATCAGATGCAGAAAATCCGAGGATCCTGACAGCGCATCGTTGGGCGCTTTCAACCCGGTGTTCACGAAATACAATGCCGCCGCCTGCATCTGTTTTGACGCGACTTTCAGCGCCTTGGTGAACGGCTCCATCCGCGGGTCGGCGTCATGGGCGGTGCATTCGGTCTTGACCATCTCGAAAAATGCCATGACCGGCTTGCCGCCCTCAGCCGCCAGCTTGCGCCCGACAAGATCAAGCGCCTGCACCCCGTTGGCCCCTTCGTAGATCATCGCGATGCGGGAGTCGCGGGCGAACTGGCTCATCGGGTTGTCTTCGATATAGCCGTGGCCACCCCAGATTTGTTGCGCCTGCACAGCGGCGTCAAAGCCTTTGTCGGTCAAAAAGCCCTTGATCACCGGGATCAGCAGGCTGACCACACCTTCGCAGGCCTCATCGCCATTGCGGTGGGCGCGGTCCAGAAGGGTCGCACCCCAATAGGTCAAAGCCCGCGCGCCTTCGACAAAGGCCTTCTGATCCATCAGGCTGCGGCGGATGTCAGGATGCACGATCAGCGGGTTGGCGGGGCCGGAGCTTACGCCGACCGCGTGGCCCTGCAGGCGTTCGCGGGCATAGGTCACCGCCTCTTGGTAGGCCGCTTCGGCGACGGCATAGCCTTGCATGCCAACACCCAGACGCGCCTCGTTCATCATGGTGAACATCGCGCGCATGCCCTTGTGCAGGTCACCGACCAGCCAGCCGGTCGCGGCGTCAAAGTTCATCACACAGGTGGCATTGCCGTGGATGCCCATCTTTTCTTCGACCTTGCCGGGGCCGACCTGATTGCGCTGACCGTTCGGCAACACTTTGGGCACCACGAACAGGCTGATGCCCTTGGTGCCGTCCCCGCCGCCCGGCGCTTTGGCCAGCACCAGATGGATGATGTTGTCGGCCAGGTCGTGATCACCAGCCGAGATGAAGATCTTGGTGCCCGTGATCAGGTAAGATCCATCGCCCTGCGGGTCGGCCTTGGTGCGGATCAACCCCAGATCGGTGCCGCATTGCGGTTCGGTCAGGTTCATCGTGCCGGTCCATTCGCAGGACGCAAGCTTGGGCAGATAATACGCCTTCTGTTCCGCACTGCCATGGGCGCGCAGTGCGGAATAGGCGCCATGCGTCAGCCCCATATACATGTTCAACGCCATGTTTGCGCTGACAAAAGGCTCATTCACCACGGTGTGCATGATGTAGGGCAGGCCCTGCCCACCGTACTCCGTCTCGGCATCAAGGGCCGTCCAGCCGCCAGACCGCAGCGCGTCAAACGCCGCCTTGAACCCCTTGGGCGTGCGCACCACGCCGTTTTCCAGATGGCAGCCTTCGCGGTCGCCCACCGTGTTCAGGGGGGCCAGCACCTCGGATGCCAGCTTGCCTGCCTCTTCCAGCACCGCACCGGTAAAGGCCGGGTCAAGGTCGGCGTAGCCCGGAATGTCCAGGGTCTGCACCTTCAGAACCCGGTGCAACAGAAAGTCCATATCTTGCAAGGGAGTGACATACATCGTTCGGCCCTATTCTGCGGCTTTGCTGAAAGCGGCGATCATCGCCGCCCCTTGTGCAATTTCAACCTTCAACTCTGCGATGGCGACGTCCAGTTCAGCGCGCTGCGCCTCCATCTGGTGCAAACGGTCCTGCGCCAGACCAAAGGTGCGCACCAACTGGCCTTCGCTTGACCCGTCGCGGTCGTACATGTCTAAAAGCTGGCGGATATCCTCCAGCGAAAAGCCGAACCGCTTGCCGCGCAGGATCAGCGTCAGCCGTGCGCGGTCACGCTTGGTGAACAGCCGGTGAGAGCCTTGGCGGATCGGGAACAGCAGTTCCTTTTGTTCGTAAAAGCGCAAAGTTCGGGGGGTGACGTCAAAGGCGTCACACATTGCACGGATGGACAGCGTCTCGGTCATCTGAACCCTAAGAATGTTTGCCCAAGAATGCAGCGATCGTGCCCGTCCCGCAATCCTCTTGACGTTAACGTCAATGGAACGTGACGTCACTTCATCTGGGCCAGTTCGCCAACCGCGGTGGCGCGCAGGGTTTGCAAGTCTTCGATGGTCTGGCGCAGTTCGCTTTCCTGCTGGTGCAGGGCGGCCAGTTGCCGGTCAGCCAATTGCAACCATGCATCCAGTTGTGGCCCGGTGCCTTTCTGGCTGTAGATCAGCAGCCATTGCCGGATTTCCTCCAGCGAAAAACCAAACCGGCGTCCGCGCAAGATCAGCACCATCCGGGCCAATTCTCGTGGGCCATAAAACCGCGAGCGGCCTGATTTTTCAGGAGCCAGCAGTTCGATGTATTCGTAATAGCGCAGCGTGCGCGGCGTCACGTCAAAGCGCTCGCACATGTCCTTGAAGCTAAGCCGCGTTTCGGTCACCAAAGCCTCCTGCCCTGATTTACCCTAGGGTCAACTGCAACCGCTTGCAACAATCACCCCTTGCGCCTGCCCCGTCACAGCGCAAAATGCGCGGCAGGAGGCCGCCATGCCCGAAACCCCACCCGGCCGTCTGGCCCTTGCCAAGGCTTTCATGCAAACCCTGCCCCATGCGGAAAGTCTGGGGATGCGTTTGACTGATATGGGCGAGGGTCGCGCGACCATCACCATGCCCTATGACCCGCGCCTGATCGGTGATCCGGCCACCGGTGTGCTGCACGGCGGGGCGATTTCGGCGCTGATGGACACCGCCTCGGGCGCGTCGGTGATGTGCCATCCGTCGGCCCCCGCCTCAACCGCGACGCTGGATTTGCGGATCGACTACATGCGCCCGGCCACGCCCGGTCAGGCCATCACGGCGCGTGCGATCTGCCACCACGTCACTCGCACCGTGGCCTTTATCCGCGTAACCGCCACCGACGCGGATGAAACCCGCCCAGTGGCGATGGGTACCGGCACCTTCACGCTGGAACGGCCGCCCGCATGACCCGCCAGCCCCCCGAACCGGTAGAGGTTGTCAAATCCCGCCGTGAGGCTGCCTTGGCCCGTCTGGTCGCAGGCGTGCCCTATATCGGCTTTCTGGGTGCCCGATTTGACCGGCGCGGCGATGAACTGACCGCGATCCTGCCGTTTCACCCCTCACTGATCGGCAACCCGACGATCCCGGCGCTGCACGGTGGGGCGGCAGCGGCTTTCTTAGAGGTGACCGCGATCATCGAACTGGCGTGGACGACCCTGTGGGAGGATATGGAGCAGGGTCGCATCGACCCCGCCGCCGGAACCTTTCCCGCTTTGCCGAAGACCATCACCTTCACCGTCGACTATCTGCGATCCGGCCTGCCGCGTGACGCCTATGCCCGCGCCACCGTCACCCGCCGGGGCCGCCGCTATGCCACCGTTCACGTGCAGGCCTGGCAGGACAACGTCGCCAAACCCTTTGCGCAGGCCACCGCCCATTTCCTGATGCCCGAACCGTGAATTGCCCGAACCGTGAAAGCCGCTTTGTGACATTCGCCCATGACCGCCAAAACATCAGCCGCACAGTGACACCGCCAACCGCGCCATGACCAGCCTGACCCACCGCCGCATTCTGACCATCGCGTTGCCCATCGTGCTGTCCAACGCCACGGTGCCCTTGCTTGGCGCAATGGACACCGCCGTGATCGGCCATCTGGGACTTGCCGCCCCGATCGGGGCAGTCGGTCTGGGGGCGACCATCCTGTCAATGCTGTACTGGGCCTTTGGTTTTTTAAGGATGAGCACGTCTGGCCTTGCCGCCCAGTCCAAAGGCGCTGGCGACACTGTCGAACTGTCAGCCACCCTGCTGCGCGCCCTTGTGATCGGCCTTGCCGCCGGGCTGGCCCTGATCGCCCTGCATCCGTGGCTGTTCGCGCTGGCCTTCCGCATCGCCCCCGCCAGCCCGCAGGTTGAAGATATGGCAATGACCTTCCTGCGCATCCGCATCTGGGCCGCGCCGGCGACCATCGGCCTGTACGCGCTGACCGGCTATTTCGTTGGAACCGAACGGACAAAGGCCGTGTTGGCCCTGCAACTTTGGCAGAACGGGCTGAACATGGCCTTGGACCTTTGGTTCGTCATGGGCCTTGGCTGGGGGGTGGCCGGTGTCGCCAGCGCCAGCCTGATCGCCGAACTGACCGGCCTTCCGCTTGGGCTGTACCTTGCCCGCGCAGCCTTTGCCCCGATCCGCGCCGCCCTGCACCGCCTGACCAACCCCGAGGCGCTGCGGCGCACCTTTTCGGCCAGCGGAGACATCCTGATCCGCACGGTGATCCTGCAGGTCTCTTTCACCACCTTTGTGTTTTTGGGCGCAAGGTTCGGCGATACGACGCTGGCCGCCAACCAGATCCTGCTGCAATTCCTGTCGATCATGGCCTTCGCGCTGGACGGAGTGGCCTTTGCCGCCGAAACGCTGGTCGGTCAGGCCTTGGGCGCCAAAAACCCCGCAGGCCTGCGTCAGACCGCCCGTATGTCGATGCAATGGGGCTATGCCGGGGCTGGCCTGTTGGCGCTGATCTTCGCGGGCGGCGGTTACTTTGCCATTCAGGTGATGACCAACGCCGCCGATGTGCAGACGCAGGCGCTGGCCCTGCTGCCGTGGCTGGTCGCTTCCCCGCTGATCGGTGCTGCCGCGTGGATTTACGACGGCATCTTCATCGGCGCGCTTTTGACCGGTGCAATGCGCCGGGCAGCAATTCAGGTCGCATTCCTTTATGTCGCCGCATTGGCCGTTCTGGTGCCCAGCTTTGGCAATCAGGGCCTGTGGGCCGCCTTGATGGTGATGAACGCCGCAAGGGGGCTGACCCTGTACCGCGCCTTCCCGCAGGTGCTGGCCAAGGCGGCCTAGAACCTGACGCGCTTGAACAATTCCTGCGCGCCCCAGCCTGCAACCATGGCCATCAGCAACGACAATATCCCGTAGATCAGCGGCTGCTCTAGTGCCAGCTTGTACAGTGTCCGCTCTAACCCGGCCTTGTGCACTTCAATCTGGCTTTCCTGCATGTCAACAACCGTCCCGCCCCGGGTCAGGAAAATCCGCACGCGGTAGGCCCCTTCGACCAGATTGGCGGGCAGGTTGATGTCGGTGCGAAACAGCGCCTGCCGCAGCAACAGCACCGAATTGGGCGCCAGCACGAACGACCCTGACACCTCGCGGATGCGCTGCAACGCTTCGATATAGTCCGCCTGATCCGGACTGGGCGCTGCGGCAACCTCAATCGTCTGCGGGATGGTGACGTGGTACTTCGCATCCTCGGACGGTGTCAGAATGTCAGAGATGGCCTTGGTCGTTGCAACCGCATAAAAACTGGGGGCAGAGGTGACCTTGACCGCGCCCCGGTTCAGCCAGATGCCCGCCACATGCTCTTTCTTGCGGATCACCAGCGGCGTGGCAGGCCCCTCAACGGTGATGATCACCTCCATCAGCGGCCAGGCTGGCGGAGGAGCCTCGCGCAGGGCAGCCCCATAGACAAGGATCGAGGTGCCGTCGAAATTTGTCGTGATCGAAACGCCCGACTGACTGACGCCTGATACGATTTCCTCGGCCTGCACCGGCACGATCATCAGCGCGAACGCCAGCAGAACCCGCTTCACGGCACCACCCGCGTGACAGAGAACAGCTCGGATGGGGTCAGCAACAGGTCAAACGCAATCTTGACCGCAACCGACAGCACCAGCAAGGACAGCAAGATCCGCAACTGTTCGGCCTTTAACCGCACGCCAACCCGCGCGCCGATCTGCGCGCCGATCACCCCGCCGATGATCAGCAGCAGCGCCAGCACCATATCAACCGTGTGATGTGTCACCGCATGGATCAGGGTCGTGTAGCCGGTCACAAAGGTGATCTGGAACAGGCTGGTGCCGACCACAACCTTGGTCGGCATCCCCAACAGGTAGATCATCGCGGGCACCATGACAAAACCGCCACCCACCCCCATGATCGCCGACAAAAACCCAACCGCAGCGCCCACCATCAAAGGCGGCAGCACAGAGATATACAGGCCAGAGGTGCGGAATTTCATCTTGAAGGGCATCCGGTGCACCCAGGAATGAATATGCGCCCGGCGGACCTGCACCTTGCCGGTACGGCGGAGCGAATTGATGCTTTCGATCAGCATCATCCCGCCAATCGCCCCCAAAAACAGCACGTAAGACAACTGCACGAACAAATCGGTCTGGCCCAACCGCGTCATCAGATCAAACACATAGCCGCCAATTGTTGACCCTGCCAGACCGCCCACTGTCAGCACAGCGCCCATCCGCATATCAACCGCACGCCGCTTGAACTGCGCCAGAACGCCAGAGATCGACGAGGCTACAACCTGATTGGCCCCGGTCGCCACCGCCACACCGGATGGCACCCCGATCATCATCAGCAAGGGCGTGATCAGAAACCCGCCACCCACCCCGAACATCCCCGACAGAAAGCCGATCAACCCGCCCAATCCCAAAAGGACAAAGGCGTTCACCGAGACTTCGGCGATGGGAAGGTAAATCTGCATTGTGCCTGTAGTATGTGCCGGATTGAGACGGGTCTGGTTCAGACTGGGCCCGTTTGACACGGCCCCTGTTTCAATCAGGCTTGCGCGGCTTTTGCCTGCAAGTCAAACGCTTCTGCCACGGTTTTGCCCCTGCACTGAAACAGCGCCGGATTTCTAACCGAAAAGCCGCACATGTCCCTCAAATCCTTGAGTAAATCACGCATAATCCGGTCGAGTTTTGTGGCCTGCAAGTCACCCGAAATCCTGGGCACCGCAGGGACGCTCAAGCCCGCCCGCGCAGGTAGGCCCGCAAGATACGTTCCAGCTTGGCAGCCCCCAAAGGCGCCATGGCCTTGGTGTGTTCGTGGCTGATCTTTTCATCCGACAGCCCCGCCGCCATGTTGGTGATGGTGGAAATCGCAGCCACTTTCAGTCCCAGAAACCGCGCAAGGATCACCTCTGGCACGGTAGACATGCCCACCGCATCGCCGCCAAGGATCTTTATCGCACGGATTTCAGCCGGGGTTTCGAACGACGGCCCGGAATACCAGGCATAGACCCCCTCTGCCAAAGCCACGCTTTCGGCCACAGCCGCCGCCTTCAAAGCGGCCCGCAGGTCAGGGTTGTGCGCGTCGGTCATCGGGACAAACCGGGCATCGGTCGCCTCTCCGATCAGCGGGTTCAGGCCGGAAAAGTTGATGTGATCCGACAGCAGCATCAGATCGCCCGGCCTGATATCCGCCCGCAGACTGCCGGCTGCATTGGTGGCAATCAACGTGTCAGCACCCAAAGCCTTCACGGTCTCCAAAGCCACACGCATCGCCGCCGGATTGCCCTTTTCGTAGTAATGCTCACGCGCGCCCAGCACGGCGACCCGCACACCTTCCAGCGATCCCAAATGCAGGCTTGGATTGTGCCCCGACACGCTGACATGGGGAAAGCCCGGCAGATCGGCGTAGGGAATGGCCACGCCCTGAACCGCATGGGCCAGATGGCCAAGGCCCGACCCAAGGATCAGCGCCAGCCGCACAGGCTCTGATCCGGCGCGCTCGCGGATAATCTCAACGCTCTTTGACATAGGCTTCCCCTCCGGCCCGTGGCGGAACCGCCTTGCCGACAAAACCCGCAAGGATGATGACCGTCAGGATATAGGGCAGCGCTTGAGTGAACTGCACCGGAATGACGACAAACCCAAGGTCGATGTTCTGAAACCGGATCGCCACGGCATCCAGAAGGCCGAACAGCAGGCACGCCATCAGCGCATACCATGGCCGCCATTTGGCAAAGATCAACGCCGCCAAGGCGATATAGCCGCGCCCCGCCGTCATCTCTCGCAAAAAGCCCGCAGACAGCCCCATCGACATGTAGGCCCCGGCCAGCCCGCACAAAACCCCGGTGATCGCCACCGCCGCATAGCGCAACCCCGTGACCGAAACCCCAGCCGTATCGACCGCCGCAGGGTTTTCGCCCACAGCCCGCAATCGCAGACCAAACCGGGTGCGGTACAAAATCCACCATGTCAAAGGCACGCAGGCAAGTGAGACATAAACCAGAATCGAATGGCCAAAAATCAGGTCCAGAACCGGGCTTTTCGCCACCCCGATCTCCGCTAGCGCCGTCATCATCGGCCCATCGGCGAAGCGCATTCCGCCGACCAGCGCAGGCGTCTGCCCGCCCAGATGAAACCAGCTTGTCCCCAGAACTACCGTCAGACCAGAGGCGAGGAAATTGACCGCCACTCCCGAAATCAACTGGTTGCCGCGAAACGTGATGCTCGCCAGCCCGTGAATCGCGGCAAACAGCAACGACGCGCCAATTCCGGCCAGCACACCGACCCAAACACTGCCTGTCGCATAAGACGCCGCCGCCGCAAAGGCCGCGACCAGCATCTTGCCCTCAAGCCCGATGTCAAACACCCCGGCGCGCTCGGAAAACAATCCCGCCAGACAGGCGAACAACAAGGGCGTCGCCAGTCGGATCGTCGAGTCTAAAATCTGCAGAAAGCTCGCCAGATCCATCACTTGGCCCCCCCGACCGCTTTGCGCGCCCGCAGGGCAAACAATTTCTCCAGCGGTTTTTGCACCATGTAAGGCAGCGCTCCGGTGAACAGGATCACCAATGCCTGCAACACGGTAATCACCTCACGCGGGATGGTGGTGCCCATCGCCAGTTGCGACCCGCCCTCGTACAAAAACCCGAACAGGATGGATGCGACGACAATGCCGAACGGATGGTTGCGCCCCATCAGGGCGACCGCGATCCCGATAAAGCCAGCCCCTTCGACCGAGTTCAGAACCAGCCGGTGTGCCGCCCCCTGCACCGCATTGACCGCCATCAGCCCGGAAATCCCGCCCGACAACATCATCGCGTAAATCGTGATCCTGACCGGGTCGATCCCGGCGTACAAAGCGGCCTTTTCTTGCTTGCCAAAGGCGCGCAGGGCATAGCCCAGCCGGGTGTGCCACATCAGCGCCCAAACCCCGACCGCCAATGCAATCGCGATCAGAAACGAAATATTCGCCGGGTTCTTGGTTGAAAACGGAATGCCGACCAGCCCCAGAATCTCACCCAGTTTTGGCAGGTTCACCGCCACCGGAAACCGGGCAGAGGCCGGGTCCATGCTGCCCAAAGGCCGCAACAGATTGACCAGAACATAGTTCATCAAGGCATAGGCGATGAAGTTGAACATCATGGTCGTGATGACGATATGGCTGCCCCGTTTGGCCTGCAACCACGCTGGCAACAGCGCCCAGGCCGCGCCAAACAAGGCCCCGGCGGCAATCGACCCCACCAGCGCCAGCGACCAATGCGGCCACGGCACCAACAGACAGGCCAGCGCCACGCCAAGGCCGCCCAGTGTCGCCTGCCCTTCACCGCCAATGTTGAACAGGCTGGCCTGAAACGCAATCGACACCGCAAGCCCGGTGAAGATGAAGTTCGTCGCGTAGTACAGCGTATAGCCAAGCCCGGTGGTCGACCCGAACGACCCCTCGATCATGATCCAGATCGCCTGCACAGGGCTTTGCCCGATGGCCGCAATCAGAATGCCGCAGAACACAAACGCGATGACCAGACAGATCAGCGGCACCAGAATTACGTCGGCCCAACGCGGCAGCTTTTCCATGTCAGGCCTCTTTCGCCGTTGAATCGGACCCGACCATCCCGGCCATCAGCAGGCCCAGTTCGCGCTCATTCGTGGTGGCAGGGTCACGCTCACCCATGATCTTGCCGTCAAACATCACCAGAATGCGGTCCGACAGGGACATGATCTCATCCAATTCAACCGACACCAGCAGCACCGCCTTGCCCGCATCCCGCAAGGCGACGATCTGCTTGTGAATGAATTCAATGGCGCCGATGTCCACACCGCGAGTTGGCTGACCGATCAGCAGAAGGTCGGGGTTGCGTTCAATCTCGCGTGCCACCACGATCTTTTGCTGATTGCCGCCCGAGAAGCTTTTCGCGGAAAGGGTCGGGATCGGCGGGCGCACATCAAAGGTTGCCATCTTTTTGGCGGTGTCGGCTTTCAGGGCCGCATTGTCCATGAACAGCGCGTTCTTCTGGTATTCCGGCGCGTTGTGGTAGCCAAAGCCCACGTTTTCCCATGCGGCGAAATCCATGATCAGGCCCAGCGACTGGCGGTCTTCTGGCACATGCGCAATGCCAGCGGCGCGGCGGGTCTGGCCATTCGCCTTGTGCCCCTTCAAGGGCAATTCGACCCCGTTCATCGTGATCTGGCCGGTTGCCTGCGCAATGCCGCCCAAAGCCTCCAGCAGTTCGGATTGCCCGTTGCCCGCAACTCCGGCGATGCCCAGAATCTCACCTGCCCGGATGGTCAGGCTGACCCCTTTCAGCCGCACAACGCCGTCGGTCCGCACCGTCAGACCTTCTACCCGCAAGATCTCACGCCCCGGCGTGCAGGGCCGTTTTTCCACCTCAAGCAAGACCTTGCGGCCCACCATCAGTTCGGCCAACGCCTCGGGTGAGGTTTCTGTCGTGCGAACCGTGCCCACCATCGTGCCGCGCCGCATCACGCTGACATTGTCGGTCGTCTCCATGATCTCGCGCAGCTTGTGGGTGATCAGGATCACGGTCTTGCCCTGATCGCGCAGGCCGCGCAAAATGCGGAACAGATGGTCAGCCTCTTCCGGAGTCAGTACCCCGGTCGGCTCATCCAGAATAAGAATATCGGCGCAGCGGTACAGCGCCTTCAGGATTTCGACCCGTTGCTGGTGGCCAACCGACAAATCCTCAATCACCGCATCGGGATGCACGTCCAGATCGTATTCCCGGCTTAACGCCTCAAGCTCGGCACGCGCCCGTGTCAGCGAGGATTTAAGCAAGGGGCCGTCTTCAGCGCCCAGAATGACATTTTCCAGCACCGTGAAATTCTGCACCAGCTTGAAATGCTGGAAAACCATGCCGATGCCGGCGCGGATCGCACTTTGGCTGTCGGGGATCACGGTCAGGTGGCCGCCCACGAAAACCTCACCGGCGTCGGCTTTGTAAAATCCGTACAGGATCGACATCAGCGTCGATTTGCCCGCGCCGTTTTCACCGATGATGCCGTGGATCGTGCCGCGCGGCACAGCGATGTTGATGTCGCGGTTCGCCTGCACTGGGCCGAAGGATTTAGAGATTCCCTTCAACTCTATGGCATAGGGGGCGGCAGTTGCCTGCCGCCCCCCAAAAGTGTCTGTGGCCATTAGAACGTGCCCGCCGGGCAGGTGTTGTCGGACATGTAGTCATGCACCATCAGCGCGCCCGACTTGATCTTGTCGCTTGCGTCTTTCACGGCTGCGGCCATTTCCGGGGTGACCAGCTTGGCGTTGTCGTCATCCATCGCCACGTCGACGCCGCCAGCCTTAAGGTCCATGACATTGACGCCCGGCTTCAGATCAGCGCCCTCTTTGAACGCCTCATAGACCGCATTGTCCACGCGCTTGACCATCGAGGTCAGAACCTGGCCCGGGTGCATGTAGTTCTGGTTGCTGTCCACGCCGATCGACAGGATGTTCATGTC